>NZ_CP062005.1:1569575-1883491 GCF_014840935.1 Halomonas sp. YLGW01 | reverse complement strand
CGTTTTTTATTGCCCAATCAGCTGGAGGCTTCATCCAGAATGTCAGAGACCGCTGTTCTGGAAATCGTCGAACTCAATGACGGTGAAATCGTGCTGCGCCATGCCGAAGGCGAAGGCGAACCGCTGCTGCGTATCAACTTCTCCGAGGAAGCCGGTGACCTGCTGCGTCAGAGTCGCTTCGAGGTGGCTCGCGAGATGATCGACCATGCCATTACCCGCAGCAAGCTGTGGCAGGAAGAAAGCGACGAGCCGGAAATCCCCGCCACCGTGCACTGAGGGCCTCCGATGGCTACATCGCCTGGCGACGCGCCCCGCGTCGCCGTCTTCGTCGACGTGCAAAACGTCTACTACACCACCCGTCAGGCCTATGGCCGTCACTTCGATTACCATGCCTTCTGGGCGCGTCTCGCGTCGTTCGGAGTCGTCGTGATCGCCAACGCCTATGCGGTGGATCGCGGTGATGCGCGACAGCGCCAGTTCCAGGCCATCCTGCGAAGCATCGGCTTCGACGTGAAACTCAAGCCCTTCATCCAGCGACGGGATGGCTCCGCCAAGGGCGACTGGGACGTCGGTATCGCCCTCGATGCCATCGAAGCGGCCGCCGAGGTCGATCGCGTCGTACTGGTGTCCGGTGATGGCGATTTCGATCTGCTGGTGAATCGCATGCGGCAGCGCCATGGTGTCCAGGTAGACGTTTACGGTGTGCCGGCCCTGACCGCCGATTCGCTGATTCAGGCCGCCACGACCTTCGTCCCCATCGACGAGGCTCTATTGTTGGGCAAGGCCGGCATCCGCTGAGCCGATCCCACGGAGCTTCTTCTAGTCCTTCTCTCCGCGCCTTTTCTCAGGCCGTCCCTGTCTTCCTTGCATGGGCTTACCCGAGTCCCTGCCTGAGCGGTTGCTCAGGGAAGCGGCCAGCCTACACGGCAACCGTCCCCTCAAGCGGATGTCGAGCGATTCCGGGCGCCTGATCTGGGGCGTCGGCGATGCCGGGGGACGGTGCCGACGATTCACCGCTATACGGCTTGGCATCCTAGTCCGAGTGATTGGTACGCCAGTGCTTCTGCATCTCGAGGAAGGTCAGTGACGCCGACCAGGTGATCAGCATGAAGCCGGTGAGGGCTTCCGTGCCCATGATGAAGCGGATGGGACCGCTCGGCACCATGTCGCCATAGCCCAGGGTGGTGAAGTTGATCGCCGACAGATAGACGAGGTCCAGGAATCCCGGTGCCGTGATGCCGATCACGTCGCCACTGCCGGGCAGGTCGAGCAGCAGCTCCATGGTCACTGCGAAGGCCCAGATTTCGGCGATATGGCTGCCCAGCAGCCCGAAGATCAAGGTCAGGAAGCGCTGACGTTGCGAGTGGGTGGAGTGCTCCATTCGCCGGCTCAGGGCCATGGACACCTCGTAGTGCAGCAGTACGCAGAGGACGACGGTCACGAGGGTCGCGATCACTACCAGCAGGTGGCCAACAGACAGCATGGTGTTCAGCAATGCAGCGCACTCCTTCGGATGACGATTGGTGCCGACTGTCAGGGTACCTTGCCATGAGGGCGAGGGGGAGCGGGCGAGTAATGGACTATTCCCGAGGAGCGGAGCTGACCGGCCTGGGCGAGCAACACAGGCCCACTCAGGCGAAAAGGCTAGTCAGGCCTGGTAGGAAGTTGGGGCTTGGTGGCGGGGCCGATCTTCATGCGTGAGTTGCCGGATTCTGGATGAAGACTAACCTTAGTCATTAGTTCGGGTGAATTGCCAAGCAAAAAGGATGAAAGCGCATGGGGCAGCCACGGCCTCAGGCTCTGTATGTCCCGCCTGCTGCTTCTGTATCGCGGGCAGGGCCGCGAAATACGGTTGTGCTGGCAGGCCTGCTCTCGGCGGGCGTAACAGCGAGGATGCAATGTGGGTGGGGCTTGCGCGCCGAGGCAGCTCGATCCTCTGAGGTGTACGCTCTCACGCCAAGGTAACGAGTCAAGGAGTCGACCAATGCCACGTCCCGTACGCCAGCACCTGCTGAAAAAGCTCCACACCGAAATGAGTGAGACATCCGGCCCTCGTCATACACCGTCTGAGGCCATGGCCCTGCTCGACGATGCGGAGCTGGCGCGGGCGACGGATATACATCTGGACCCCTTGCCGGCCAGCTATCGGCTGCGCCTGCGGATCGACGGCATGATGGTGGATGCCGCCGAGTTCGATGTCGACGGCGGCAGACAGCTGGTCAACCAGCTCAAGGTGATGGCCGGTCTCGATCCGCTGCCCTCCCTGTTGTCGGCGGAGGGCAGCTTCTCCGCTTCGCTGCGCGGAAAGGAGTTCACTCTGCGAGTGACGGCCGTGAACTGCTTCGCCGGAGAGAAGCTGGCGATTCGCTTTCTGGCACCTCCCCTGATCTTCGAGGACATCGAAGGCCTGGGCATCAGTGGCGAGGGGGTCGGCTGGATCAAGAAGTGGATGGATGCCACCGGAGGCATGTTGCTGGTCACGGGGCCTACCGGGTCGGGGAAGACCACCACCCTGTATACCCTGCTGCACCGCCTGTCGCTTGGCGATAGCCAGGTCATGACCCTCGAGGACCCCGTCGAGTACTCGATACCCGGGATCAACCAGATTCAGGTCGATGACGCCAAGGGGCTGGGTTTCTATTCCGGCACCCTGGCGTCCCTGCGTCTGGATCCGGACTATGTGCTGATTGGCGAGATTCGCGACAGCGCGTCCGCCCAGGCGGCCTTTGGCGTGTCGGTCAGTGGCCGATCCGTGATGGGGACGCTGCACAGCCGCGATGCGGTGGGAGCGGTTTCCACCCTGCGACAGCGCGGTCTCGAGGACGAGGAAATCGCGTCCAACCTGGGCGTGGTCGTCGCGCAGCGTCTGGTGCGTCGGCTGTGTGAGCGTTGTCGTCGACAGGAACCTATCAGTGAGCATGATGCCAGCTGGTTGGATGCGAGTGGTCTCGAGGTGCCAGAGCGGGTCTGGGTCGCGTCCGGCTGTGACGAATGCGACGGCCTGGGCTTCCGGGGGCGGACGGGGATCTTCGAAGTCTGGCAGCCGACACAGGGCGATCATGGCCAGATTCTCCGCCACATCGATGAACACAAACTGAGACACGAACTGCACGCGCGGGGAGAGCGCCTGATGTTTCGCGATGGGCTGGACAAGGCGGAGAGAGGGGTGACGACGCTGGGTGAGCTGTTCCGTGTCGGCGCCTTGCTGCCTGTCTGAGGCATGATCGATGGGGCGTTGCCATGTGACGGGGAATCGCGTACAACCCCATTTTTCTCAGCCACATTTTGCGCGATTAGTGCGCCATGCGATTATGACCCGTCTTGCCAGTGTATTGATCTTCATCGTCTTGTGGGGCACTCCTCTGTGGGGTGCCCACGCCTCCGTTAGCAGCCACTCAGTCCCCAGTCACGGTATCTGGTTGCTCGTCGATAATGCGAGCGAGAGCCTGACCGTCTACCAGGGGCAGGACGTCGTCGAGCGCTACTCGCCGGTCTCGGTGGGGCGCGGGGGCGTGAAGCGCCTGCGGCGGGAAGGTGACCGCTCGACGCCGACGGGGACCTTCCATATCAACCGGGTCAAGCTTGACAGCGATTTCCATATTTTCCTGGGGCTCGACTTTCCCACGGCGGCTCACGCCCGTGAGGCCTGGGACGCCGGCATGATGACCGCGCGGGAGTATGGTGACTTCATGAGCGATCTTCGCAGAACGGGCCAGCCGCCGCAGGATACCGTGCTGGGTGGATACATCGGTATTCATGGGCTAGGTGAAGCCGATCCCGACATCCATCGGCGTTTCAACTGGACGCAGGGCTGTGTGGCGGTGACCAATTCGCAAATTGATCGCCTCGCCGACATGGTGGCGATTGGCACGCCGGTAGTGATCCGCTAGTCTTCACTACGGAAGTTGCTGTTATTCCGTATAGACAATGAGTTGTGTCTATAATGTAATGGTCATTGACCTACCGGTTCTGGGTTGCCAGAGTCGTCGTGTCGAGGCAGTGTCCTGCGTCGATAACAAAGTCGAGCAGGGGCCTGATTGACATCGGGTATGCCCGGCTAACCAAGGAAGACCCTCAAGGAGAACTCCATGTCTAAGTCCATCAAGAATACTCTGAAGCTGACCGCTGCAGCCGCCTCTCTGGCCGTTCTGGCGGGTTGTGCTTCTACCGGTGCTCTGGAAGAAGTTCGTATGACTGCCGAGGAAGCCAAGGCTGACGCCGCTCAGGCGAACAGCACTGCCAACCGTGCACTGAACACTGCCAACCAGGCTCAGCGCGACGCCCAGGCCGCCATGCAGATGGCCCAGGAAAACCGTCAGGCCATGGACCGCATGTTCGAGCGCTCCATGCGCAAGTAAGCATGCCGTCGCAGGCCAGGCGGCAAATGCACCTGGTCCGCAACGCGAAAGCCCTGCCATATGGCAGGGCTTTTTTGTGGTTATGTACTGGTGATGCCCTTGTCGCAACGCTCGGGTATCAGGAGGTGGTCTGCCTGGCGCTCGCATCGAGCGTGCAGACATCGCCCCGCTTCAAGCGGGGCGATATTCGTGTGCAGGCGAAGCAGGGGGGCTGGCCGGCCCTTCAGGGGCCGGCCATGGTTCAGCTGCGCTCGACGAGCGCCTTGGCCGCCCGCACGTTGACGGTCTCCGACGTATCGGCTGCGATCAGCTCCAGACGCTCGTAGAGTGTCTTGGCGGGGCGTGTCGGCTCGGGGGGAGCGGTATACTCGAGCGCCACCGGCAGGCCGCCGGGTACCTCGACCACGTCGCGCAGGCGAGCATAGTCGACGGGGTAATCCAGCCCGGTCACCTCCTCGTCGACCTGCTGTAGGGCATTGGTGATGCGCTCGACGGTGGTGCCATCCTCTTCGTCCAGATACGGGTAGGCCTGGACGTAGAGGGTGCCGTCGGACCAGCCCAGCTTGAAGGGTTTGTTGATCAGGCGGACCTGGGTGCCGACGCCGACCTTTTCGAACAGGGCCTCGACGTCTTCCGGCAGCATGCGGATGCAGCCATGGGTGACCCGCATGCCGATCCCGTCCGGACGGTTGGTGCCATGGATCAGGTAGCCGGGAATGTTGAGGCGCATCTTGCGTGAGCCCAGTGGGTTGTCTGGGCCTGCCGGTACGACCCTTGGCAGCTCGCCGCGGCCGTCCTCGGCATGTTCCTTGATGATCGACTGGGGCGGGTACCAGGCCGGGTTCTTGACCATCTGGGTGATCGAGGTGGTGCCCAGCGGCGTCTTCCAGTCCATGCGCCCGACGCTGACCGGGTAGGTCTCGACGCGGGGTGTCTCGCCATCCTTGGGTTCCGGGAAGAAGTAGATGCGCATCTCGGCCACGTTCACCACCACGCCTTCCCGCGCGCCGGGAGGCAGGATGAAGCGCGAGGGAATCACGATCTCGGTGCCTTCCCCGGGGTACCAGACATTCACATCCGGGTTGGCGCGTCGCATCTCTTCATAGCCGATGCCATGGCGTCGACCGATGTCGAGCAGAGTATCGGAGGCCTCGGCGATCATGGTCGAGGTCTCGCCGACGATATCGCCGTCCTCGGGCAGCGGGTAGTGGCCTTGCGGCCAGGCCTGGTCGCCAGCGTCCTTGCTCACCTCGGCGCCTTGGGGCGTCTGGGCGTCATCTGCCCCCAGTGCCGTGATAGGCGTCAAGGACAGGGGTAGGGCCAGCAGCAGGCCGGCAAGCGTCAGACGCCAGGGGCCCGTGACATCACGGGCGTGGGTTCTTGCTTTCATTGCATTGCTCATCTTGGTCTCGGCCCGGCAGGAGTGCCTAGGCCGCCTCGGTCTTGCGGTTGAGTCGGTCGAGCAGGCCTTCCACTGTCTGGAAGCGAGCCTCCTCGTTGGCCATGTCGGCCTCGAAGCGCAGGGTGTCGGCGCCGTCGAGGCGATAATGTACGGGGTCCTTCTGGATCAGGCTGACCAGGGTCATGGGATCGACCGCGGTGCCCGAGCCGAAAACGACCCGGCCGCGCTGCTCGCCGGCTTCCAGGCGGGTGATGCCGAGCTGTTCGGCCCGCTGACGCAGACGCGTCTGGCGCAGCAGGGTCTTGAGCGGGGCCGGCAGCAGGCCGAAGCGGTCGATCAGCTCGACCTGCAGTTCCTTGAGCTCGGTGGCATTTTCCGCGCTAGCGATGCGTTTGTACATCACCAGGCGTTGCTGCACGTCGTGCAGGTAGTCGTCGGGGATCAGCGCCGGCAGGTTGAGCTTGATTTCCACCCCTTCGTCCAGCGGGGCCTCGATATTGGGCGTCTTGCCGGCACGAATGGCCTTCACGGCGCGGTCCAGCATCTGCATGTAGAGACTATAGCCGATGGTCTCCATCTGGCCGCTCTGTTCGTCCCCCAGCAGCTCGCCGGCGCCGCGAATCTCCATGTCGTGGCTGGCCAGGGTGAAGCCGGCGCCCAGGTCCTCGGCTTCGCCGATGGCCTCCAGGCGCTTGATCGCATCCTTGGTCATGCTGCGCGGCGGCGGCGTCAGCAGGTAGGCATAGGCCTGGTGGTGACTGCGTCCGACCCGACCGCGCAGCTGGTGAAGCTGAGCGAGTCCGAACTTGTCGGCACGCTCGATGACGATGGTGTTGGCACTCGGCACATCGATGCCGGTCTCGATGATGGTGGAGCAGACCAGCACGTTGAAGCGCTTGTGATAGAAGTCCGACATGACGCGCTCGAGACTGCGCTCTGGGAGCTGGCCGTGGGCCACGCCGACCCGCGCCTCGGGCACCAGTTCGCGTACCTGCTCGGCGGTGGTCTCGATGGTCTTGACCTCGTTGTGCAGCACATAGACCTGGCCGCCGCGGAGGATCTCTCGCAGGATCGCCTCTTTGATCACCGGCTCGTTGCGCTGCTGGACGAAGGTCTTGACCGACAGGCGCTTGGCCGGCGGCGTGGCGATGATCGACAGGTCGCGAATGCCGCTCATGGCCATGTTGAGGGTGCGGGGAATCGGCGTGGCGGTGAGGGTCAGGATGTCGACCTCGGCCCGCAGGTTCTTCAGCCGTTCCTTCTGGGCGACCCCGAAACGATGCTCCTCATCGATGATCAAGAGGCCCATGTTGGGCAGCTTCATGCTCTTTGACAGCAGTTTATGGGTGCCGATCACGATGTCGGCGCGCCCGTCCTGGATGCGCTCGAGAGCCTTGTCCTGGCTCTTGCCGCCGGTGAAGCGGGAAATCAGTTCGATCTGCACCGCCGTGTCGGCGAAGCGGTCGCGGAAGTTCTCGAAATGCTGCTGGGCGAGCAGGGTGGTGGGCACCAGCACCACCACCTGCCGGCCGGCGTTGACCGCCAGGAAGGCGGCACGCATGGCGACCTCGGTCTTGCCGAAGCCGACATCGCCACAGACTACGCGGTCCATCGGCCGCGGCGCGGTCATGTCGCCGATCACCGCCTCGATGGCGGCCCGCTGGTCGGGTGTCTCCTCGAACGGGAAGCTTCCGGCGAAGCGGGCATACTCCGATTCCGGGAGATCGCAGGCGAAGCCTTCCCGCGCCTCGCGACGGGCGTAGACGTCGAGCAGTTCGGCGGCGGTGTCCCGCACCTTCTCTGCGGCCTTCTTCTTGGCCTTGTCCCACTGATCGGAGCCCAGCTTGTGCAGCGGGGCCAGTTCGTCGCTGGCGCCGGCATAGCGGGAGATCAGGTGCAGGCTGTCGACCGGGACATAGAGGCGAGCGCCATTGGCATATTCCAGGGCCACGAATTCCGCCGCCTGACCGCCGGCCTCAAGGGTCTCGAGGCCCAGGTAGCGGCCGACGCCATGGGCGTGGTGGACCACTGGGGCGCCGGGGCGCAGTTCGGAGAGATGGCGAATGGCCAGTTCGCTGTCGTCGGTGGCCTTTTCGCGGCGCCGGCTCTGGCGCACCACCTCGCCGTAGAGCTCGGTCTCGGTGATGATCGCGAGCGCCGGCTCGTCGATGGCGAGGCCGGCGTCCAGGCTGCCCTCGGTGATGGCGAGGCGGTGGTCGGTGGCGAGGAAGTCACTCCAGCCGTTGACATGGGGGATGGACAGGCCCAGTGGCGCCAGGGTTTCTTCCAGGGCCTCGCGGCGCCCCCGGGATTCGGCGACGAACAGGGCGCGCGTCTTCGCTTCGGCCTCCAGGTAGCTCGACAGCGCAGAAAGCGATTGCTGAGCGCGGGCATTGATGGCCACCGAAGGGGCGGCGTGCGTGTTGCTGGCCCGTGCATGGGGGTGATCTTCGTCCGTGACCAGCTCGACCCGCGGGGACCGCTTGATCGCCGCGAACACTTCGGCCACCGGCACGAAGGCGCGGTGAGGCGGCAGTAGCGGGCGCGTGGGGTCGACCCCCAGGTTCTCGAAGCGGCTCTGGATCGATGCCCAGTGGTGCTCGGCGGCCTCGAAGACGCCGGGCATCAGGGAGACCCGGGTGCCGTCGACCAGATGATCGAAGAGGGTGGCGGTGTCCTCGAAGAACAGCGGCAGATGCTGTTCGAGGCCGGGGGAGGGGATCCCCTTGAGGGCATCGTTGTAGAGCGGGCATTGACGCGGGTCGACATCGAACAGGGTCTCGAAGCCCTCGCGGAAGCAGGCGATGGCCGAGCGAGTCAGGGGGTACTCGTGAGCCGGCAGCAGCTCGACGGCCTCGACCTTATCCTCGCTGCGCTGGGTGTCCGGGTCGAAGTGGCGTAGGGTATCGAGCTCGTTATCGAACAGGTCCAGGCGCAGCGGTGCCTCGCTGCCCATCGGGAACAGGTCAATCAGGGCGCCGCGCAGGGCGTACTCGCCGGGTTCATAGACGGTTTCCACGGCTCGATAGCCGGCTCGGGACAGGGTGTCGCGAAATGCCTCGCGATCGATCGTCATGCCGACCCTGAGGGTCAGCACCTGGCCGGCGATATACTCGGTGGGCGGCAGGCGCTGCATCAGGGTGTTGATGGGGACGATCACGATGCCTTCGCTGGCCTGGTGCAGGCTTCTCAGGGTGCGCAGGCGTGACGAGACGATATCCTGATGAGGAGAGAAGCTGTCATAGGGCAGCGTCTCCCAGTCGGGGAAGGGCAGTACCGGCACCTTGGCGAAGAACCGCAGGTCATCTTCCAGGCGCTGGGCACTGGCGGTATCGGCGGTGATGATCATCAAGGGCGCATCATCGGCCAGGCGCGCCAGGGCCAGCGGTGCGGCGCTGCCCTGAGGCGCCTGCCAGTAGAGCGTGTCGCGCACCCCCTGGGGGCGAGGAGGGTCGAGTGGTGAAAAATGCGGCATGGTGTCGTCTTGATCGCAACCGGGAAGAAGAGGGGGAAGCGGCTCGCTTGGCCGCTCTCAGGCCAACCACTCTAGCGGGCCGGAAGCGACTTCGGAAGAGGAATCGGCTACCTGCCGATTTCGTGTTTGTAGTCAAGTCGCCATTTCTGTAATTGCCTTACAGCGCCTGCGACTATCCAGTAATTGCGGCCTTTCTCACCAATTCGGATAATTCGTTCGTCTAGTGTTGTTCCGACACCCTGTTTTTGCGCCGGTCCGGTGTCACCCGGTGGTGATGTCAGTCCGACGCTCCGCTCCTAATAGAGAGGCCTTCACGTGAGTCAGCAGATGCTCGATACCGTCTTCGAGGAATGGCAAAGCAATGAAGCACTGGCAGAGGAGATGATTCCGCTGCTGGGCAAGCTGTACCGCCAGTACAATATCGTTACCTCGCTTTACGGTCGCTCGCTGATTAATCAGTCGGTGATCCGCATCCTCAAGGACCATCGCTTCGTCAAGAAGGTCGAGGGCACCGAGCTTTCCGTCCGGGATACCTTTCCCTTGGTCAAGGCGATGAGCGAGCTCAATCTCGGGCCGGCGCATGTGGATGTCGGCAAGCTGGCGGTGGCCTTCAAGCGCAGCCAGTTCAATGATGTCTCGGCCTTCCTCGAGCAGGAGCTGGCCGAGATCGTCGGCGGGCACTGCGAGGTGAAGGGCAACGGCGAGCCCAAGGACGTGGTGCTCTATGGCTTTGGCCGCATCGGCCGCATCCTGGCGCGCATCCTGGTCGAGAAGGCCGGCGGCGGTAACCTACTGCGTCTGAGAGCCATCGTGGTGCGAGGGCGGGGCGATCTGGCCAAGGATCTGGAGAAGCGTGCCAGCCTGCTGCGACGTGATTCCGTGCACGGTCCCTTCTCGGGCACCATCAGCGTCGATCACGACAACAGCGCCCTGATCGTCAACGGCAACTACATCAAGGTGATCTACGCCAACGCCCCGAGCGAGATCGACTACACCGCCTATGGCATCGATAAGGCCATCGTGGTCGACAATACCGGCATGTGGCGTGACGAAGAGGGCCTGGGGCAGCATCTGGCCTGCAAGGGGGTGGCCAAGGCGCTCCTGACCGCCCCGGGCAAGGGAGAGGTCAAGAACGTCGTCTATGGCATCAATCACACCGACATCGCCCGCGAGGATCGCATCGTCTCGGCGGCGTCCTGCACCACCAACGCCATCGTCCCGGTCCTCAAGGCGCTCAACGACAAGTTCGGCATCGAGCACGGCCATGTGGAGACGGTGCACTCCTACACCAACGACCAGAACCTGATCGACAACTACCACAAGGGCGACCGTCGGGGTCGCAGCGCACCGCTGAACATGGTGCTGACCGAGACCGGGGCCGCCAAGGCCGTCGCCAAGGCGCTACCGGAACTGTCGGGCAAGCTGACGGGCAATGCCATCCGGGTGCCGACACCGAATGTGTCGATGGCGATCCTTAACTTGAACCTGCATCAGGGCACCGACGCCGAGTCGCTCAACGACCACCTGCGGCGCATGGCCATTCATTCCCCGATGCAGAAACAGATCGACTTCGTGGACTCGTCCGAGGTCGTGTCGTCGGACTTCGTCGGCAACCGGCATGCCGGCATCGTCGATGCCAAGGCCACCATTGCCGAGGACAAGAACGCGGTGCTCTATGTCTGGTACGACAACGAGTTCGGCTACAGCTGCCAGGTGGTTCGCATCCTGCAGCACATGTCCAACGTGAGCTTCCTCGCCTTCCCCATGGATCGCGACTGATACCACCGCGACTGACGGTATCGCGATTGACGGCATCGCGACTGTTGCCCGCTCGTTTCACCGCTCCTGCGCCCAGGCTCCCGCCTGGGCGCTTTGCGTTTTCCAGTCGCTCCTGAGCTTGGAGCGTTGGCGGCCTTGCGCTACTCCCTGTCTCCGCCCATGGGCGTCGCATCCCGCGTCGTCGTCAGGCCGCATGCTACCTTAGGGCGTGTGGTCTTTCGTTTCCCATGTCATTATAATGACCGAGATTTTAGGGGCGGTCCGTTCAAGGCGGACCGAACTGACAACCTTCTGATAAGAAAAGAATTCGAACACCGTGACCGCGACCCTTGGTGCCATCCGGCGCTAATCGGGGATGTGCGTCTTTCGAACCTCTTTCCTGACAAATCAGAGCCGATAACTGGGCGAGTCTATGATCGAAGTCAAACGAGGCCTGGATCTCCCCATCACGGGGGCGCCCGAGCAGCGCATCGAGGATGCGCGCCCGGTTCGTCACGTGGCCATCCTGGGCACCGACTATGTCGGCATGAAGCCGACCATGGAGGTCCGGGAGGGGGACAGCGTCAAACTAGGCCAGCTGCTCTTCACCGACAAGAAGATCGACGGCGTGCGGTTCACCGCGCCGGCGGCAGGTGAAGTGGTGGCGATCAACCGCGGGGAGAAGCGCAAGCTGCTGTCGGTGGTGATCAAGGTTGATGAAAACGCGGAAGAAGCCGTCGAGTTCACGGCCCATGAGGCCGGCAAGCTGGTCAGCCTCGACCGTCAGGTGGTCGTCGACCAGCTGGTCGAGTCGGGCCTGTGGACGGCCCTACGCACACGGCCGTTCTCGCGGACGCCGGCACTCGACGCCGTGCCGGAAAGCATCTTCGTCACCGCCGTCGATACCCATCCGCTCAGTCCGGATCCTGCCGTCATCATTAACGAGGCGCCCGAGGCCTTCGAAAATGGCCTCAAGGTGCTCTCGCGGCTGACCGAGGGCAAGGTGTTCCTGTGCCAGGCACCGGATGCCAAGCTGCCCGGCAGCCAGGTGGACAAGGTGCAGGTCGAGAGCTTCGGTGGCCCGCACCCGGCCGGTCTGGTGGGGACGCATATCCATCACCTGTCGCCGGTGGCCCTGCACAAGCAGGTCTGGCATATCGGCTACCAGGATGTGATCGCGGTCGGCAAGCTGTTTGCCGAAGGCAAGCTGGATGTCAGCCGCGTGGTCGCCATCGGCGGGCCGCGAGCCGAGAAGCCGCGGATGCTGCGCACTCGCATCGGCGCCAGTACCGATGAGCTGCTGGCCGGTGAGGTCAATAAGCCTGACGATACCCGGGTGATCTCCGGTTCGGTGTTCTCCGGCGCCATCGCCGAAGGCGCACTGTGCTATGTGGGGCGTTTCCACAACCAGCTCAGCCTGCTGGAAGAGGGTAACAAGCGTGCCTTCATGGGCTGGTTGTCCACGGGCACCAACCGCCACTCGGTGATGGGCATCTATCTGTCGAAGATCCTCGGGCTCAACAAGTATGCCCCGGATACCTCCACCAATGGCTCCGAGCGTGCCATGGTACCGGTCGGCAACTACGAGACCGTCATGCCGCTGGATATCCTGCCCACTCAGCTGCTGCGCTCGCTGATCGTTGGCGATATTGAAACTGCCATGCAGTTGGGTTGTCTGGAACTGGATGAAGAGGACCTGGCGCTGTGCACCTATGTGTGCCCCGGCAAGTATGAGTACGGTCCCATCCTGCGTGACAACCTCACCACTATCGAGAAAGAGGCCTGATGATGGGTATCCGACAGACACTCGATAATCTCGAGCCGCACTTTCACAAGGGTGGCAAGTACGAGCAGTTCTACCCGCTGTACGAAGCCATCGACACGATTTTCTACGCGCCGGTCAGCGTCACCAAGACCACGGCTCACGTGCGTGATGGGGTCGACCTGAAGCGCATCATGATCACCGTCTGGATGTGCACCTTCCCGGCGATGTTCTTCGGTATGTGGAATGCCGGCTGGCAGGCCAATGCCGCGATCGCCGAGGGCTACGCCTCCATGGGGGGCTGGCGCGAGGCTATCCTGATGCTGCTCGCTGGCGGTCATGATGTCGGCAGCGTCTGGTCCAACTTCGTGCTGGGGGCGACCTACTTCCTGCCGATCTATCTGGTGACCTTCGTGGTCGGCGGCTTCTGGGAAGTGCTGTTTGCCATCAAGCGCGGCCATGAGGTCAACGAGGGCTTCTTCGTCTCCTCGGTGCTGTTCGCGCTGATCCTGCCGGCGACCATTCCGCTGTGGCAGGTGGCCCTGGGCATCACCTTCGGTATCGTGATCGGCAAGGAAATCTTCGGCGGTACCGGCAAGAACTTCTTGAACCCGGCACTGACCGGGCGGGCCTTCCTGTACTTCGCCTATCCGGCACAGATCTCGGGCGACAGCGTCTGGGTCGCCGCCGATGGCTACACCGGTGCCACAGCGCTGTCCACGGCCTACCAGAGCGGCATGTCCGCGCTGTCGAGCCAGTTCAGCTGGCTGGACGCCTTCCTGGGCTACATTCCCGGCTCCATTGGTGAAACCTCGACGCTTGCGATCTTCATCGGCGCCGCGGTTCTGCTGTGGACCCGAATTGCCTCCTGGCGGATCATGCTGGGCGTTTTCCTGGGTATGGTGGCGACCAGCTCGCTGTTCAACTTCATCGGGTCCGACACCAATGCCATGTTCGCCATGCCCTGGTACTGGCACCTGGTGATTGGCGGCTTCGCCTTCGGCATGGTGTTCATGGCGACCGACCCGGTCTCCGCTGCCATGACCAACCAGGGCCGTTTCGCCTTTGGCGCCCTGATCGGCGTGATGACCGTGCTGATCCGTGTCGTCAACCCGGCTTTCCCCGAGGGCATCATGCTGGCGATCCTGTTCGCCAACCTGTTCGCTCCGCTGATCGACCATTTCTTTGTGCAGGCCAACATCAAGCGCCGTCAGCAGCGCACCGGTGCCATGGCTGAGGAGAGTGCCTGATGGCGAGTAACAACTCCATCAAGAAGACGCTGACCGTTGCCTTCGCGTTGTGCATCGTCTGCTCGGTGATCGTGTCCACTGCCGCCGTGGCCCTGCGCCCGCAGCAGCAGTTCAACCAGGAGGCCGACCGCAAGTCGAACATCCTCCAGGTGGCGGGCCTGTATCAGGCCGGCGAGCCGATCACCGAGCAGTTCGAGCAGGTGACCCCGCGTGCCGTGGATCTGCGCACCGGCGAGTACACCGATGCGGTAGACCCGGAGACCTATGACCAGTTTGCCGCTTCCCGTGATCCGGCCCAGTCTCGCACCCTGTCGGGTGAGAAGGACATCGCCGGCCTGTCACGTCAGGAAAACTACTCGGTGGTCTATCTGGTCGGGGATCCGCAGAATCCCGAGCAGATCATTCTGCCGGTGCGGGGTCAGGGCCTGTGGGGCCTGATGCGCGGTTATCTTGCGCTACAGGGCGACGCCAACACCATCGAAGGCATCACCTTCTATTCCCACTCCGAAACTCCGGGGCTGGGCGGCGAAGTGGATAACCCGAAGTGGAAGGCCCAGTGGGAAGGCAAGCAGGTCTACCCCGATGGTGAAGTCGGTGAGGGCGGCCCGGAAATCGCATTGGTCAAGGGTGGCGCGAGCCAGGCCACCGAGGTCGATGCCCTGTCCGGTGCGACGCTTACCAGCAAGGGCGTGACCAATCTGGTGCAGTTCTGGCTGAGCGATGCCGGCTTCGGCAACTACCTCGCCAAGATCCGCGACACATCGGAAGGAGCCTAAGACATGTCAGCCGCAACTCCTAAAGGCGTGCTGATCACGCCAATCTTCAAGAACAACCCGATTGCGCTGCAGATCCTCGGGATCTGTTCGGCCCTCGCGGTGACCAGCAGCATGAGCGTGTCGCTGGTGATGGCGCTGGCGGTGATCGCGGTCACGGCGTTCTCCAACCTGTTCGTCTCGCTGATCCGCAATCATATCCCGTCCTCGATCCGCATCATCGTGCAGATGACCATCATCGCCTCGCTGGTGATCGTGGTCGACCAGGTGCTCAAGGCTTACGCCTATGAGATGTCCAAGCAGCTGTCGGTTTTCGTCGGCCTGATCATCACCAACTGCATCGTGATGGGCCGCGCCGAGGCCTTCGCCATGCAGAACGGGCCGATGCTGTCGTTCCTCGACGGCATCGGTAATGGCCTTGGCTATGGCGTCATCCTGATGATCGTCGGCTTCTTCCGTGAACTGCTCGGCTCCGGCAGCCTGTTCGGCATCACCGTGCTGACGCCGATCCAGGACGGTGGCTGGTACGTTCCGAACGGCCTGATGCTGCTGCCGCCCTCCGCGTTCTTCGTCATCGGTCTGTTCATCTGGGTGCTGCGCAGCGTTCAGCCGGAGCAGATCGAGGAGAACGAGTTCAAGATGAAGGAAAACACCCAGCCGAAGGAGGCCGTGTAAATGCTCGAACATTACCTCAGCCTGTTCATCTCGGCGGTCTTCGTCGAGAACATGGCCCTGGCCTTCTTCCTGGGGATGTGTACCTTCCTGGCGGTGTCCAAGAAGGTCTCCTCGGCCATCGGTCTGGGCGTCGCCGTGATCGCGGTACTGGCGATCACCGTGCCGGTCAATAACCTGATCCTGACCTACCTGCTCGAGGAAGGTGCGCTTTCCTGGACCGGGATTGCCGGGGCCGAGAACATCGACCTGTCGTTCCTGGGGCTTCTGAGCTATATCGGCGTCATCGCGGCGCTGGTGCAGATTCTCGAGATGTTTCTCGACAAGTTCGTGCCGGCACTCTACAACGCGCTGGGTGTCTTCCTGCCGCTGATCACCGTGAACTGCGCCATTCTCGGCGGCACGCTGTTCATGGTCGAGCGTAACTACAACTTCGGCGAGTCCGTTGTGTATGGCGCGGGCGCAGGCTTCGGCTGGGCATTGGCGATCGCGGCGCTGGCCGGGATTCGCGAGAAGCTCAAGTACAGCGACGTGCCGGCCGGCCTGCAGGGGCTGGGCATCACCTTCATCACCGTGGGTCTGATGTCGCTCGGCTTCATGTCCTTCTCCGGTATCCAGCTCTGAGGCGCGCCTCGGACAACGAACACCAATAGGAACCCGACATGGTTGATACAAATGTCATCTTGCTCGGCGTGGTCATGTTCACCGTGGTCGTTATCGGCCTGGTGGCGATCATCCTGGCCGCACGCAGCCGCCTCGTCAGCAGCGGCGATGTGACCATCGAGATCAACGGCGACCCCGAGCACACCCTGAGCACCCAGGCGGGCGGCAAGCTGCTGCAGACCCTGGCGGCCAACGGCATCTTCCTGTCCTCCGCCTGTGGCGGCGGCGGCTCCTGCGCCCAGTGCAAGTGCCGCGTGGCCGACGGCGGCGGGGCGATCCTGCCGACCGAAGAATCCGCCTTCACCATGCGCGAGAAGAAGGAAGGCTGGCGGCTTTCCTGCCAGGTGCCGGTGAAGCAGGACATGAAGATCGAGGTCCCGGAAGAGGTCTTCGGCGTCAAGCAGTGGGAATGCGAGGTCACCTCGAACCCCAACGTCGCGACCTTCATCAAGGAGCTCAACCTCAAGCTGCCCGAAGGCGAGGAAGTCGACTTCCGGGCCGGCGGCTATGTGCAGCTGGTGGCGCCGCCCTACGACATCAAGTTCTCCGACTTCGATATCGAGGAGGACTACCGGGGCGACTGGGAGAAGTTCGACCTGTTCAAGGTCTCCCACAAGAGCGACGAAGAGGTCATTCGCGCCTACTCGATGGCCAACTACCCGGAAGAGTATGGCCTGCTGAAGTTCAACATCCGTATTGCGACACCGCCTCCCGGCACCAGCCATCCGCCGGGCCTGATGTCCACCTACGTCTTCAACCTGAAACCGGGTGACAAGGTGCAGGTGATGGGGCCCTTCGGCGAGTTCTTCGCCAAGGACACCGATGCCGAGATGGTCTTCATCGGCGGCGGTGCCGGGATGGCGCCGATGCGCAGCCACATCTTCGACCAGCTCAAGCGCCTGAATTCCAAGCGCAAGATCTCCTTCTGGTACGGCGCGCGTTCCTGGCGCGAGACCTTCTACAACGAGGAATTCGACCAGCTGGCCGAGGAGAACGACAACTTCGAGTGGCACCTGGCCCTGTCGGATCCGCTGCCCGAAGACAACTGGGAAGGCCCCACCGGCTTCATCCACAATGTGTTGTACGAGAACTACCTCAAGGACCATCCGGCTCCCGAGGACTGCGAGTACTACATGTGTGGGCCGCCCATGATGAACGCCTCGGTGATCAAGATGCTGCTGGATATGGGCGTCGAACCCGAGAACATCGCACTGGACGATTTCGGCGGCTGATCAGCCTGGCACGATACGGCCCTTTGCGACGCAGGGCCGGCCCAGTGGGTCGGCCCTGTTGCCTTTTGAGGGCTGCTCCCTCGGCTGGCGACATGGCGATGACACGCCGCCAGCCGAGGTCGCAGCCACTGCGATATTCACTCACTCCCCAACGCCTGCGATCCTGCCGACTAAGCACCGCAGCCAAGGAGATCATCATGACGATCTGGTTTCTCGTTTTCGGTTTCATGCTGCTGGTAGTGGCCGCGATGGCCGTGGGTGTCATCCTCGGCCGAAAGCCGATTGCGGGCACCTGTGGCGGGCTCAACAATCTGGGCCTGAAGGAAGGCTGCGATATCTGCGGTGGTAACGACAAGGTCTGCGAGGAAGAGAGCAAGAAGGGCACCAGTGCCCGTCGGGCCAGTGACGAGAGCCGTGGCGCTGACCTGGGCTATGACGCCACACGCCGCTGAATCGCGATCGGCCGAACGGGACAGAGACGGGACCTACAACGCTAGGAGAAACGATGGCAGTTCATAATTACGATGTGGTGGTGATCGGTACCGGCCCCTCTGGAGAGAGCGCCGCCATCAACGCCGCCAAGCACGGCAAACGCGTGGCGGTGATCGAAAAGCAGCGTGCGGTGGGCGGCAACTGCACGCACTGGGGCACCATCCCGTCGAAGGCACTGCGTCACCAGGTCAAGCAGATCATGTCCTTCAACACCAATCGCATGTTCCGTGATATCGGCGAGCCGCGTTGGTTCTCGTTTCCGAAGGTACTGGAGCGTTCTCAGGTGACGATCGACCAGCAGGTCGAGATGCGCACCACCTTTTATGCCCGTAACCGCATCGATCTGTTCTTCGGCGTGGCACGTTTCAAGGATGAGCATACGCTACTGGTGCGCGACAACCAGGAGGGGATCGAGGAGCTCAACGCCCAGAAGATCGTCATCGCCACCGGCTCGCGCCCCTATCGCCCGGCGGACATCGACTTCCGCCACCCGCGCATCTATTGCTCTGACACTATCCTTGGCCTGTCGCACACGCCGCGGACCCTGATCATCTTCGGTGCTGGCGTTATCGGCAGCGAATATGCCTCGATCTTCTCTGGGCTTGGCGTCAAGGTCGACCTGATCGATTCCCGTGACCGACTGTTGTCTTTCCTCGATGATGAGATCAGCGATGCGCTGTCCTATCATCTGCGCCACCACGGCGCGCTGATTCGCCACAATGAGGACTACGAACGGGTCGAGGGGGACGAGTCCGGCGTGGTCGTACACCTGAAGTCCGGCAAGAAGCTGCGTGCCGATGCCTTCCTGTGGGCCAATGGCCGTACCGGCAACACGGATCAGCTGGGCCTCGAGAACATCGGCCTGGAGGCCAACGGCCGCGGTCAGCTGCAGGTCGACAACCACTATCGCACCACCACTCCGCACATCTATGCCGTAGGCGATGTGATCGGCTGGCCGAGCCTCGCCAGTGCCGCCTATGACCAAGGGCGTAACGCCAGCGATGACTTGCTCGATGAGGATTTCCGCTTCGTCGATGACGTACCGACCGGAATCTATACCATTCCCGAGATCAGCTCGGTAGGCAAGAACGAACGCGAGCTGACCGGCGCGAAGGTGCCCTATGAAGTGGCCCAGGCCTTCTTCAAGGATACCGCTCGTGCCCAGATCACCGGGGATACCGTGGGCATGCTGAAGATCCTCTTCCACCGCGAGACCCTCGAGATCCTCGGCATTCACTGCTTCGGTGACCAGGCCTCGGAGATCGTGCACATCGGTCAGGCGATCATGCAGCAGGAAGGCGAGGCCAATAACCTCAAGTATTTCATCAACACCACCTTCAACTACCCGACCATGGCCGAGGCCTACCGGGTGGCAGCGCAGAATGGTCTGAATCGACTGTTCTGAGTCACTGCCTGCAATAGTGCTGAGAGCCCGGCATTCTCAGATGGTCAGGCAATCGCCCCGGCATGCGTGCCGGGGCGTTTTCGTGTGAGGGGTGAGATACCTACGGAGGGGCTAGGCTAGGCCCTGGGAGTCTTACTCCCAGACCTGGTCACGCTCCTCCCAGAAGCTCCCCATGGTACGATCCTCGGTGATATCATACAGCGAGTAGCGGCGATTGAGGCGGGCACCGCCGTCACGTGTCAGCGGCTGCCAGCTGATATTGACGTCATCGCGGCTGTAGGTCGTGAAGAAGGCATCCAGCGGCAGGGTGATGTAGACGCCCTTGTCGAAGCTGCCTTCGCCGTAATCATCGCCGGCATCGGTGAAGGTGGCCCAGCCACCCATACGCACGCCGGACGCGAATTCCCTCGAGAAGTCGAAGGTCGCGCCGATGTCCTTGGCCAGATAGCGGCCCACGCTCACCTTGGCCAGTACGTCCTCGAAGTCGGTCTGCACGTAAGCGCTCAGGTGACCCGTCCAGGTCGAGTAATCGCGCAAACCAAATTGTTGATCAAAATCACGCTGGCGAACATAGTTCAGATCCATGCCGAGCGCCCAGTCGCTGTTGAAGGGGCGATACAGCATCTCACCGCCAGCCCCGGCATACATCATCTCCAGCAGGCCGCCATAGCCCATGGCGAACCAGTTCTTGCCGAGCTGCGACGTACGCGTGTATTGCAGGTTGGTGATGCCAACGGTGGACTCGGCCAGATAGTCCCCGATATAGGTGCGCACGCGGGGCAGGTCGGACTCGGCGATATAGTCGTAGTTGTCGAAGTTGTCGGCTACTGTCCAGCCTAGTGCGCCCGAGAACCAGCCATTGTCGTCAGTTTTCAGCTCGCCACTTGCCCGCAGGAGCAGCTGGTAGAGGTATCCATCCGGGCCGCCCAAATTCTGGTTGTAGCCAGGGCCGAGGTTATAGCGGAATCGCTCCTGAGTGGCCTCGAAGTCGGGGGGCTGTGAGCTTATCTGTCGCGGAAGCTGAGCGTATATGCTGTGGTGGTAGCGGGACTCCTGCTCCGCATTCACCAGAGCAGCGACGAAAGCGGCACGAGGATGGACATCGTCACGCAGATCGAGCCCAAGCTCCTGCCATCGATAGCGGAAGGTGTTGATCTGCGGCGGGGCGTACCGATGGAGGATGCGATTGGCGCGCCCGGCGGTTTGCGCCAATGAGCGATACTTGATTGGCGTGGCCTCAATGAGCAGAGTATCGCCATTGAGGTGAATACCATTGACCCGAATACCAGCGTTGTCTTCCAGTTGCTGGCTGACGTCTTGCCAGTTGACCTCAGCTTCATCTCTAGGCACGCCATCGATGGTGGTCTCGCCGTAGGTGGCGGCGATCGTCTGGGGCGCTGGCGATTCAGAATTCGCTGCATCGTTGTTGTCAGCCGGGGTCGTGGCCAATGGGGCCGGCGAGGATAACGTGTCGGCGATCGATAGCGGCCGGGTGTCGCGCTTGACCTGGCTCAGGCCGGCCAGGTCGGCATTCAGGGTGATGCCGGTCATCAGGGTGTTACCGCGCTGCCAGGCGGTACTCAGGGTCAGGTTGTCGTTGATGTGATAGCGCGCGCCGATATTGACGGGCGAGTCCTGCTCGATGGGAGAGGTGGCCGGCTCATTCTGATAGTTGTTGCCTTCGTACTCGAGCTGCAGAATCAGAGGATCCCAGGGTGTCTGGTACTCGGCTCCGGCGAAGACCGCCGCGGGCCCTCTGAACAGCTGATTCAAGGCGAACTCACCGCCCTGGTCGCCACCGGCATCGTCGGGGCGCGTCTCGAAGCGGTCATCCAGTACTGACAATGGCGAGTCCATGTCGCCGCGTGTCCCCAGATACCCCCACCCGAGGCCCAGGCTAAGGTCGAGGTCGTACCAGCGCTTGCTGGCGACCAGGTATTCGGCACCGAACAGCGAGGTGCCGCCGGCGTCCCGCAGGCCGACAGCGATTTCGGGTAGATAACGACTCTCGCGCCACAGACGAAACTTGCCATCCAGCCCCTTGTCCAGGTAATCCCGGCTGCCGGCTATCGATTCGCCATACAGGCGGTCCTCGATCTCTGAGTAGTGAAAGGTGAACTCGAACCAGTCGGTGGGCTGCAGGCTGATGCTATAGCGCCGGTAAGGAGCAACACGGTTATAGGTGAAGGAAAAATTGCCCAGCGGCGCCATGCGCGCGGTCGGCGTCTGCATCAGACCGATTCCACCGAAATCGGATTGGCTTCCACCCAGTAGGTGACTGCTCTCCAATGACGGATAATGTGTGTCTAGGGCGTGATTCTCCCCATTCACGGAGAGAGAGGCTGCCGTCGCGGGTAATGTCATCGAGGCCATCATCACGGCAAGTGTCAGTCGTGAAGGCGGCAAGTGTGCGGGAACACGCCTTACGGCCATTGAGGTCGAGGCCAGGGCACTCGATGAGGGGCATCGAGAGACGGCGAATCCGACGGCTTCGACAGCAGAAAGAGGGTACATCATGGTGAAGCGGCGCCCTTGGCAGTCTCGAGGGGGGAGAACGAGTAAAGTACGCAATCATCGCCTGGCAGTCGTGTCGCTAGGAACCGAGGCAGTGTCTGATTGATCCAGCGAGCCCCGATGGTCGTCGATGACAGCGGCAACACGACACGGCTGCCTGCCGTCAGCTCGACCGACTCATGGTTGTAGGCCGCAATACCCACGCTGTTCACTTGACCAAGTGGTGACACGCGCCATGCCGTATCGGATGCGATGGAAAGCCCCGGCAACCGGTCCTTCAGTGTATCTATTGCGTTCGGTACGGTCATGCCTGGCTGGAAAGGCAGGCGAGTGACGCCCTGTGCATGCCATACCTCTGTCCAGTTCGGTGGCCGGCAGTGACCGAAGTGCTCCAGCGTTGCAAGGGCGGGATTGTGGCGAGGGCGGGCGATCAGTGATGTTGGGTCGGCACGCCCCGGGGTGCGGGCCAGCCGGCCATCGGAATATTTCTCAAGCTGTCCATGCCAGACCTCCAGTCCAGCCACTTCATAGGTCTCGGCGTGATCAAGGAACTTCGGTGCGCTTCTTAAGGCATCAAGCTCTGCCAGTAGCCGCCTCGCAGTGAACTGCTGAGGTTGTCGATCTTCCTGCCGCAGCATAAATGCATAGCCGGGCGCAGGCGGTTGCTCGGGTTCTTTTAGCCAGGCATCGCGTAGCGTACCTGTTAGGTCGCTGAACTGATGGACTCTGATGGAGTACGCTGAGTCGGTTGTTGCGGGTTCGATGAAGGCATGACGTTCCCGTGACTCATTGGCCCAGGCGGGATTCGCCAAGCATATGGAGCTTGCCGCCGACAGTGCTGCTAGCGATAGCATCGCGAGGGCATGGCGAGAAAATAGGGGTCTAGGCATTGCGACTCGTTATGTTAGCGCCCGGCATGGCGGATAATGATGATAGGGCAACAGGAATAGCGGATGCGTTGGGCCTAGCCGCTCCACCAGGGGCGAGCCACTTGCCACCGAATCGGTTCGGCGTCAGGCCAGGGTTGTACATCACCCGCCCAGATGTGGCCTGTCGAGGGGAGGCGCCATAGTGTGTTCTCTGAACTGGCGCCGCGATCCCACTCAATATGCTCGTGACAGCGTTCGAGCGATAGCGTTGTCAGTGGCAGTTCAAACGGTGCTGGCGAGGAGCAGCTGGCCGTCCGGATGCCCCGAGCATGGTGATCGAGGCCTTGGGCATCCTGCCAATGGACCTCGACAACTGAGGGGGTAGGCTGATCCATGGTGAATCGATAGCTCAGCAAGTTTTCTTCGAGCCCCGCCGTCGCGAAGGGGCGACCGTTGCTGAAGGCAAGTGTCGCTTCATCCCCGGCTTGCCAATAGGTGTGTTCGCCTTGAGCGCCGCCTTGATAGGCCATGACCAGCAGGCCGCGATTGCCGCGCACGTCCACTGCTATAGAGGCATGGGGGAGGGCGCCTGCCTGAGCGGAGAGATCCGTTTCATCAGGGCCCAAATAGATGCCCAAGGTGTCGCTCATGGGTGTCGTGCCGCCACCCTGAGTGCAGGAAGTTAGTAACAAGCACAACGAGACCGCCCGGAGGCGGCCTCGCTGGTCTTCCCATAACGGTATCATCAGTTGGCACCGGTGGTGTCAGAGGTGACGCTGTCATCGGTGAGGGCGGCGGCTATGCCACCAGTGCCTGAAGCACCACCCGCATCGCCCCCAGTGTTGGCGCCTGCAGCCGTGGTGCTTTGTGCCATGACCAGCGGTGAAGATAGCAGGCCGGAAATTGCGGCTAGCGCCATGATTTTCTTCAACATTGAGTGTCCTCGTTATTAGAATCCTTGATCACCTGGTCGTGTTCCAAATAGCAGACAGCACTTGCTTATCATGTAACTAGCACCTAAATATTAGTAAGAAGTAGGAGTGCGTCAAATACCGTAGCCTTTGTATGAATTTTCCTGCAAAAAGCAGGGTTGTTAGGCGGCTTATCTTATGGCTGTTTTCGTTCCATCGTTGCGAACGTTGGTATCAATCAAGATCAGGAGACGTTGATAATGTTACGAAAAGTTGTTGAGGATGGGTGCTGAGGAAAAATTCGTGCCAGTGATGAGTGCTATTGAATATAAAGATATTATGAGGCCATACACAGAACACCGCTCGGACAAGGATGAAGTTCTATGAATTGCTACGGTTTGGGCAAGAGGTTGTCGTTGTTGGTCACGATAGTGTCTTTGAGCGGCTGCGCCTGGGCGCCGGGCAGTCACTTAGACTACGAGATCGATACCGCTCCCAGCGATGACCTAGTCGATATCCAACCCATCACCCCCGGCTTGGTGGCTGCGTACCGAGAGGCGATGAGCCAGCAGGCGGCGCCTCAATCACCCGAGCTTGCTGCCGCGATAGACGGCTATGTCTACAGGGTTGGCAAGGGCGACATCCTCGATATCATCGTCTATGACCATCCTGAGCTGACCATCCCGGCGGGCTCCGATCGCAGTGCTGCTGAGGCCGGTAACCAGGTGCGTAGTGACGGTACGATCTTTTACCCCTACATCGGGCAGGTCGATGTGTTGGGCAAGACCTTGGATGATATCCGTCGAGTGCTCACGAGGCGCCTGGCAGCTTACATCGCGGAGCCGCAGGTCGACGTCAGGGTCGCTGCCTTCCGGTCCAAGAAAGTCTACGTAAGCGGGGCTGTGGCACAACCAGGGGCGCTTCCAATTACCGATGTCCCGATGACCATTCCTGATGCCATCAGTCAGGCTGGTGGCGCTACCCAGGAAGCCAATTGGCATCGTGCCATCTTGACCCGTGAGGGCCAGGAAATGCCGCTGTCGCTCTACGGTTTGTTGCGTAAAGGTGATCAGAGGCAGAATCATTTGCTCCGGGACGGTGATGTATTACATGTTTCTAGTGCCGAGAATCAGACGGTCGCCGTCATGGGGCAAGTGATTCGGCCTGGTAATTTCGCTCTCGGTAATGAGCGCCTGTCGCTGACTGATGCTATATCGCGCGCCGGCGGTATTAACGAGGCAAGCGCCGAGGCTTCGGGTATCTTCGTGGTGCGAAGCGAATCTCCTAAGAGCAATCGCCTGGCAACGGTCTATCAGTTGGATGTCAGCAATGCCGCTGCATTCACTCTAGGGCAGCGCTTTATTCTCGAACCCCGAGATATCATCTATGTCACCACAGCGCCGGTGGCGCGCTGGAATCGTGTGATCAGTCTTTTGCTGCCTTCCGTCGCCTTGCCGGGAACCGTTGCGGATACGTCCAGCGATGTCAGGGATCTTTAACCTTGTTCGAGAAGATTATGGTGGTGTGCATTGGCAATATATGCCGCAGTCCTGTAGCCGAAGCCATGCTCACACAGCGCTTACCGGGCAAGGTGATTACCTCGGCAGGCTTAGGTGCTCTTGTGGGGCGGGGTGTCGAGCCGATCGCCAGGAAATTGGCGGAAGCGGATGGGCTGGATGTGGGCGAGCATGTGGCGCGTCAGGTTAGTCGTGAGCTGCTTCGGCAGGTCGACCTAGTATTGGTGATGAGTGACGGCCAGCGACACGCGATAGGAGAAATGTCGCCGGCGGCGCTGGGGAAGACCATGCTGCTCGGGCACTGGCTTGAGCGTGACATCAAGGAGATTCCAGATCCATACCGTAAGAGCGAGGAAGTCTTTGAGTTTGTTCACCGCCGTTTGGTCCTTGCGGCCGACACTTGGGCCAAGAAGCTCTGAATGTCCTTGATGGTGTCAGGCGCCGCCTCGCTATCAAAGCATTCATCGCATTGTTGTCATTGCTCCCTCCGCTGGTGCTGAAATGTCTCAATCCTCTGTTACACCATCTGCCGATGATGAGATTGACCTGAGTCGCCTGTTTGGCCTCTTGATCGATCACAAGTGGTGGATTGCTATGATCACGCTGAGCATCACCCTGATAGGGGGCTCCTATGCATTATTGGCGACGCCTGTTTATCGTGCCGAGACGCTGGTACAGATCGAGGATAGGGCGGGGTCGATGAACCCGCTCTCGGATGTCACCAATATGTTAGGCAGCGAGCCTCCCTCCCAGGCCGAGATCGAAATTATTCGCTCTCGCATGGTGCTGGGAAAGGCGGTAGATTTGCTCAATCTCGACCTGAAGGTTAAGCCGCATCGACTGCCGGTGATAGGTGACTTCCTGGTGCGTCGCGGCATCGAGCGGCCCGGCTTTGCTCAGGGGTGGGATAGTGTCTGGGCGGATGAAGGCATTTCCGTGACCGAGATGCCGTTGACCGACGAGATGCGAGGTGAGGTCTTCGAGTTGGAGGTGCTGAACGACACTCAATATGCGCTCTACCTGGAAGGCAAGCGTCTCGGAGAGGGATTAGTAGGGGAGCTTTCATCTTTTTCCAATGGCGATGTGGCGCTTCGCGTTGGTGCTATACAGGCAGCGGCGGGTGCTCGATTCGATGTCTTCCGCATAACACGAATGCGCGAGTTCGTCAGCCTGCGTGATCGCCTCTCGATCAGTGAGCAGGGCCACAACACTGGCATTCTGCATTGGTCGCTTGAAGGGACTAACCCTGAAGCGCTCAAGCGTATTCTGAACACGGTGGCGGATATGTACGTATCACAGAATATGCGCCGCCAATCCGAGGAGGTGCGCAAGAGCCTTGAATTCCTCAAGGGGCAGATGCCGAAGGTGCGCCAAGAACTGCGCCAGTCAGAGAACAACCTAAACCGCTATCGCTCTCAGCAGGAAAGCGTCGATGTGTCGCTGGAGACTAAGGCGGTTCTGGAGCGCTTGGTGAATCTCGAGAGCCAGCTCAACGAACTCGAATTGTTGGAGTCGGAGATTTCGCGCCGCTTTACCCCCAGTCATCCGACCTATTCGGCCTTGCTAGATAAGAGGGCTCAACTCGAGCGTGAACGCGTCAAACTGGGGCAGCAGGTCAACACCTTACCTGAGACACAGCAAGAAATTCTAAGATTTTCTCGCGACGTCAAGGTGGGCCAGGAAATCTACGTTCAGCTGCGCAACAAGGTGCAGGAAATGGAGATCGCGGTGGCCAGTACTATCGGTAACGTGCGTATTCTCGATGATGCTGAAGTATTGCCTGGCACTGTCGCACCTAAGCGTCCGCTGATCGTGGTGCTGGCGACCCTGCTGGGCGGCATGCTCTCAGTCGGGCTGGTGCTGGTGCGTGGGCTGCTCAAACGAGGCGTAGAGGCGCCCGAGCAGTTGGAAGAGCTGGGGCTGAATGTGTATACCACTGTCCCCTTGTCTGAAGAGCAGGGCAAGTTGTCGCGGCGCATCAAGCGCAAGCAAGACAAGCAAGGACAGAGTGTCTCCACCGACGTACTAGCGGGGCGGGCACCGGCGGATCTGTCTATCGAGGCACTGCGAGGGCTTCGAACCAGCCTGCATTTCGCGATGCTTGAGGCTAAGGACAACCGATTGGTCATCACTGGGCCTAGTCCCGGCATCGGCAAGAGCTTTGTCAGTACCAATCTGGGCGCGGTGTGCGCTCAAGGCGGGCAGAGCGTGCTTATCGTGGACGCCGATATGCGGAAGGGGCACGTTCACACGGCATTCGGTGGGCTGAGCGAGGGGGGGTTATCCGAGTTGATCTCGGGCAAGTGTTCTCTCGATGAGGTGATTCGTAGCAGCCAGGTACCAGGACTCAGCTACATTTCGCGAGGCATGCTACCTCCGAACCCGGCCGAACTGCTGATGCATGCCGCCTTCAGTGACGTACTCGCAGAGGTGAGCGAACGATACGATCTGATCATCATCGATACCCCGCCGGTGCTAGCGGTTACGGATCCTGCGATTGTGGCTAGTCAATGTGGCACAACCCTAATGGTGGCACGTTTCCAGCTGAACCCGCCCAAGGAAGTGGAAGTTGCTCGGCAGCGGCTGGCGGACAATGGGGTGGTGGTCAAGGGCTGTGTACTCAACGCCGTCGAGCGCAAGGCGGCGGCCAGCGCTGAATACGGATATTACAACTATGTCTATAAGTGATTGACGTCACAAGTGTCTGTCTCCGATTAGCGACCCATTGGGATACCTTTTCTCACCATGGCCGCATAGAGCTTCGTGGATAATGCGGATACAATGTGGGCCTTGCGGCAGAGCTGCACAAGCCATGATGAAACAAAGGGTTAGGGACCATACCCAGGGAATCCCCGGGCGGTAGCGTGCCTGCTTGCCGTGATGGTGAAAAACTAATCAACGAGTATTCGATGTGACGACTGATCAGCAGACCACTCACGACGACGAAATTTCCCTGGTTGACCTGGCGGCCGTGCTGGTGCGCCGGTGGAAGGCTATGGCTGCCATATTTGCTGTGGTGGTGTTGGGCGCTCTGGCCTTCGTGTTTACCTTGACGCCAACTTATACATACACATCGGTTTATGAGGTAGCCGAGCAATCGCCGGTAGGGGAGGGCAACACCGAACGTGCCTTGGAATCCGCGCCGACTGTGATTGCCAAGACACAGAGCTTGTATGTGGCACCCACGACACGCGAGATGCTTGAGCAGGAGGGGATGGAGTCACTGCCGTTTTCTGTCGAGCTGTCATCTCCGGAAGATACTCAGCTGGTGAAAATTACCTCAGAGGCCTCTGAAAATTCAGCGTCTCTGGTGAAGGTAATGCATGGTGCGCTTCTGGAGCGCATCTTGAGTGACCAGCAAGCGCTGGTAGACCGTCAGCGCACCACGCTGTCCAATCGACTGGAAAGCTTGCAGGCCGCCCTGACTACAGCCGAGAAATCAAACAGTGCCGGCGCAGCAGAGTTGATGGCGGGTTACATCGAGCAGATCGGCCTAACGAAGGATCGCCTAGACTTGCTGAAAGATGGGCGTGTGGCACAGAGCGCGGTGCAGAGCCTTGAGAAAGCGGGCACGAGTCGGTCGCTGATCATGGCCTTGGCCCTGGTGTTGGGTGGCATGCTGGCCGTGATGGGGGTGTTTCTCATGCAGTTTGCAGGACTTGTTTGTAACAGCCTCAATGAGAAAGAATCCTAAGAGTTTTGATAACCGCCCTTATCGGTGGTGGTCAATAAAATTAGTAGGTTACGGACGACGCCTCACAGAAATGTGGGGCTTTGTCGTAAAAATGTGGCTGATTCAGCGAAACGCTAAAGCTCACAAAAATGTGAAGTGTCGCAGGTACCTGCTCACATTTTTGTGGTTTTTTTATTAGCCAAGCAGCATTTTTAATAAATAGGAAAGCTATGAAGTTATTGGTTACTGGTGGCGCGGGCTTCATCGGCTCAGCAGTGATTCGCCATATCATCGCTAACACCGGCGACAGCGTGGTAAACGTCGATAAGCTGACCTACGCCGGAAATTTGGAATCGCTGGCCGAGGTCAGCGACAGTGAGCGCTACGCATTTGAACAGGTGGATATCTGCGACCGAAATGAGCTTGAGAGGGTGTTCAATGAGCACCAGCCAGATGCGGTGATGCACCTGGCAGCTGAGAGTCATGTCGACCGCTCCATCGATGGCCCGGCAGCGTTCATCGAAACCAATATCATTGGCACCTACACCTTGCTGGAAGTGACACGCTCCTACTGGAACAACCTGGATAGTAAAGGTAAGCAAGCCTTCCGCTTCCACCATATCTCCACCGATGAGGTGTATGGCGACCTGGAAGGACCAGTAGGGCTGTTTACCGAAGAAACCTCCTATGCCCCCAGCTCGCCATATTCCGCTAGTAAGGCCAGCTCGGATCACTTGGTCCGTGCTTGGCAGCGCACCTATGGCCTGCCCACGCTGATCACCAACTGTTCCAACAACTACGGGCCCTACCACTTCCCCGAGAAGCTGATTCCGCTGATCATTCTTAACGCCCTGGAAGGCAAGGCACTGCCGGTATACGGCAAAGGTGAGCAAGTTCGCGACTGGCTTTATGTGGAAGACCACGCCCGGGCGCTCTACAAGGTGGTTACGGAAGGCCAAGTAGGAGAGACCTACAACATCGGCGGCCACAACGAGATGCAGAACATCGAGGTGGTACGCACAATCTGCGCCCTGCTTGATGAGATGGCACCCTCACAGCATTCGCCCTACACCAACTTGATCACTCATGTGGCGGATCGGCCTGGTCACGACCTGCGCTACGCGATCGACGCAAACAAGATCGAGCGTCAGCTTGGCTGGCGTCCTGAGGAAACGTTCGAAAGTGGTATTCGTAAGACCGTTCAATGGTATCTGAATAACCAAGAATGGTGTCGCCGGGTGCAGGATGGTAGCTACCAGCGTGAACGCTTAGGTGTCACCACAGCTTAAAAATTATCGGAGCGCAGCTTCTTCACTGTGAGAAGCATCACGCAGCCATCGCAGATTCAGACAAGGATTCCACATGGCACGCAAAGGCATTATCCTCGCTGGCGGTTCTGGCACGCGCCTGTACCCCATAACAATGGGCGTCTCGAAGCAACTACTGCCCATCTATGACAAGCCGATGATCTATTATCCGCTTTCAGTACTTATGTTGGCGGGTATTCGTGAAGTGCTGATCATCACCACACCGGAAGACCTGACGAGCTTCGAACGTTTACTGGGCGACGGTAGTCAGTTTGGTGTCGAGATCAGCTATGCTGAGCAGCCCAGCCCCGATGGTCTGGCCCAAGCCTTCATCATTGGCGAGGATTTTATTGGCAACGACAGTGTTTGCTTGGTGCTCGGCGATAATATCTTCTACGGCCAAGGCTTTACCCCCAAGCTCAAGGAAGCCTCGGCGCAAGCCAGCGGTGCCACAGTGTTTGGCTACCAGGTCAAAGATCCAGAACGCTTCGGCGTGGTGGCGTTCGACGCAAACAAGCGCGCAATATCCATTGAAGAGAAGCCGGTCAAGCCCAAGTCTCATTACGCGGTAACCGGACTTTATTTCTATGATAACGACGTCATTGAGATCGCCAAACGGGTCGAGCCCTCTCACCGAGGCGAGCTCGAGATCACCAGCGTCAATCAGGCCTACCTGGAGCGTGGCAACCTTAATGTTGAGCAACTGGGCCGCGGATTCGCCTGGCTTGATACAGGTACTCACGAAAGTCTGCTCGAAGCAGCTCATTTTGTAGAAACGATTGAGAAGCGCCAAGGTTATAAGATCGCCTGTTTAGAAGAGATTGCCTTCAATCAAGGATGGCTGAGTGGTGATGATCTGCATCGTATTGGCAGTAATTTAAAAAAGAATGGTTATGGGCAATACTTACTTTCCATTTCCAGGGGGGAGTCATGAGCCTATTTGAGTGGATCAATCTTTCGCAGTTGGGTGATGAACGCGGTTCTTTAGTTTCAATAGAGGAAAATAGCACAGCTCCATTTTGTATTAAGCGTGTCTATTATATTTTTGGCACAAGGAACGATATCGCGAGAGGTTTTCATGCACACAAGGCACTAATACAAATGGCTATATGTGTTGCTGGGAAGTGTCGCATGGAATTCGATAACGGGGTTCGAAGGGAATGTGCTTGGCTCGATAGCCCGCTACAAGGTGTTTTAATAAAGCAGATGGTATGGCACGAAATGCACGATTTTAGTGATGATTGCGTGCTGATGGTTCTTGCTAGTGACCATTATGACGAGAATGACTATATTCGGGACTATGCTGAATTTTTACAAAAAATGTGATATTGATTCTATCATGATACATGAGACTGCAATTGTTTCTAAGTGCGACATTGGTGCCGGGACACGTATTTGGCAATTTGTAGTGGTGTTAGAGGGGGCTAAGATTGGTCGAGATTGCAACATCTGTGCACATGCATTGATTGAAAGTGATGTTGAGCTAGGCGATCGTGTTACCGTAAAATCAGGTGTTTTCATCTGGGATGGTACTCGCATTGAGTCAGATGTTTTCATCGGCCCTAACGCTACATTCACAAATGACCCTTACCCACGGTCAAAAAAAACCCCAGAAAAATTTTCTGGTATTCATATAAAGAAAAATTCCAGCATTGGTGCAAATGCCACGCTCCTTCCTGGTATTACTGTCGGTGAAAGTGCAATGGTTGGTGCTGGTTCAGTTGTCACTCGAGACGTCCCAGATAAAGCTGTAGTCGTAGGTAATCCTGCAAAAATAATTAGGTATATTGATTAATGGTCACTTTTCTAGATTTGAAAGCAATCAATGACCAATATCGCGATGAACTTGTTTCTGCGGCAACACGCGTCATTGATTCAGGGTGGTATGTCCAGGGGGCCGAGGTTAGTGCCTTCGAGCAAGAGTTTGCCAACTACTGCGGCACTGAACATTGTGTGGGCGTCGCAAATGGATTGGAAGCTTTGGTGCTAACTTTACGGGCATGGATAGAATTAGGTCGCCTCAAAGAAGGTGATGAAGTTATCGTGCCAGCTAATACCTATATCGCGAGTATTCTGGCTGTTACCGAGAATCGTTTGGTGCCTGTATTGGTCGAGCCAGATGAGGTAACCTTTAACATCTGCCCCGATAAAGCTGAAGCAGCTATTACCAGCAGAACTCGTGCCATCCTACCAGTGCACTTATATGGTCAGTTGGCGGATATGCCTGCAATCATGGACATTGCTGAACGGTATAAACTGCTAGTTCTAGAGGATTCTGCTCAGGCGCATGGCGCTAGTCTCCATGGTAAGAAAGCTGGAAGCTGGGGGCATGCTAGCGCGTTCAGTTTTTATCCAGGAAAAAATCTTGGTGCCCTTGGTGATGCTGGTGCAGTAACAACGAATGACGAACTAGTTGCTAATGCTATTCGTGCGCTTGGAAACTATGGTAGTAGAAAGAAATACGAAAACCTATATCAGGGTCGCAACAGTCGATTGGATGAAATCCAGGCGGCAATGCTGAGGGTAAAGCTCCGGTATTTAGATTCAGAAACAGCTCGCCGTAGAGAAATTGCTCAGGAATACGCGAAGAGCATTCATAACCCTGCCATAAAAAATCCAATAATCGCAGATGCTGCTTCAACTTCTCTTAAATTACACGCATTTCATTTATATGTGATTCGTACAGCCAAACGAAATGATCTGCAAGCCTATCTCAGTGAAGCAGGTGTGAAAACCATGATTCACTATCCCATACCTCCGCATCAACAGAAAGCTTATAAAGGCTTGAAAGATCAAAGCTACCCGGTGACTGAAGCTATTCATAAGCAAGTGCTTAGTCTTCCCATGGGGCCAACTCTAACGGACGAAGAGGTGAAGAACGTTATTGAAGCGGTAAATAGCTTCTCATGACACTTATTAAAACATCTTTTCTAAGCCTGATTGCCACAACAGTTAAAATCTTGGCAGGCCTTTCTATTAACAAGGCAGTGTCAGTATTTGTTGGGCCTTCTGGCTTGGCAGTAATCGGCCAGTTTCAAAATATAATGCAGCTGTCCATGACTATGGCTCAGGGTGGTATCAATACAGGTGTTACTAAATATACAGCTCAATACGGTGTAGATGGTGAACAACTCATCCCGCTTCTCGCAACTGCTGCACGGATATCGTTAGTATGCTCGCTGATCGTGGGGCTTGGCCTGATTATCTTTTCTCACTTTGCCGCACAACAATTTCTTGAAAGCGCCGAATTTTCCTACATTTTTGTTTTGTTCGGTTGCACGATAGTTCTATTTGTGATCAATCAGCTTCTTTTGTCTATTGTCAATGGCTTGAAAGAAGTAAAGAACTTTGTTCTTATAAATGTTGCTCAAAATACTTTTAGCCTCTTTTATACCACATTGTTAGTTGTTTACTTCGGTTTGGATGGCGCTTTGGTGGCGTTGGTCACAAACCAATCGATAGTATTGGCTTTAGTGATTTGGCACTTGCGCAATCATGCAATAGTTAAGCTACAAACATTCAAGAGAAAATTTGATTTAGCTCAAGCAAAGAAATTATTTCGTTACTCAGCGATGGCGATTACTACTGCTACGGCTGTTCCCATATCCCATCTTGTTATACGTAATTATCTAGGTGAGACTCTAGGATGGGAAAAAGCTGGTTACTGGCAGGCTATTTGGTATATTTCCTCAATGTACTTAATGGTGGTTACAACGACACTTGGTATCTACTATCTTCCTCGTTTATCTGAAATTAATGATAAAAAAAAGATTGTGCAAGAACTTCTTGCAGGGTATAAGCTTATCATGCCTGTTGTGATGGTGATGGCTGTAACGATTTACCTACTTAAGGATTTTATTATTTGGTTATTGTTTAGTCCAAGTTTTACCCCTATGCGTGCATTGTTCGCTTGGCAACTTGTAGGAGATGTGATTAAGTTGGCTGGGTGGCTTTTAGCCTATATGATGTTGGCAAAGGCTATGACTAAGTTGTTTATTCTTACCGAACTTGTTTTTTCAGGTCTATTTATTCTACTAACCTTTCTCTTTGTCAATGAGTTTGGGCTTGTTGGCGTTACTTACGCATTTGCGCTTAATTACAGCCTATATCTTTTGGTTATGATCTGGTGTATGAGATATAGATTCTTTTGTTATTTTTCGGATCCTGGCTAAATTAACTACCAGGGAAAACGCATAAAAAACTGCTCTACGACGGGCTTCGTGGCGATTTACCAGTAGGAGCTAATGTGGTCATCTAACAGCTTTTGCTCATGGATGACCCGATGCTGACACTATCTCTTATGCACCACTTATCGATCGTTCCCGTCTTCCGCTAGGCTTGGAAAGTTTAGCATCAGCTGTCGGATATACTTTTTAACCGTCGTGCGGTGAAAAGGGATATGACAGCGAACCGTTGCGTCGCTACAGCGACCAGCACCGTATGAAGCCAATCATTGCCCGGCGCAAGATGAAGCGAAAACCGCGTCCTGGCGCTCCGCGGGGCTTCGATAAGCCTCGCTAATGAGAGCGAAACATCATCGAGCGCTGTTCCGGCTGGATTAAGAAACTGCACCGGGTCTGCACCCGGTACGACAAGTTGGCCAGCAGTTTCGGGGCAATGATATGCCTTGCTTGCGTGCCGACTTATCAGACAGAACCTAGCGATTGTCTATGTACTTCCTGAATTCAAGCAACAAGCGCAGCACCTGCGGTATCCAGGGCGCCTGAATATTCCCCCAGGAACACCTGTGCCGGTGTGCGATAGCCGAGACGCTTTCGGGGTCGGTCATTCAGCTTCTCGACCACCTTGCGCAGCTTGGCATCGGTGACCTGTCGAAAGTCCGTTCCCTTGGGGAAGTACTGTCGTATCAGGCCATTGGTGTTCTCATTGGTCCCACGCTGCCCGGAGCAGTAGGGATCGCAGAAGTAAGTCGCTGCCGTTACCGCCTGGGCTACGGTCTCGTGATCAGCGAATTCCGAGCCGTTGTCCAGGGTGATGGTCTGGACAGCACCGCGGCGAGGTTTTAGCAGCCGAATCATGGCCCTTTGCGTCAGCTCCGCCGAAAGCTTGGGCAACCGTGCCGCCAGCAGATAGCCGCTACGTCGCTCGACCAGCGTGACCAGGCCCGACTGCTTGTGCCCCTGGACCACGGTGTCACCCTCCCAGTGCCCGATAAAGCGCCTGTCATCGATCTCAGCCGCGCGATGCTCGATGCCCACGCGGTTGGGAATCTTACCAAGTCCTGCGCTCTTGGCTTGAGCCCGGTGCTTGCTGCGCCGCTTGGGCTGGCGGAGGTGCTTCCAGAGCTCGCCACCGCGGGCCTTGTCATCCCAGATTAAGGAATAGATCCACTGGTGACTGACGCCGACGCCAGACAAGGGGGCCATGAAACCGCTGATCTGCTCTGGGCTCCATTCCTCTCGCAGCCGGTCGACGACAGCGGCAATCATGCTGGGCAAGCGCTTCGTCCACTTCCAGGAAGTGCGTCGCCGATGATCACTGCAGGACTGCGCCTGCTCAGGATCGTAACCGCTGTCGGTGGCGTTACGGCGCAGTTCCCGGCTGACCGTGCTGTTGTGGATGCCAAGCTCTCTGGCGATCTGACGTCGGCTCATGCCCAAGTCATGACGGGCATAGATCTGGTATCGTTGGGTCTGGGTCAGCTGTCGGTATCCCATGCTCTGCTTCACTTTGGTAGGTGAGCCGAGAAGGGTACCGGCGCTGCCCCTCCCGCCTCTACCTCGTGGTCCAAAGTGCTGCGATTACTCTATGAATTCAGGCTTTAATGCCAAAAATCAGGCCGGATTTTTAGAAATATAGCGGGAGTATATCCTTTCAATTTTTTTACGAACAAAGATGCATTTCAAGAGTTTATGAGTATGGTTAATTCAAACAGAAGTTATTCCCTTTTTATTTTACTGTGCTGTTCTTTTTTAGCACTTGTGGTGTTCTTCTTTGCTTTCCTTTTTTTGGGGGGTGATGGGGGGGGGGGATCTTTTTTTGTACTGTATTGTCTTGTTTTGCTATTAAGCTTATCTGGTTTTTCGCTCAATAAAAAAATAATTTCCCCAGTGGGTTTTTTTATTTTGTCCGTGGTCGTCTTTATTTTAGCAAGGCCTATCTTGTCTATTTTTTTTAATGGGGAGTTGGTGGAGGCTGGAATTGTTCTGAACCATGGAGATGAAGTTAAGCCAGTCATCTTTTTGTCTTTTTGCCTTTCAGTTATTGTGTTTGGCTATTGTATTTTCCCTGCAAAAAAAATAGATAGGTTTTTGCCTAAGGTGCCCAGTGGGCGTATTTTAAGGAAGGAGTTTTCAAGTCTTTTCTTGTTTTTTGCGTTTTTTTTGGTTTTCGTATTTTTATATAAATCTTATCAGGCATCGTTATTGCTTGGGGATTATAGCTATTTTGAGCTTGCAGGCAAAGAGGGGTTTAGCAACCATATTAAGTATTTTTTTTACGCTAAATACTGTATAATCGCTTACCTTTTACTATCTGGCCACTCTGCTAAATATAATCTTGGTGCATTAATTTTGGCTTTGGGCGGAGTCGGTTTCTTGTTTGTTGGTCTGAGGGGTTATGCAGTCGCATACTTCTTCATGTATCTATATTTTCTGGCTGAGAAGAGAAGTATTAATATTGCGGGATTGTCTCTGATCGCTTTATTTGTTGTTTATATATCATCTGCAGTGATTGAGTACAGGCTTGGGATTAAGATTTACGATGGGGTTTTTGATGTATTGTATAAGACATTTCACCAACAAGGTGCGACATTTGAGGTTTTATATGGTGCTGTTAATTTCACAGATGAGTTGAGGTCATGCATAAAAATATACGATTATTTTTTCTCTAGTACTGATTTTGGGCAATGTGTTGACAGGTCAAGAGGTGTTTACTGGGAGTACGGAGGATTTGCTAGTAGCTTCTTTGCTGAGATATATTACTTGGGTCTCCTTCCCTCATTGGCTTTTTGTCTAACTCTGGGGTCGCTGCTTAAATACCTTGATTTTATATCACAAGTTAGGGCTAAATATCTTAAGGGTGAATTCTCTGTTCAAGACGGTAAACTGCATGGCCTTATTCTTTTTCTGACCATTCCTAATTTGATATATTTCGCTCGAAGTGGTTCGTATGATCTTCTGGTTAAGTTCTTCGCAGTATTAATTCTAACACTTGCGGCTAGCTATGCGTTTAGGTGTTTATTAGTGGTTCATCCAGCTCACTCTTCATCTTAACAAAGCTTGGCCGGAAACTCTGAGTGCAATACCTGATCTAATCGACAATGCGTTGTACCCATGACATATTCTTCGCTTTGCATCCTGGAATATCAACTCACTTGTAGCATGAGCGCCAAAGGCTGCTGTTAAGATAACGCGTGTGTTGAGAACTTCTTCCACAGCCTGAAGGTCGAGGCGATCAATGGTGAGCGTTTCAAAACCCAGAACGCCATTTGGTGCCAAATGTTAGAGTACATCGAGATAGACTACAACCGGCAGCGCTGGCGCAGGGTGATCGGGATGATCAGCCCAGAGGTCTTTGAGGCCCGAATGATCGCTTAGATCAGTGTCCACATCTGCTGTACAAGATCACTAAGATGAAATTGCCGATTTACTGAACACTCGGCCGCGCAAGACACTGGATTGGCGAACGCAGCTGGAAGTTTTTGTCGCGGTGCTAAAGAAATCCTTTGGTGGACCGAGTATCCTTCAATAGCGTTGCACTTGGACTTTATCAGCGCTGCGTGAATTGTTAAATAACTAAAGTGAGTATGCCAGTGAATTCTATTTGTTTTCTTTATCAATGTGAATATGGAGGTACTGACAGCTTACTAAAACGAGCTGAGGGCTGGTTGTTTGAAAATGGTGTGAATGTTATTGATGAGAGTCAATTGGTAGACAGTAAGCCGCATGTTGACTTATTTGTTCTTCCAACATCAAGGTTGAAAGATTCCTACAAAATAGTAAAGTGTTACAAAGATGATAGTGGTTTTTTAATATGGTCTATGGGCCATGGTGCTTTTAAGGCATCTATATATAACACTAACGGTAAGTACAGCTTTTTTCTTGGGTTTTTGATTAGCAAGTTTGCTGAGAAGTGTCAAAAAGCCTTAATAGAAACCCGAAGCTTAGTATACACAGACTATACTGGAATGCTCTATGATTTAAACGGCCGTATTACCAATGGTGTGCCTATAGATGAAATTATTTACCCCATTGCTGTTCCTGTTCCTGCTTATGAAGAAAAGAAAGTAAAGGCAGACGATAAAAGTTGCGGGCTTCGAGCAGTTTGGTTAGGAAGGGTGAGTACAGATTTTAAGGTTCATCCACTCATGTGTCTTCTTGAAGATATAAACAGCACCAATGCTGATGTTTCTTTGATAAATAGCTTTACAGTTATTGGTTCTGGTGATGGACTAGAATTGCTAAAAAGCTATATAAAAGAATCTCATTTTAGTTTTCCTGTCTTTTTTGTAGAAAGTGTAGATTATAGTCAATTGAGTGACTTCTTGAGAAAAAGCTACGATGTAATGTTCGCCATGGGTACATCGGCATTGGATGGTGCTCGTTCAGGATTGCCTACTATTATAGTTAAACCATTTTCTTCTTTAAGCAGTAAGCCAGTTAAAAGATATAGGTGGATCTATAAATCGTATGGTTTCTCGCTAGGCGAGTTGCCCATTAAGAATTATGGTTTACCTCAGAATGATGTCCAGTTCGGGAGAATTGTTCAAGATCTCACAGAGAAAGGGTGTCATTTCCATTCAGTGGAAAGCAAGTTATATTCAGAGTCTTTCCATGAAGACGTTGTCTTCCATAAACTTTTTTTTGAACGGAATGTGAAACCCATAAGCTACAAAGGACTGAAAGTGTTCTGTTTGTTAAATCTGGTTTTTAGATTTAAATTTGCGATAAAAAGATGTTTTGGCTATCTTGATAATAGTAAAAAAAAATGCTGAAGTTGCCGTATATTTGGTAAAATATGTTGTTTCATGATGCAGGGTTAAAGCCCAAGCCAACATAGAGGGGTAAGTGTCTTTCCTCTCGATGCTAATCGTGTTCAGGTGCAATATATCCCCCTAGTCGTAGGGTCCCTGATGGTCAGATGAGCTATAGGAGTTATCCTCTGCTGGCAGCAAGAGAGGGCGGTCTCAATGACCAAGTGCAACACATGACCTATCAGGTACGGTGTTGCCATGACCCAGTGCTACCGCCATCTCACCGCCGAAGACCGAGCCACCATCATGATGATGCGAGCGACTCATTCGATCCGGTCCATCGCCACTCATCTGGGCCGTGCACCGTGCACCGTGCACCGTGCACCGTGCACCGAGCGCCGTGTCGCGAGAAATCGCACGCCACACGGTCAACCCCATCAAGGGCTACGATGCCAGCCTGGCGGGCTATCGAGCTCGTTTGACGCGACAGCAGCCACGTCAGCGTCCCAAGCTGCACCCTGATCTTGCCCAGCAACAGTGGACACCTCGTTCAGTGTAATGCCTTAACGGGGTGTCCACTGTTGCTGGGCAAGATCAGCGCTGGATGAGACCTACTTGGCGGACATTCTAGCGGTGTAAGTTTTTTCATGCGTTTTCCCTGATACAACACCTTGCCGATTCGATCAGGTGTTGCACTCAATATTTGCAGCCAGTTGTTATTTACAATGAGTTTATAGGTTGACATCTTACCCTCTGGTTTGAAATAAGAGTTGGTTAAATATAGTTTTGTTATAGTTGAAAACATATGTCTCGCCATTTTCATCTAATTCATGTTGGGCTTCTTGTCTATAATGACGGTAAATTTTAAATATTGACCCATAACATTATTGATGGTTTTGTTGGTTTCTAGGTGTCTAATTCCCACATGATTTATAACTTTATAGAGGTGTTTGAGTGATTATTGTTCGACTGGACGGAGGGCTGGGCAATCAGCTCTTTCAATATGCCGCTGCTTTAAGTTTTGCGCGGGAAAACAATTGTGAATTGATGTTAGATGCGCGTTCGTACAGTAAAGATGAACAACATGGTGGGGTTAGGCTCCATAATATGAATATTCATCCTTTAAAAGTTATAGGGAAAGATGAGCGTAGGAAGTATCCTGGATGGGTCTTAAATATAGTCATGAAAGCACCCTTGTTATCTAAAATACCGTTCCTGAAAATAGCGCATGAAGCGTATGGTTCTCCAGGGATGAAAAAACAAGATTACGCCTTGATGATTGGATATTGGCAGAGTAGGAGATACTTCGATGGTATTTTTTCTGAGCTGAAAAGCGTTTTCATTCCTAAGGAGATAAGTAGTTCATCTGTTTTTTATTCCGAGGCTATAATGGATGAATCGTCAGTGGCTATCCATGTGAGGCGTGGAGACTATATTAGTAATAAAAGGGCTTTAAAAAACCACGGTATTTGTGGTTTGAATTACTATAGACAAGCTATGGATTATATTGAGGGTAGAGTTTGTAGGCCAAAGTACTTTGTGTTTAGTGATGATCTACAATGGGTTGAGGAAAATATGGAAAGCCTCTTCAGTGGGCGAGATGTTTCCTACGTAAATGGTGGTAGCCAGGAAGAGGATCTCTGGCTAATGAGTTTGGCAAAACATAATATTATAGCTAATAGTAGTTTTAGTTGGTGGGGAGCATATTTAGGCTCTAGTGATGGCCAGATTGTTGTTTGTCCGTACCCCTGGTATGACAAGAGGCAAAAGTTTTCTTTGGATCCTTCTTTAGATAGTTGGGTTGGTGTTCATAAATGATGGGTGATAAACGTCAAGCTGAAGTATGCGTGCTTATAGGGTTGCACAGGATAGATAAGTATACCTATGAGGCAATTGATAGTGCTATAAGACAAGTTGGTGTTATTCATAACGTTTTAGTTATCGCTAATGGTTCAGAAGCTAAAAAAATAAAAAATGAACTTGAGTATAAATATTCTGATGAGTCTTTGCTGCGTGTAGTATCCACTCCTATTCCTCAGCTCTCTTATTCCTTGAATTATGGGCTTTCTTTAACTGATTGCGAATATGTCGCTAGGATGGATGCAGATGATGTTTCAGAGCCTGATCGATTAAGGAAGCAGCTTGCTGCTATTAAAGAGCGTAGGCTTGATGTGTTGGGTAGTGATGTAAGGATTATCGATCCGGATGGTGATGTCGTAGGTTGTAGAGTTTATCCAAAAGGAGATGATATAAATAAGCTTGTAAGGTTGAAAAATCCCTTTTGTCATCCATCCGTTATGTATAGAAAATCGTTCATAACTATGGCTAGGGGTTACAACTCTGGCTTTTCTTCTGAAGATTACGATCTATGGCTTCGTCTATACCGACTGGGTGTTAAGTGGGATAATTTGGATGAAAAGTTAATAAGATACAGGGTTCACTCAAACTCATCTCAAGGGGCAAGCCTTGCTTATGCTGAGTGTGCAGGTTTGGCTGTTAGAGAATTCCTTTTAAAGCCAAATGTTAAATCAGTGATATCGATTCTATGGAATTCATTTAGATCAATGCTCTAAAGTCAAGCTGTAGAGCTCCACTTTTTTTCTATAAGCATTGTTGTGATAAGATGGTTTTATGAAAAAGATAATGGTTATATGTACAAATGCAGATGAAGCGGGAGCTCCTAGACATGTTTATAGTATTGTGAACGGGCTTCGTGAGAAATTTGTTTTTGTTGTAGTGTTTGGTGAAGAAGGTCCGGTCGCCGAAAAAATACGTGAGCTTGGTATTGATGTTTACATTGTAGAGAATTTGAGAAGTAGTATTAACCTGTCTGATGATTTCCGAGCGCTAAAAAAAATACAAAGAATATTTTCTCTACACAAACCTGATGTTGTGCACTGTCATAGCTCCAAGGCTGCCATGTTAGGTAGAGTTATAGCATGGAAGAATACTGTTAGTGCAATTTATACTGTTCATGGCTGGGGGTGGAGAGGCTTGGGGCTTATACCACGTACATTAGTTTTTTGTATTGAGTATGTTTTAGCTAAAATATGTAGCAATGTTCACTATATTTATGTTTCTAATTCTGTAAAATCTCAGGCGGAGGGAGTGCTTGGCATAAAAGAATATGAGGGGGCGGTGATTTATAATGGAGTTCGTGATTTAAAACATAATAGTGAGCCCTCCTCAGGTCCTCTTAAAATCCTTATGCCTGCTAGAGTATGTGATGCGAAAAATCACGCTATGATTCTGAAGGTATTCAATTCCTTAGATTTTGATTCTGAGCTGTGGCTTTGTGGCGCAGGAACAGATAGTAATGAATTTAAGGAGACTGTCGCAGATCTTGCGCCCAAAAGGGTTTCAGATATCAAGCTACTAGGTCAGCGGTCAGATATAGAATTCTTGATGTCGCAGGCAGACGTTGTTGCATTGATATCTAATTACGAAGCTTTACCTCTTGCAATTATTGAGGCGATGAGTGCAGGAAAAATGGTAGTAGCAACTAATGTCGGCGGTGTTTCTGAGCTTGTAGCTAATGACGATAATGGTATTTTAGTAGAGAATAATGATTTTTCATCTCTTGTGAATGCTTTTGCTCGTTCATCTTCTTTAGAATTGAGGGTGAAGATGGGTGAAAGGTCGAGAATGGCTTATTTGAATAATTTTTCTTTGGAAGATATGTGTGAAAAAGTCTCAAGTGTATATATGGTCAGTTAATTAAAATTATTTATCAATGGTGTGAAATGAAAAGAGCTCTAATTACTGGTGTGACTGGTCAAGATGGTTCTTACCTCGCAGAATTTCTTCTTGAGAGGGGCTATGAGGTTCATGGTATAAAGCGGCGCGCTTCGCTCTTTAATACTCAGCGTGTTGACCATATATATCAAGATCCTCATGTTGATCAGCAGAATTTTGTCCTCCATTATGGGGACCTGTCCGACTCGTCAAATTTGACACGCATTATTCAGCAAGTTCAACCAGACGAGATCTATAACTTGGCTGCCCAGTCTCATGTTGCGGTAAGCTTCGAGTCTCCTGAATATACAGCAGATGTTGATGCACTGGGTGCTTTAAGAATCCTTGAGGCGATTCGTTTACTTGGTCTAGAGAAGAAAACTAGATTTTACCAAGCTTCTACTTCCGAACTTTTTGGTGAAGTGCAGGAAACGCCGCAACGCGAGACGACCCCGTTCTATCCTCGCTCGCCTTATGCCGCTGCTAAGTTGTACGCCTACTGGGTTACGATTAATTACCGCGAATCTTATGGTATGTACGCTTGCAACGGTATCCTTTTCAACCATGAATCGCCACGCCGGGGTGAGACCTTCGTCACGCGCAAGATTACCCGGGGGCTAGCCAACATAGCTCAAGGTTTGGAGACGTGTCTTTACATGGGGAATATGGATGCGTTGCGTGACTGGGGCCATGCCAAAGACTATGTGCGCATGCAGTGGATGATGCTGCAGCAGGATGAGGCCGAGGATTTCGTTATTGCCACTGGGAAACAAATCTCGGTGCGCGACTTCATCCGGCTGAGTGCTGAGAATCTGGGCGTCACACTGCGTTTTGAGAATCAGGGCGTTGACGAGGTTGCCATTGTCGAGAGTATCGAAGGTGACAAAGCTCCAGAGATAAAGGTTGGCGACCTTATCGTGAAAGTCGACCCACGTTATTTCCGGCCCGCTGAGGTGGAGACGCTACTCGGCGATCCAACTAAGGCAAAGGCAAAGCTGGGTTGGGAGCCCGAGATCACTGTGCAGGAAATGTGCGCAGAGATGGTCGCTGAGGATCTAAAGGTGGCCAAGCGCCATGCGCTCCTCAAAGACCATGGCTACGAGATTCCGGTCACGGTGGAGGGCTAAGCATGGCGCGTGATTTAGATCAGGTGATCTTCGTGGCCGGCCATCGGGGTATGGTGGGCTCGGCCATCGTGCGTCGTCTTGAGGCGCTGGGCTATCGCAACATTCTTACCGCGGGCCGTGATGAGTTGGATCTCACCGATCAGGCCCAGGTAAATGCCTACTTCGAGCGCCACGCTATTGATCAGGTGTACCTGGCGGCCGCGAAAGTGGGTGGCATCCAGGCCAACAACAGCTATCCGGCTGATTTCATCTACCAGAATCTGATTATCGAGGCCAACCTTGTCCACGCTGCTCATCAGGCCGGGGTGCAGAAGCTGCTTTTTCTGGGCTCGTCGTGTATCTATCCTAAGCTGGCTGAGCAACCTATGAGGGAAGAGGCACTACTCACCGGCACGCTGGAACCAACCAACGAACCTTATGCCATTGCCAAGATCACTGGCATCAAGCTCTGCGAGAGTTACAACCGCCAGTACGGGCGCGACTATCGCAGTGTGATGCCCACCAACCTTTATGGGCCCCACGACAACTTCCATCCTGAGAACTCCCATGTGATTCCCGCGCTGCTGCGGCGTTTCCACGAGGCCAAGCAGCAGGGAGATGATGAGGTGGTTGTGTGGGGCAGTGGCACACCGATGCGTGAGTTCTTACATGTGGACGATATGGCTGCTGCCAGCGTGCATGTGATGGAGCTCGACCAAGCCACATACGAAGCAAATACCTCGCCGATGCTCTCCCATATCAACGTTGGTACCGGGGTAGATTGCACAATCCGGGAACTGGCCGAGACAGTAAAGAGTGTAACGGGATTTGAGGGCAAGTTGACTTTCGATGCCAGCAAGCCCGATGGCACCCCGCGCAAGCTGATGGATGTCTCGCGGTTAAAGGCCCTAGGCTGGCAGGCCACCATTTCTCTTGAGGATGGTCTGCAGGATGCCTACCAGTGGTTTCTGGATAACCAAGACCGCTTCCGCGGTTGATCGTCATGTGTGAAACGCAAGTGACTGACCAAGGGTGGCTAAGCGTTGACGCCTTTCGCCAGGTCGTGGCGCATGCTCCGCTCGTCTCTCTAGATTTCGTGATGATTAATACTCAAGGTCAGTGGCTACTTGGCCAGCGCTTGAATCGTCCGGCACAAGGAAGCTGGTTCGTGCCAGGCGGGAGGGTCCGAAAGGGCGAGACTCTTGAAGCTGCGGCAATACGCCTGACCCGCGACGAGTTCGGCCGGATTAACGAACTGGCCAATATGCGCTTCTTGGGTGTTTACCAACACTTCTATCCCAATAGCATGCACGATTCTGGGCTTTCGACGCACTATGTTGTGCTGGCCTATCAGTTAAAACTGAACTTAGATCTAGAGACCCTGCCCCGTGAGCAGCATGACACGTATCGCTGGTGGTCACCGCACTCCATCGCTGATGATAAGGCGGTGCACGCCAATACGCGTGCCTATCTGCCGGCTGTTAAAGCCTGAAATATGAATAAGGAGATTTCCCCCATGATAACGCCCGTCATCATGGCTGGGGGGAGCGGTTCGCGGCTTTGGCCGCTATCACGCCAGTTGCGCCCCAAGCAGTTCCTGCCGCTGACCGGCGAGGGCACGATGCTGCAGGAGACTCTTAAGCGTCTGGCTCCCCTCGAACATCGCTCACCGTTGCTGATCTGTAACGAGGAGCATCGTTTCTTGGTCGCCGAACAGCTTCGGCAACAGGGCATCACCGATGCGCGTATCCTGCTTGAGCCGGAAGGGCGTAATACTGCTCCAGCGATTGCGCTAGCGGCGTTGAAAGCGGTTGCCGAGGATCCTGAGGCGTTAATGCTGGTGCTGGCCGCTGACCATTTGATCCGTGACGTGGCAAGGTTTCACGAGAGTGTGGATCACGCCCAGACGCTTGCCGAGCAGGGCCAGTTGGTTACCTTCGGTGTGGTGCCCACCCATGCCGAGACCGGCTACGGTTATATCCAGCGCGGCGAAGAGCAGGGAAGTTTCGGCTTTAGGGTCAAGCGCTTCGTCGAGAAGCCCGATCGGATCACCGCCGAAGACTACCTGAATGCTGGGGACTACTATTGGAACAGTGGCATGTTTCTGTTCTCAGCCAAGCGCTATCTGGAGGAGCTGGAATGCTTCCAGCCAGCCATGGTGAATGCCTGTCGCGACGCCTTGGCCGGGGCCAGTCAGGATCTCGATTTCACGCGTTTGGACGCCGAGGCTTTCAAGGCCTGCCCTGCTGATTCCATCGATTATGCGGTAATGGAACGTACCAGATATGCCAGCGTAGTGCCGCTGGACGCTGGCTGGAGCGATATCGGTTCTTGGTCGGCGCTTTGGGAGGTCAGTGATCGTGATGCTCAAGGTAACGTTTGCCATGGCGACGTGATGCTTCACGACAGTCACGACCTGTTGGTGCATGCCGAACATCGCCTGGTCGCTACGGTAGGCGTTGAGGATTTGGTGGTAGTAGAAACCAAGGATGCCGTGCTGGTGGCTCGTAAGGGCCGCGCTCAGGAGGTCAAGAAGATTGTTTCGCGCCTGAAAGATGAGGGCCGTACCGAGCAGACAAACCACCGCGAGGTCTATCGACCTTGGGGCGTCTACGACAGCATTGATAGCGGCAACCGTTATCAGGTCAAGTGCATCACCGTTAAACCTGGAGCCAAGCTCTCGGTGCAGATGCACCATCACCGCGCTGAGCATTGGGTGGTGGTTTCGGGCACAGCCAAGGTCACTATCGGCGAAACAACCCGTCTTGTCTGCGAGAACGAGTCGACTTATATACCTATCGGTCAGGTCCACGCCTTAGAGAATCCTGGCAAAATTCCGTTGGAGCTGATTGAGGTACAGTCGGGGTCCTATCTAGGAGAGGACGACATCGTCCGCTTCAATGACCGCTATGGACGTTGTTGATGAGTGAAACGTTGAAGATCTCTGTGATTACCGCATGGTTCAATAGTGAGTCGACCATCGGCGAGGCTATCGGCACTCTTAAGCATCAATCTTATGACCTTCCCCCTGATTTAGGTCCGTGCTCAATGTGAGAAACCGCTCCTTCATGCACACCGCTGGGCATAGGCAACAGGCAGCATATAACCCAGCGAGTTGTTCGGTCTGACATGGTTGTAGTGGGCCCTCAATTGGTCGATTTCATGTCTGTCATCGGTCAGGCTTAGAAACCCGTGCTGATTGAGGCAGCAATCGCGGACCTTGCCGTTGAAGTTCCTGATGAAGGCATTCTGTGTCGGCTTGCCCGGCTGGATGAAGGCCAGCGTGACCTTCCGCTCACGCGCCCATAAGAACATCGCCTTGCTGGTCAGTTCGGGGCCGTTATCGCAGACAATCGACCCGGGCAGCGCGCGCTGCTGTGTAATGTCATCCAAGAATCTGGCCAGGCGCCGACCAGATCACTAGCTGGCCGATGCATTCCCGACTGAAATCGTCCACGATGTTAGGCACGCGGAAACGACGCCCCGAGGCGAGCTAATCCAAGATGTAGTCCAGGAACCAGCGTTGATTGGGGCCATCGGGTAATGGCATCGACATGCTGGACCGCACCAGTCGCTTGCGCTGGCGGGGCGGACTTGAAGCCCAGCTTCGCAGTAGAGCCGGTAGGTACGTTTGCGATTGACCACCAGGCCCTCCTGACGCAACAGGTCGTGCAGCAGCAGGTAGCCGTAGCGGGGATAGCAGGTCGCCAAGGCTTGTAGTCGAGCCCGAAGCGGCTCATCGTCACGCGGCTTCGCTTCGGGCGTTACCACTTTCCCGAGACGATCTCCTTGAGGGCGGCAGGCATTGTCGAGGGCGCTTTCCGCCAGCAGTTTCTTCAGGAGGGCGTTTTCGGTTTCCAAGTCCCGGAGACGTTTGGCTTCCAATACCTCCATACCGCCGTACTTGGCCTTCCAGCGATAGATGGTCTGCCATGCTGCCGGGCCAGCTCGGCCATCGACACGCTACGTTCATGGGCCTTGAGGATGGTGATGATCTGCTCTTCGGTTTGGTGGTTACGCTTCATCGCGAGATCTCCTGCTATCAGGGTAAACGTAGCGGAAATCTCACATTGACGATGGAACGGTTTCTGGGGGGAAGTTCAGTCATATGGTTGCTTAACGCCAAGCCAATCAGCTTCCGTGAGTAAAGGTCTGTCAGCACCGCCAAGTAGAGCTATCCTTCGCCGGTCGCCAGGTAAGTGATGTCATCGCCCCCACTTCTGGCCCTGTACCTTGGCAGTGTAGTATTGATCCAGCAGGTTGGGTGCCACCGGCAGAGAGTGCCGCGAGTTCGTCGTCGCCCTGGCGGGAAGCCGCTGGCGCTGCTGGCTAGCGGCGACTGTTTTGCGAGTCACCGGCAGACCGTCGTCGATGAGATCTAGAGCTAACCTGGGAGAGGCTGAGCAGCCACTTCGGCGCTGGTAAACCTGAGCCACTTGCTGGTCGTCTCGCGCTCGCTCAGAAAGGGTGTTAAGTTGCCAAGAATAGTATAGCCGCTCGTGTGCGGCACCATCACGCGGCACTAGCGCTGCACAGGATATTGGTCCGCGTGGTCATGTATAAACGCGTACCTCAGTTTGATGCGGTATTGCCGCTGAACGCGTCAATGACGCTAGCATTACATATCATACTTAGCTGCGGAAAACCAATATAGGCATGGATGTGACATACCCTTACGAACGTCGCCACTCGCGGTGGTACGAAAAGGCCCTACTAGCCCTGCCATTCCAGCTGATAGTAGGGCTGTCATTTGTATTGCTTCTGCCAAGCCTGGAACGCTGGGGGTGGGGGTTCTGGCATGCTATGAATGAGGTTCGCAGCAATACACTGCTCGCGATTGCTCTATCTTTTATTGCTACTATTTTGACCCAGAGACGGCTGCTTCGCTTTCCTGGCTCGCATATTGTTTCGTATATAGTGCCAACGGTCACTAGTATTTTTCTAGTTGCCATTGCTCTGTTGTTCTTTACTCGTGAAGGGTATTCCCGCCAAGTGTTATTTATTGGCTATCTACTGACTTTGGCTTGGTGCTTCGCAGGCTATTTCATCGGGATACGATATCGCCGACTGAAGCTTGCAGCTGTTCCATTCGGAGCGACACAATATCTTCAGCAAACTGAAGGTAATGAATTTCGTATGCTAGATGCGCCAGACCTTAACGGGGTGCGCTTTGATGGTATCGTGGCAGATCTGCGTTCCGATGAACTGATGCCGGAATGGGAGAGGTTCCTAGCCCGCTGCACGCTTTGTCATATTCCTGTCTATCACGTGAAGCAAATTAGTGAATCAATCACTGGTAGGGTGCAAATAGAACATCTCGCTGAAAACGATTTTGGTTCGTTGCTGCCTTCTGGTGTTTACAGCTTCTTCAAGCGCTGCTTCGATATTGCAGCAATAGTGATAACGGCTCCCATCACCATTCCCATAATGGCGTTCACTGCCATCGCAGTTAAGCTGGATAGCCCTGGGCCAGCCCTATTCATTCAGAACCGCGTTGGTCAGGGCAATAAAGACTATAAAATCTACAAGTTCCGCAGCATGTGCCGGGATTCTGAAAAAGATGGGGCGAAACTGGCCCAGTCCGACGACATGCGGGTCACCCGGGTAGGTAAGATCATTCGCAAGACGAGGCTTGATGAGCTCCCCCAATTTTTCAATGTCATCAAGGGTGACATGAGTCTGATTGGGCCGCGACCGGAGCAGCGCGCCTTCGTCGAACAGTTTGATGAAGAGATCCCATTTTATACCTATCGCCATGTCGTAAAGCCGGGGATCACAGGCTGGGCGCAAGTGGTACAGGGATATGCCAGCGATGCCGACGATACTCGAATCAAAATTCAGCATGATTTTTATTACATCAAGCATTTTTCACTGTGGCTGGATATCCTGATCTTGTTCAAGACGATTAAGACGATCCTGACAGGATTTGGGGCCAAGTGATTCCTAGATTAATCATACAAGGACGGTTTTCATGTCCATTCTCGTGACTGGTGGTGCCGGCTATATCGGCTCTCATATGGTGCTTTCCCTGCTGGAGCATGATCATGATGTGGTGGTGTTGGATAGCCTAGTGAATTCCTCCCTTGAGGCATTGCGTCGGGTGGAGAGCATCACTGGTAAGTCTTTACGCTTTATTGAAGGGGACATCCGCGATCGTGAGTTGCTGGATCGGCTATTTGCAGAGCACAACATCTCGGATGTGTTGCATTTCGCAGGGCTGAAAGCGGTGGGGAAAAGTGTCGAGCAGCCGTTACATTATTTCGATAATAACGTTAGCGGTACTTTGGCCCTTTGCCAGGCGATGGAGGCCGCCGGCGTTAGGCGGCTGGTGTTCAGTTCTTCAGCTACCGTGTATGGCGAAGTAGGCACCATGCCCATACACGAAGGTCTGCCAACCGGCACGCCGACTAACCCTTATGGTCGGTCCAAACTAATGGTGGAGGAAGTGTTAAAAGACCTTGTCAAGTCAGATTCTCGTTGGTCGATTGCACTGTTGCGCTATTTCAACCCGGTGGGAGCTCACGAGAGCGGCTTGATTGGAGAAGATCCTAACGACATTCCAAATAATCTGGTTCCGTTCATTTCCCAGGTCGCCATAGGTCGTCGTGAAGTGCTTTCCGTCTATGGTAACGATTACCCAACGCCTGATGGTACCGGCGTGCGTGATTATATCCACGTGAGTGATCTGGTAGATGGTCATCTATGCGCCATGCAGGCCATTGCCAGGCAGCCTGGGATTGGCATCTGGAACTTGGGAACAGGTCAAGGGTATTCCGTGCTCAATATGATTCAGGCTTTCGAGGAGGCATCAGGCAGAGATGTCCCGTACAACATCGCACTACGCCGTGACGGTGATATTCCTGAGTGCTGGGCGGATCCTTCCAAGGCTGAGCGTGAGCTGGGGTGGAAGGCCAAGAGAAACCTGGATGCCATGATGCATGATACATGGCGCTGGCAGGTCAATAACCCAGAAGGCTATCGATCTTAATATTCGGTGGTTGTCGGGTCCCGCATTATTAATTACGCAGGATCCGACAGCTAGTAATAATATGCACTACGGTTGAAAAATTCGCTTTTCACTTGCCAGTCGATGAGTGTGTGAGAATATCGCTATGGATGAGACCAAGCACATGAGCATAATGTTGTAGCAATGTGGAAGGGTCGCGATGCCCGATCCACTTAGCTACGCGGTAAATCATCGTTCCACGGGCGATCGCATCTTCGCCTTCCGCCCCGCAAAAGTGATTCAGTAAAGTCGCCAGCGCTTCCTCAGAAAACATCCAGTCGTAGCGGTGAAAAAGCGTATCGGCGAATGTCGGCGTTTGAGCAGCATGCAGCCTTAGCAACGTCCACGATACCGCCGCATGACGAAGGCCATGGAAATCGACCCCTTCACCCAATACCTTTCGCATCCACTCGATCACCGGCGTGATCAGTGCACGACGAGTAAAGGCATCTGGATTATAGTCTGGGCCGAATAGCGCCACGTCACTGATTTTATGCCCTCCGCCACAGCTCGACTTCCGGTACTCTACCCATTCGCCCAAAGTTTCTACTACTGATGGCGGAGCCATTACGTGCAAGGCGATGCGCCTTCGTGCTGCCGGGGTTTTCCCTCCCAACACTTCTACCCAGCATGTCCGTTTTCCTTTCTCTTCGCCGATCACCACATCACTGAGCGTCAGCGCCAGGATCTCGGAAGCGCGTAGCCCTCCATAGAATCCCAGCGCCATGATCAGCGCGAGTAATTGTCGTCGCTCGCCGATGGCGTACTGGTGGGCAAGGCCATGCCATAGGCTAAGGAAGTGGCCTGGTGTCAGGATGCGCGTGCGCAGCGTGCTGACGCTCTGTCCCCGCTCCTTCATTGGTGGCGTCACTTCCTCGAGCATGCCGTGGTTCTGACAGAACCGAATGAATTGTCCAAGTGTTTGACTATAAGCCCCTATTGTAGTGTCTTTCCAAGATTGCTCGCTGAGTGTGCCCGCCTTTATTTCTTCTACCAGTTCGTCGTCCCAGTCAGCAAGATTCAATGTTCCTTCATGCAGCAACATAGTTATCGGAGTGATTCGTGAAATGTACGTGCGTGCTGTCGATAGCTTGTTTCGGTCGACACGTAATAAGTGGTAAGCCCAGTGCAGGAGCCATTGAGCATAGCTGCCATTGTGACCGATTAGTTCGGTGATCAAGCGCTCGTAATGGGCTAGTAGTTGCTGAAGGTCTTCCGCGTATCGGTCAGCATAAAGTCGCTGACTGGAGCTGAGACCACTTGCATCGGTGAGGAATTGACTTAGGCGCCGTTTAATCTGCCGAGGCCAGTCCGCGGGCAGGTATGACAGATCCAGCTCGTAAACGCCGGGTGACTGAGTCTCATTGCCCAGTGTTGGCAGGGGGGCTGGCGTTTGTGTCGAGTTGAGAGGCCCATAACGCGCACCAGGCTGATGGTGGTGTGCATCAGTATCAGCGAGAAGTGGTATGGGGGTATCGCTAGGGAGCGGATAGTGATGGAGAAGGCCTGCCCATAATGGCGGAACACCGTTCAGTACCTGCGCATAGCGACCTCCTCGGTAAATCGATGTCCAGGACCTTAGCCCTTCCCATTTATGTTTGTCAGTATGGCCGTACATTTCTTGTAAACATTGCACAGCGCCGGCGTTGAGGCGTTCGCGCAAATTTTTTTCACGGCTGATACGTTTTTCCAGGGCTTTGCCTGTAGGGGCAAGTAACCAAGTATCGTTTTCCCCTGTGCAGCGGTTCAGTATAGCTCGCAGCGGAATCCATACAGCGCTTGGCATTTTAAGGCGGTAATGTGCGCCATCTGGCAGTGCAGAATCGGGATGGGAGGGCAGTGTCAGCCACTGGTTGTCGACATGACGACGGGTTAATTGGGAAAGTGTGCCCAACAGAACAGGTTCTCCCAGCCCAATGCGTGTGACCAACCGGACGGCAAGGACGAATAACCAGGCATCACGGGTGTTATGTTGGCGGGCCCAGGTTAGCAGATGGCGATCCAGCGCCATCGTTCTATGAGTTTGGACAAGTGTATCGCCTCGGCGGGGCATGGCTGTCTCGCGATGAGAGCGAACCGGACGTGGGGGTAATACGGCTGTAATATGTGGCTGCTCATTGAGTGATTGCAGCACGCGCGTGACTCGGCATTGGGCTTGGCGATGGGAGATGCTACGTCCAGTTTCTTGTCGCCATTGAAAGAAATCTTTTTCTAATGTTTTGACCGCCTGAAGGTCCAGCATTAATCCACTGGCGGTGGCGGACTCGAGCGCAGCCGCAACGAGCCAGCGAGTGTCATTCTCGCGATGAGGCCTTAGCAAGGGATGGCGCTCTTCTTTCCATTGCCCTAGCAGTGAGTGCGCGTTGAGCTTCAGCATCTCAATGCCTGCCAGGGAAGGGGGGCATACCCGGTGAGTTTCAGCCAGTAGGCAAGCGCTTCCCCCAGTTTTTTCTGAGCGCCGATCGGGGCAGAGGCCCACGGAGCGGTGATTGCTTGACCATGATGGGCGTGACCCAGAAGCCCATCGACTTCACCATCCGGGCGATATTGTCGCAACCAACTGGCCAATGAGTGGCGCGTCACGTTATCTGGCCAGCACTTTTCTGCATCGCTCAGGTTCGGTACAAGTTCCAGGGTTTTCTTGAAATCCGCATGGGACATCTCACGCAGTACCAATGTTTGTTGTTGACGGCCTGGAAAGAGGCATGACGGCGTATCTCGCTGATGGTTACGCCGATCATCAATTCGGCCTCCTTGTTCAGTCCACCACTCTATCGCACTCGCTGTCCAGGAAGCGTGCTCGTGAAGTGCATCGACGATCTGTTTGTTTAGCGGTATTACACGACTTTCATCGCCTTGGCTCGATGCTTTATCACGCATCCAGAGGAAACCTTGGCTGAGTCGGTTGCGGCTGCTCAAGCCCAAGGGGCGTGCACCGGTCGCTAACAGCCAGCCGAGATAAGTATGACCGGCGGTGAGGGCGGATATGTGGTGCAGTGCTTCGAGCGGCAGGGGCTTGCTAGGATACCAAGATTGAAAGTCCCGATGCGTATTGAAAATCTGCTGCCGTAGTTTCGCGAAGATAGGGGCGAACTCTCTAGCTTCTATAGCTACGCCCGAGCCTAATGTGGTAATACCGACTCCGCTGAGCGGAGCGACAAGAATGCCAGCAGGCTCAAGGGCTACTCCCAGCTCTTGGAGGGTTTTATCAAATACTTTCTGAAGTTCGGCGCGGTCCAACTGACGATAAGCAGCAGGGGCTGCTAGCATTAGCCCCAGATGGCCTGCTAGCAGCTGTGCCGCTACATCGTCTCGCGCATTGGGGCGTCGCCATAACCAACTGCTGGCTCGCAATCGGTTGGCGGTTGGCGTCAGACCGGGCTTATTGGAAAACAGACGATGCAGAAATCGATTAAGTCGACCTGCCGCGCTTTTGAGGGGGCGAGGCACAATGTCGGGTTCAAGCGCATGGTCTGATCGGCTGATGGTTGTTGAACTTGCCTCCTCAATTGCCGCTGATAGTGAGCCAACAAGAACGTTGGGAAGGGATAATGAGATCCAACGATTCGCTGACGCCGAGCAGTCGCTGGGTCCATCACTTAATCGGTATGAAAGTGTACCGTTAAGTGGCTCAACACGCGGATCATCATCACCTGGTAGAGTGGCGCCTGGTTGAAGAAAATCTTCTTCTGCTAGTCGGAGTCGGGCTAATCGCGACACTGACATGCCTGTCGTGAGCAACAGTACCGTGAAAGTCCGAAGCTCTGCTGGCAATTCGGTGTCGAGGACGGATCGAACTCGCTCATGAGGCAACCGCTGTAAATCGCAGTGCGTGGCAATGCTTGAGGTGGAAGCTGCACGAGACAAACGACGGACAAGCAGGTGGTCGTCGATTGGTGTTAGAGTCGATGCTTTGCGCCTTTGATAAACAATGTCTCCTTCATTGTCTATATCGTCGCTTGAGGCGATGCAAGGTAGTATGCCCAGCTGATTTGCCTCGGTAGGCATATCACCACCATCTTGTTTGTCAGCCTTCTCCGGTTCAACACGCTTTCCATTTGAAGGCATTTCCTTGGCTAGCCGGGATAGGTGCTCATCTTGCCATTTATCGCGTTGCGTGGCCTCGCGGTACCCAGCCCGGCGTTCTGACACATGGCGCTTTGGCACGCCTGCTTCCCGCTTCCCTTCTGCAATTTGAGTGAATAATTCATATTTATTGAAACACTGGCCGATAGGATAACTGAGCCTCTCGCTGCCAGCAGCTGACATTATGATGGAGCGAGGGTCAGCGAAGGAATGAGGAGTAGGCCAATCGGAGCGAGCAACGATTTCTGTGACCGTGCGTACCTTCAGCAAATGCTCGTAGTAGAGTGTGTCTTTCACATCTTCGTGTTCTGTAGCAAACCACTCATTGAGCAGTTTCCGCCCTAGGTGGGCAAGTGGATTGCTGATATCCCCAAGATGTTTCAAGCTTGTCATTGAAACATAGAGTGAGAACTGAGTCTTTAATGAGCGTGGCAATGAGTCGCTAAGTATATTGCCAGAATATAATTCGATGATCTGGTGATGCGATAAAGCATCGTGATCACTCACATAAACTAAAGCTGCTTTCTCAAGTGCTGATCTTGATACTGGTGGCAGGGAATAGCGTACGATTGAGAAGAGCTGTTGGCGAGCATTAGGCGACAACTCTATTGACATCACGGCATCTTGCCACTGCTTGATTATTTCTTGAGGAAGGAAATGTTCATTGCTCATGTGAGGGTTATTTCGTCATTAGTATATCCTGTTATAATGACCCAAAATTTGCTGCTATTCAATACATGGCGGCGAAGACTTGAGGCCCTCGCCGTCAAATATATGGTCCGATTTCTACGTGAAACGAGATGACAGTTTCGACGAGTGATCACATCAGCTGAAAAAATCTCCGGCATGATCCTCAAATTCATCAGCAATCCGAATATATTGCTCGAACGTTCTCTGGCTACGATGCCCGCTGATGCGCTTAATCTGAGTGTCGCTTTTTCCACGAAGGTGGGCTTCAGTGATAAAGCCCGCCCTGAAGCTGTGAGGCGTATAGCCGCGATCTGTCAGAGACGTTTTTTCAAGCGCTACTTTCATTCGGTCAGATACCGTTTGGTCGGTTAATGGGCCCGAACCGATGTGGTCACCGAGCGTTATGCTTCGAAAGATCGCACCTCGCGAAATGCCGGAAGTACTCAACCATGCCTTTAGCAGTGTTACCGGGCAATAACTCGTCTCCTGCGTAGCCTGCATGATGCTTTTATTTTCGATTCTACCGGCCTGATTAGTTTTGCTATAGCGTATCCTGATGGTAACCCCTTTAGGTTGCCAGTCGAGATCATCGACACGTAACCCAACAATTTCGCTACGCCTGAAGGCGCCATAAAAGCTCAAGGCAAAGAGGGCGCTATCTCTCAGGCCTCGCAGTGTATTGCGATCCAAGGCCTCAAGCAGGACATGTAACTCCGCCAGCCTCAATGCGGGGGCTGATGCTTGCCGCATGTCACGCGTTTTCTTGATGCCCCGCAGAATGCTGCGAATGGTCATGGTGCGTGCTGGCGAGGAAACTCCCATATATCGGTGCCACATGTGCAGTGAATTCGCGTAGCGAATCAATGTTGCTGGCTTTTTGCCGAGTTTGTTTTGATCCGAGAGGAAGTTGGCGATATCTGGCTCGGTCGCGGGCAACGGGAATCCTGCTGATAAATAGACCCGAATATCGGCACGCATAGCCCGGATAGTGTTATGGGACACGCTCTCTGCCAGAAGACGTTGTGCTTCTGGCGTTAGCCCTTCCTTTTGGTCGGGCATGACGTCGCCATATCGTTCTTGATAGTCAATATTGATAACTTGATGTTGAAGAGGATGATCTGACATGTTCTGCCTCATTCTGCTGTGCTGATCATGCAACAGCCGTGTACTGTAGAGCTGACTCAGTAACTATGCGGGCTTGTTGTCATCTGGCGGTGCGATAGCGGAAGTCTCATTACGTATAGCGTCCGATATTCCTCTGAGACCCAGTCTCAACCGGCTGGTCGCAAGAGGTCGGGGTATCTATACCTGTCACTAAGCGGAAGGTAGTTGTAGGGCCACTAGTCTTTCAATGAAGGCCTGAGAGAACGCTAGGTCAGGGTCTACTGATCCTGTCTTATCGCCACTACTTCCCATGCTGATTTGCGTCGTTGAAGAGGTAGTGTTCTCTGCAATGGTTTCGCCAGCTGGCTCTTCATGAGCCATCGCATGAGTGTCAGTTGATGTCTGCTCTTGTGGAAATGTATCTCGAGAAATGTCGTATGCAGCTGCAGCGGATGAAATGGGGTTGGTAACTGACACCGTCACAGACGCCAGGTCATCAGGTAGGTCATCAGCAATGCGGCGGGCATAGCGTATCAGGTATGGTTCATTGAGCGCGTACAAATAACAGTCGACATCGTTGATGCCTTCTCGACGGATGATGCGGCCCAAAACTTGGCGGAAATGTTGCTCGGTTCGTACATGGCTGAGGTAGCAGCATACTCGCAGCCTGGGAATGTCTACGCCTTCACTGACCATGCCCACCGAGACGATCCAGGGGGCACTCGAATCGCGAAAGGCGCGTAAGCGGTTGTGTGCATCATACGATTTACTGGTTATGAGACAAACCGATTGGCCGAGATCCTCGAGGCGCTCGGTTAAATCCTCCGCATGCGCAATGTCAGATGCCACCACTAGACCGGCAGCATCGGGATCAAGTTGACGAAGCTGAGCGAGACGCTGGCAGCCAAGGGTTAGCACATGGTCCAGAGGCTCGTCATGCCGAAGCAACCCTGAGTAATTGATGGCAGGATGGCGTAGCAAGTGGGGAATGCTGGCGTAGTGTTGTGTCGCACGTTGCTGTTGCTGCGTGTGATAGGCCGTGAGTTGGATATCTCGATTGTCTACTAAGAGAACACGCGGGTAACGGCAGACTTGATCGCGAATGGCCTCTTCGAGCGAATAGATAAAGTCGGGCATCAGTTGTTGCCGAATGGCAGTACCGTCTGACCCGCCCTCGGGCAGGGCACTTTCTTCATCTGTGTCTAGGTAGCGGAGCAGTGGCAAGCGGCCGCCATCCGAGCGCCAAGGCGTACCCGACAGCGCCAGAGTAAAACGTACCTGACGTTCCAGTGCCAGTAGCCCCACCCCCCATTGATTGGCGGCGCTCGTTCCGCCGCTGTGACCAGCAGCATGATGGCTCTCGTCCCATACCAGCATTACTCGCCCTTGCTGGCACAGATGTTTTAGTTCCGACAAACGGTGATGCAGCGCATGGTACGTAAAAGCTGCACCGCCAGCGCCCAGTCGGCCATGCATGGCAAGGCCAGTAATCTTCTCGAGGGTATCCCTTGCTCGTTCAACGACCGAGGTGGTTGGCCCTAGATAGATGACATAGTCGATGGCGTCACCTTGGAGCAGTTCTTGGGCGAGTACAGCGGCCATCAACATCTTGCCGGCGCCTGGTGTCGCTTGGCAAAGGTAGTGGGGGTGCTCATCAGATAGTGTCTGCAGTGCTTGGTCGATGCAGCGAGCCTGCCAGGCGCGAAGGGAAGGCCGATCGTTGGAGGCCAACAGCATGTTGGCTTTTCTGGCGTTCATGTATCGTCCTCCATATCAATACGCTTGCGCAGGGTCAGGACAGCATCCAGGGCTCCTTTGGCTTCGCTGCCTCGTTGGCAGGCAGCCTGATGGAGGGGCTCGATGAGTGCCCGTTGTTCCGGGTAGCGCGAAAGGATATGGGAATAGTGGCTGGCCTCGCCTAATGCCGCCTGCATGTCGAGTTTTAGGCGGTGACACTCCTGATCCAGAAAGTCGACAAAAGACGGTGATGCCTCGCGAGTCAAAGGCGTGTCATGGAAGTTGGGGGAGGAGAGGGGGTTAGTAGGTGAGGCATCCCCGGATCTTGAGTCTGTGCTCCCATGTGCTCGTGCCACAGGAACCGCCGCTTGGTCGAGCATGAAGACGGGACGACGCCGACCCTGAAAGCCGACCTGATGCACCAAGCCTTGTTTTTCCAGCGCCTTCACACGGTCACGCACCCGAAACCGCAGCGTTCTAGGGCACGAGTTCGCTAACTCGGGCACTTTGAGTAGACGATCTCGCCACTCGCAGACAGTGAAACGCTCTGCCTGAGTCGCGTACTCGGTAATCAGCTCATCCAAGTGTTCATTGATGAGGCCGATCCCATGGGTATGGGGTGCTTCTTGATGAGCAGTCGACGCCTCGGAAAAAAGGGAGGTCATGACTTCACCTCCCGCGGGATATGGCTGTCGATTTGGGTGGTTGCCAGAACCCAGCGAATAGGCGTAAGGAGGCGCTGAGAGCGGATTGGTGCACGGTGATGGGAGGCCGGGGCATGGACTACGATCTTGTTATGCGCTGAGGCACGCATTCGCCAAGAGGTATCGTGGAAAGATGGGATCGATCCGATCATGGGTAGAGCTCCTTTGTGTTGGAGCCGCTCCCGCTGTCGCCAAACAGTGATGGGGGCGGCCGTACGCAGGTTGGCGAACCGGCCACAAAGGATGCCGGCAGACCCGAGGGTCTCCCACGCACGACCGCCATAACGCATGGCAGACACAAAAAAACGCCAACCATGGTGGGGCGCTTGTGCGCCTTTGTGAATCGGGTCGCCAAACCCGGCCGAGTGATTTAACTCGACACCCACAAGATAGCAAGGCTCGCGAGGCCTGTAAACTGTCGCTTCGGAAATGATGATAAGCTGCGAGTGGAATGATGTGAGGCGGTGCAGAGCAGGTGCTACATCGACCCTGTATGTCTTCCTCGCCATAGGGGGTTGAAAATTAGATAGTAGTGTGCGGGTTAATATTTAATTGAGTGTTCATTGCTTATTTGTTATTTATATTTATTTGTTTCGGAAAAATTATTTCCTCTCGCTGGTTGCTTGTGAATTCGGTGGGTTAAAATATATATGTCGACTGTGGGGCAACAAGAGCTGTACCAAAAAGAAAATGGCTTGATTTTTTCAATGTCAGATGACTTGGGTTGTCTGAAATATACATAGTTCTACCTTGTGTTGTGTAGTCCTTTTCATAATCGTAAAAATTAAAATTTCTGTCACTTATTATGTGGCGTAAAATGTATAACTGTCAGCATTATAAGCCTCGGTCGGTCGGTCGGTCGGTCGGTCGGTCGGTCAGGAAGGTTAGGCCGCCAAAGGCGGCCTTTTAAAATATCTTGCAGGGAAGTTGTGGTTACTCCTTGTCTTAAGCGTTCAGGAATCTTTCCTCTGGTTTTCAGAGTTCCTGACCACTGCTAGCAATCTACTTGCACTCTCGGCAAGAAAATCGCTCGATGTGCTTGTTTTACATATGCTATTGTCCTCTTCTTCATCAATGGACTTCGGAACATCCTTATGGATGGCTTTGTCGGTGTTGGTCTCCTTACCGGTATGGGCTACCTTGTCCGTGCTGGCTACCTTAAGGGCGTTGGCCACCTCATTGTCGCTGGTTACCTTGTTGGCGCTAGCCTGACTGCGTGCTCTTCGCAGCGATTGTTCTACAAAGCTAGTGCCACGCTGGTTCGCCAGCAGCCACACATAATGCCGCCTTTGAAGCGTTTCTCCACCGTAAAGGCTATTTTGTATTGCCTCTTTTATATGGCTGTTGTTTTCTATGTGAGCAATGATTCCATGGATTTCTTGTGTCTTGTTTTTGTCCGTTTCTGGCATTTGATGTATCCGGCTTAGCTGCCCAAAGATGAATCTCACCAAGTCTATATCGCCAGGTGGGATATCATCGATATCAATCCTTATCGTGTGTAGGGTTTTGATGTCAATTGGAATATTTCTGCCTTTATTTTTGGGGAGTTGGTTTATTACGCTATCGCGATTTATTAGTTCTTCCTCTGGCCATTCTTTGCATGTCAATACGACTGGCAGGGTATCGAGTGTTACTCTCTCGAGTCTGCCGTTAGATCTCGGTGCTTGAGAGCGGAGAAGCTCTATTAGTGATCGCTCGACAATACTTCCTTTTAAATAGTATTCGTGCCCTGAAAGAATGCTGTAGTAAGTAGTGATTGACATTTTTCGGCTCCAGGTTTTTTTCGCAGAAATGCCTGGTCGAGGCAGACGGTTACTCGACGTTTAAGCCTTTTGGGCTGATTTTTTATGCGGAAAACCGCGATGCGAATGGCTGGAGCCACTCTTTTTTAACACGCAAAAAACTCATCTCTATTAGAGTTGAGATAACAAAATCGATGCGAGGTAATTATTGAACTATTGCGCTAGGGAGTTCGCGCCAAGGTACTGCGTAAGTTCAAGGCGACGAGGAACTCGCGACACGCGCTGCCGGTAGCATCCAACCTACTGGAGCAAGACGTTATCTCTTGGGCATCAAACCAGAAATGGGGCGGCGATATCACCTAGCTGGCTACCGATGAAGGATGGCCCTGCTTGATGGTACTGATCGGTCTCTACTCGCGCGAGGTGCGAGGGTGTTATCCAAGCACCTGCAAGAGACAGAAGAGAAAAGAAAGAGTGCAAAAGCAGGGTATATTGCACGCCCGGTGCCACGATTTAGCGTGCGGGGACAAGAAGCTGTAGAGGCATACATGCACGACGTAGATGTGCACGGTATTTAAGCTAAGTTGATGCGGTATGGCCGAGATGCTTTTGGGGTGGCTCGGACCACCTCTCCATTAAGAATACCGGGCAGAAAAAATTAGGTCAACCAGTGGGGGCCAATACCCAGCGGGTAAATCTACTTCCGGCTGGCTTGGTTGCGGTCCTTCTTGCGTGCCCATGCAAAGCTAGCTGCGAAGAACGTAAGTGTCACTCCGAGTATAGCCAGCGGCAGTGCGATTTCGGGTTGCATACGTTGTCTCCTTAACTGTATCCAGTTATCGAGAGGCGTGGACACCTATTGACATTATGCCGCCTAAAGCACCCTGTAAAGCTTTATAGCCTCTGTTCAAAATACAGCGCTTCTCGCTCTGCACGGTTCCAGGATCCGCCGGTGATTGAAACAGTCGACCCATTTCTCGGGTGGTGAGCTCATCGACTTCGAGATGCCGCCATGGTCCTGGGTGGCGGATCACTTCAGTCTTGAACACCCCGATCTTTGTCACGGCCAACGCGTTGTTGAAGTACTTGTGCCATGGCTCCTCCTAGTACCATGGACCATTACACTCCGGGCTAAAAACCTAGCTCATCCGCGTACGCAGGATGCGTCGACAATTCAACCCTTTGGGAATTCTGCCGTTTGACCAGTATACTTAATAAGAGGAATCCACCCATGGCACTACCGAGGGAGGCCAATATGAGCAGTTTACCAACGAAGCCTGAAGATCAGCGCCCGGAGCTCCGAGGCAGGTCACGCTCAGGGCGCTCGGTCCTGCTAGGGGGTGCCCGTAAGCCAAGAGGTGTCTGGGCCAGCTCCGAGGAAATGGAGCGGGCTTGGAAAGAGGCGCATAAGCGTTCTCTCGAGACGGTTGGGCGCCGCCGGAAGGAATTACTGGACTCCATGTGACCCCTAGGTAGCTCCAGAAACCATTAGCCCACCCTTCACAGGAGTTGGTTTTTTCATACCTACATTAGCTGGCTGCGAGACGTTCCCGAGTATAGGTCGTGTAGATAGTTTGAAAGACGCTGATGAGCTGGTATGTCGCTCTGATACGGCCCGACACTAGCAGCGGCTGACCCGGGTGTACCCCAGGCAACTGCTGGGAGGCGACGACACGCTCACCCAAGGGCGATATTGCCCCAGCAAGCGATGGGGCTTGAACGATGCCACCGGGCCACTACGCAAAGCACTGCTTCCTCTGCAAACCCGCACCTATGCCGACGCAACAGGGCATCGACATGGCCTGAGTGTCTGACGACGTGACCTCTTGCATCGCTACTGTCACGGCTCAACCCGACCACTGCGCGTGCCATGAACTGCGATACGCAGGCACTGTCGGGGCATGGTTGATCTTGGGGTAATCAGCCCCGCCTCTCCGAGCTCTAACTCGAGTTGCCGGTGATCCTCAGCAGCTGGAAAACCGTGATCGGCGCCACCGCTTGGCTGATCCCCGAGACCAATAACGACCTCAGCAACCGCATGACCTCCTACCCAGAAGCCGGTCCACCGGTGAGGTGAGATCTCCGCTACGTTTACCCCGATAGCAGGGGGCTCACGATGCAGCGAGATCGTCATGTCGAAGCGCAGACCATCACCGTCCTTAAGGCCCACGAATGAGGTGCCTCGATCGCCGCGCTCACCCGGCTGGATGGTTTGGCCGAACAGACACCTTTCGTTGCAAGCCCCGACAGGGCGGCATGGGGGACGCGGGAACCAAGCGCTTTCGTGATCTGGAAACCGAAAGGCTCGCCTGAAGAGGCGGCTGGCCAAGCGCCCTCGACAATGCCGACCTCAAGGAAAATGTCTCGGGGCTGGGCTTTGGATAGGTCTCAGGAATGTGTGGGGCAAGCGATGACTAGCCTCACTCACGCGAAGCCCAGGAAGACGGCCAGCGCTCTGTTGACGGCGACCATGGCGCTGTCATCGAGGTGACCGAAGTACTCTCCAACTCTCTCGCGTTTCACCGTCATGGGTTTGTCCACCATGATCTGGGAGCGTCGGTGCAAGCCGTTCTCGGGGGTGGGCTCAACATCGAGGCGGATCAACGGTGCATTGACCCGGCTTCTGGAGAGCAGCAGCACCGTCACACTGCCTGTGCCGGCAAACTGGTCGGACTGGACGATGAGGGCGGGACGCGGCTTACCGAAATCACCCGATAGGGCAATGGTCACGAGATCCCCACGCCTCATGCGTCACCCTCGTCATCCAGGTCAAGATCCAGCAGAGCCGCGTCCATGAAGTCCTGCAGGTCGCGATCCCCGGCGTCGGCAGCTGCCACGAGAGCGCACTGACGGTGAGCCTCTTCGGCGAAGCCGGGTTGTCGAGTGTCCGGGACCCAGATTTGGATCGGGCGCAGGCCGGCCGCTCGCAAGGCGCCGCGGTGCTTCTTCACCCTGTTGTTTACATCGTTCGTAGCCACCATGGCGGCTCCTCCGTCTTGTTACATGTAACAAGTTAGCGCACATCTGCGTTACATGCAACGCGATTGTCCGAAAAACTGAACCGTACCGGCTTTCTCAGAGCCCAGGGATCAATGCTCGTCGCCACCGTGGCAAGGGGGTCGTTGAAGGCAGAAACTATGGCTACCTGCATTACGCAAAACTGGAGCTGACCCATAGCGTGCCGCCACTACCTCCACGGCTTGCAGCCCGCAATAGCCGGGACCGCCGCATAGGCGGCCCCGGCCTGGCCAAGTCTCATACGCTGCCCGCGCTATGACGCGGGCGGTTTCGCTTTATCGCCCCTGGCGCACTCGATTTTTTTCGAGTGTCCCTAGAGATTGTGGGTAGCCTCAAGGCCAGCATCTATAGGCAGCTTTTGATCTATTTAGATAGATCAAAATCGCATCCTGATGTGTTATAGTATATCAATGATTTTTGAGCTTTACTGCATAATGTGATCTAGTTTAGTAGATCATTATTCCCATGTGATATATAAAAGTAGATCAAATGAGTTATGGAACGGAAGAACTGGCTGCACGTCTCAAGGCCGCACGAGAAGCCAAAGGGCTCAACCAGCGGGAACTGAGCGCGCTTGCCGGTGTGCCGCAGTCGCACATCTCGAAGATCGAGAACAATGCCGTTGACCTGCGCGTCTCAAGCCTTTCCTCTATCGCCCACGCGCTGGACTTGGAGTTGGTGCTAGTACCCCGCAAGGCGCTTCCGGCTGTCCAGTCAATCACCCGCAACGTCGCCCGCGCGCCGGTCGTCAACGCCGAATCACAGCGGGAGCTCGACCGTATCCGCGAAAAGGTCAATGCCCTCGCAACCCATGCCTCCGGCGCGAACTTCGATAATCTTCAGCGCCGCATCCGCGAGATCACCCAAATTCGCAGCCAGATTGACCCCGAAATTTTGCAAAAGGTACGAGGCATTATCGAGTCTATCGAGTCCTCAGCCAGCAATGAGGCCGTTAATCGGGCCGCAGACACTATCCGCTCCCTGCGTAACCAGCTTGCCCATCGCGGCGTGTCCCATGAGAAGCCGCGCGCCCCAAGGCCGGCCTATCGGCTGGAGGAGGATCAAGATGGCTGATGTTTCTGTCCTTGATGTCCTGCTCTACGGGGAACCCGTCGGCACTCTTACCCATGTCGGCGGAGACCGGACGATTTTCGCCTTTAATGAAGCCTATATCGACGATTCTGACAGGCCGACCCAGGGACTGGCCTTCAAGGATGAATTCGGCGGACTGCTGACGGACTTCCGGGCCTACCAGAAGCGTGTAATGCCCTTTTTCTCGAATCTGCTGCCCGAAGGTCATCTGCGCAAGTACCTTGCGGAGAGTGCGGGGGTCAATCCCGAGCGTGAGTTTCATCTACTCTGGGCACTGGGTCACGACCTGCCAGGTGCGGTCACGATCAAACCCGCTGACGGCGAGGCATGGCCGCCGCTTGGTGGTAAGAGTAGCGATGCCGGTATCACCGAAGATAACCGCCGCGAGAACGCCTTGCGGTTCTCGCTTGCAGGGGTGCAGCTTAAATTCTCGGCAGTTCTCGCACCGACGGGCGGCCTGACGATTCCCGCCTCCGGTGTTGGTGGCTCATGGATCGTGAAACTCCCATCGCGCGAGTTCGACGGCGTTCCTGAAAACGAATTTTCTATGATGACGCTTGCGCGCCTTATCGGAATAGACGTCCCGCCGATTGATCTTGTCGATGTCGGCAGCATCGAAAATCTGCCTGAGGGAGTCGAGAAAATCGGCCAAAGGGCCTTCATTATCGAACGGTTCGACAGGCTGTCTGACGGCGGTGCCGTCCATATCGAGGATTTTGCGCAGGTCTTCGATGTCTATGCCGAGCATAAATACAAAACGGCGACCTTGCGCAATATCGCACAGGTGCTCGCCGCCGAGACCAGCGACGCCGATATCGCTGAATTCATCCGACGGCTGGTGTTCTGCGTTCTGACCGGAAACGGCGATATGCACATGAAGAACTGGTCACTCATTTATCCCGATCGGCGAAACGCCTCGCTCGCTCCGGCCTATGATCTTGTCTCGACTATTCCCTACATCCCCAACGACGATATGGGACTTAGGATCAGCCGGACCCGAGCGTTTTCAGAGCTGACCAATGACGAACTTGAGCATTTGGCAGTAAAGGCCGCCATTCCCGAAAAGCTTGTTCTAGATACGGCTCACGAAACAGTTGCGCGATTCCACCAGCACTGGCAAGCCGAAAAAAACAATCTCCCGATGATACCGGATGTGCGCAACGCTATCGATGCGCATCTCAAGAGTCTCCCGATAGCACGATAGGGGGGGTGAAGTGGACCCCATCCTTCGGACCACCTGACAGGTCATCTAAGCTCGGATCGGGTCATTATCGGCGTCAGGCCGCCTGTTTCACTGGTTGAGAGAAGTACATCTCATCCGGTGTGGCATCGTCCAGTCCTTGGTGGGGACGATCCCGGTTGTACCAAGTGAAGTAGCTGCCCAGCTCCTGCTTCAATACGGTTGACCCGCTGGCCCAGCCGATTGAGATGGACGGTCATCCGGCGTGATCCGTAGACCGGCGTCAGCAAGTGCTGTTCATCGATCAGGCGCATCAGCGCCAAATCCTCGGCCCGCCACTCCCGCTGTTGGTAGTACAGCGATGAGCGGCTGATGCCCAGCAGCTGGCACTGACGACCCAGGCTGGGTGTATCGGGAGTCGGCGGCTCGACCATGGCCCGGCGCTGCGCCCGGCTCAACGCTCGAGCCTGCGTGATAAAAAATGTATGGTCCGCCCCGGTGAGGCAAGTGCCTTCTACCTTGACGGGGACAGGATTGCGCTAATGTATCCGGCCTCACAATGGGCCACATATTGATGGCCCGGGCCATGATGGAAATCCGCGCATACCGATCCTTAATATCCCAAAGGCCTCGAAGGGCCGATTTTTTAACCAGGTTCTCGGTATGCCGTTGACCTGTTTCCGCCATCGGTTCCGGCGCTTGCATTCACTCGGTGGGAATCAACCTCCTGACATCTCTGCTGATCCTGAGGATGACCTGTGAGCTTTGGTTCAGGCGCTTAGCCGATGCGGGTCATATGGCACCCGATCACGCAAAACCCCATGAACGATTCGGGCCAGCTTGTTGGCCAGCGCGACGGCCACGACGTTGGCATGCTTGCGAGAACGGACTCGTTCGACCCACCGTCGCAGGCCATCATCAGCATCGCGCGTATGAATGACTCTCAGCACCGCTCGGGCGCCATGGATGAGCAGCATGCGTAGATGAGGATTGCCACGTTTCCCGATGCCTAACAAGCGAGTCTGCCCACCTGTACTGTGCTGACGAGGTACCAGGCCAAGCCAGGCGGCTAAGTCTCGTCCCTTGCGGAACGCACCAGCGTCACCGATACCGGCAGCCAAGGCAGTGGCAACGATCGGGCCGATGCCGGGAATGCTCATCAACAGTCGTAGCTGCGGATCATCGCGGGCAAGTGCTCCCAACTCGGTGGTTAGCGTCTCGATACGTTCATCAAGGCGGCTCATATCGCTCCAGAGCACAGCCAACAGTTCCCGCAGGCGGTGCGGTAGCCCGTTGTCACCATCTTCCAGCACCCACGGCAAGGCACGCCGTAATTGACGTATGCCTTTCGGCACCGTAATACCGAACTCCAGAAGGATAGCGCGAATGCGGTTTACCAAGGCCGTCCGCTCCGATACCCAGCCACTTCGCTGACGATGGAGGAGCTGGAGCGTTTGGCGGTCGATCGATTTGATCGGCACCGACCGCATGGTAGGGCGCGTAGCCGCTTCGGCGATGGCCTCGGCATCGGCGTAGTCGTTTTTCTGAGACTTGACGTAGGCTTTGACGTATTGAGCCGGTAACAGCCGGGCATCGTGACCAAAGGCCTCCGCTTTGCGCCCGATGAAATGGGCGCCAGCGCAAGCTTCGGTCGCCACGCGCGCCGGCGGCGTATTGCTGAGAAACCGTATCAATGCAGAACGTGAGAAGACCCGGCGCAACTTGACGTGACCACGGTCATCCAACGCGCAGACATGAAACTTGGATTTGCCGATATCGATGCCAATGGTAGCGATGGTCATGGTGCATTCCTCCTCCGCCTCGGAATGGTCTCATCCGGAAGCGTAAGTGGGAGGGGCGGACCATTCCATTATCCCGTTCCACCGTCAACTTACCGATCTCGCGGTAGAGGGTATCGACCTCTTCCTGGCTCTTCTGCGCGGCTTTGCCGCTGCTACCCTCGAAGAGATCGGCAGCGTTATCGAGTAGCTCACGCTTCCACTGGCTGACCATGGATGGATGGATCTCAAAGCGAGCCGCCAATGCGGAGGTGGTCTCATCGCCCTTCAACGCAGCGAGGGCCACCTTGGCCTTGAACTCACCGCTGTAATGCCGACGTTTCTTGCTCATGATCAGGGTCTCCTGGTCGGTCTGATCAGAGCTTAGCGCCTGGTCCGAAATTCGGGGACCACTTCAATATGTGGGAGCGTTTGATGGCCCAGAGCTTTCTAATCACCAATACTTTGGCAGCTATTGGCGATGATATTTGATTACTCGGACTTTCGTGCATTAGGGCTTGGAGCAATTGCCAATGGAGCAAGGGGAGAAGGTCACCCCTTGGCCTGCCCTTTTTGAATCAGTTGATAGACTCGGGCACTATCCTGATTTCGCCTGCGGGCAGCATGGATCGCCAACGACCAAGGACGCGACATGGCTCATCTTCAACGCATCGTGATGATCCACGGCCACCTCGAGGGGGTGGTGGAGCTCAGTGTGGACGGCCACACCAACATCTGCGGAACCAACGCCTCGGGCAAGACCACCCTGCAGCGGCTGGTGCCAGTGTTCTACGGCGAGCAGCCCAACAAGGTGGTGCCGAAGACACGACTCAAGTTCGACGCCTTCTATCTACCTCACCGCAATAGCTACCTCGTCTACGAGTATCGTCGCGAAGAGGGTGACGTCTGCCAGGCAGTGCTAACACGCAAGAGCGATGGTGGTGTGGAGTATCGTTTCGTCGGGGCCCCCTATCGTCCCGAGGACTATCTGGTGGAGAGCGAGGGTGGCGTTACCGCTCTGGACTATGCCCAGTGGGCCAACGGCCTGCGCCGCCAGGGCATCCCACCATCGGCTAAGTTGGGCGCCACCACTGAATACCGCGCGGTGATCCAGAATGACTTTACTCAGACCGGGATCCAGCCCAGAGGTAACAGCAAGGAAGGGCTGCGGCTTCGCCAGCTGGCGGCACGCTATAGCCTGGTGCGCCCCGGGCAACGTATCCGGCATATAGAGAAGCTGGTCTCCGCGGTACATGCCAAGGAAGGCAAGATGGACACCCTCAAGACCATGTTGGCGGCGATCTTCGAGGAGGACGGTGTCGAGCTGCCGGTGACCCGCATCCGTAATACCAAGGCTCGGGAGTGGATCGATCGCATGCGTCAATCGATGCGCCTGGAGCCCCTGCAGCGCTCGCTTTCGGACCTAGAGAGCCTCGACCGGGAGATCGCCGATATCGAGACCTCGCTGTGGCAGCTGCGGCCCCAGCTCGAGGCTGACCGCCACCGTGCTAATCGCGAGAGCGCAGATCTCGAAGCGCAGCTCCAGAGCCAGCAGCGCGCCTTCCAGGCACGGGAGGAGGCCTACCAGGAGACACGCGATGCGCTGAATGAACGCTTGAGTTCGCTCGATAGCGAGCTGAGCAAATCACGAGCCGACCTTGACGACCTGCAGCGCCAGTTCGAGGCCTTCGAGGAGGCCGACATGCCGAGTCTTGAACAAGACCTCAAGGCGCTGCCCCAGTGGCGCGACCAGCAACAACAGCTGCGTGAGCACCTGGAACTGATGCAGCAGGCGGTAAAGGAGAGCAAGGCCAAGCTAGAGGCTCGTCTGGTAGAGCTGGGCGATTCCCTTGAGCAGCGCCGCGATGAGCTTCAATCGCTGATCGATGCGCTGGGCGAGAAGAAGGAAGCCTGTCGCGATCAACAGAGCGATGCCGAGGGCCGTCTGGACGCGGATTATCAGACTCGCCGCCAGGCCTTGGATGACGATTACCGCACCCGCCTGGAGCAGGTCACCGCCAGGCTCTCCGTGCTCAAGGCACAGCTTTCCAGTAGCGCCCAGACGCCGGAGGAGGCTAGCGAATTCGAGCAGGCGCAGGCGCGGGTCGACCAGGCCCAGAGCGAGCAAAGTGCGGCTTCTGCCGCCATGGAGAGCGTTCGAGCCGAACTCGATGAGCATAAGAAGGAGCGGGAGGCCGCCGAGCGCGCACTGGAAAGGGCCCGGGCACAGCGCTCTCGCGCCGAGGCACGCCGCGATGCCTTACTGGTTCAGCGAGACCCCGCCCAGGGAAGCCTGCGTCACTTCCTTCGCCACCATCGCCCGGGCTGGGAGCAGGGCCTGGGCAAGGTGATCGCTCCGGAGCTGCTCGAGCGTCGCGACCTGGCGCCCCAGCTCAACGAGGACGCCAGCGACGACCTCTTCGGGCTGGTGCTGGATCTGGCCGCCATCGCGCTGCCCGACTCCGCCCAGGACGAGGCCAGCTTGCTGGCCGAGATCGAGGCCGCGGAGGCGACACTGGGTGAGGCACAGGAGGTCGAGAAGGGCGCCGAGAAATCGCTTCGGGCCTGCCACAACAAAGTGCAGGCAGCCGATGCACGCCTCGACCGCGCTCGCGGTACGCGCCGTCGCGCGGCCGAGGAGGTCGAGTATGCCCTGCAGGCGCGAAGCCAATGCCAGCAGCGCCATGCCGCCGCACAGAGAGCGCGCCAGTCCGCCTGTCGCGAGGCACTTGAGGAGCAGGAGGTCGTGCAGCAGGCGCTGAGCGACGATCAGCGTCAGGCTCTCCAGGCCCTGGCCGACGGCCACCGTGCCCAGCGGCTGGAGCTGACCGCCGACTACCAAGGGCAGCTGGCCGGCTTCCATCAACAGATCGCCCAGCACCGCCGCCAGCTTGACGACCACAGGGCAGAGAATCGTCGCCAGCGTGACGAGCTGCAGGCCGCCTTTGACCGCGACCTGACCGAGCAGGGCGTCGACCCGACCACCGTCCGCGAGACCCGCTCACGCCTGGAGGCCCTGGCCACCCGCATTCGCCAGACCACCGAGCGCGAAGATGAACTGAGGGAATATCGTCACTTCATGCGCGTGGAGTGGGGAGAGCGCAAGCCGCGCCTGGTGAAGAAGGAGGCCGAGCTCTCCCACGAGCGCCAGCAAGTCGAGCGCGAACGCGAACAGCACTGGGCCGACTTCCGCACCGCCCGCAGTGAGCATCAGGCGACGGTAAGTGCACTGAAGGCCCGCCGCGACGCAGGCAAGGCGCTGGTGGAGACCCTTTCTCCGCTGCTCGAGAAGCTCCAAACCTTGAGCCTCGAGCCCGCCCCGGCACCCATCGGCGACGCCCCGGGTGATGTTGATGAACGCATCGAGCGCGGTCGTCAGGGGCTTGCCGACCACGCCCGGCGGCTGGATGAGCTGCGTCGCGGCTGCGAGAAGATCGAGTCCGAGCTGATCAAGGGCGCCAGCGCCGACTTTCAGGAGATGCTTCAGGCCGAGCAGGCCAAGCTCGAGGGTGCCAGCCCGCGCCGGCTGTTGCCGGTGATCGCCGGTATGCTTCAGCTGCTCGAGGGGCAACAGCAGCAGCTGCTGCAGGAAGGACGTAACCTCAGTGACGACCTCGATAAGTTCTTCACCGTGTTCCGCGACCTCAACCGGCGCATCAATGCCCAGAGCCGCCGTCTCTCCGACGAGGTGGCCGACGATCTCAGGCTCGAGGGCATCGGTCGCGCCGAGGTCAAGATTCAGTCAACCATCGACGAGCTAGGTTTCTGGGAGCCGCTCAAGCGCTTCGCCCAGCGCTATCACGAATGGCGCGACTCGGGTCAGCCGCTGCCTGGTGACGACTACCTGGATGCCCTGGCCGATGTGGTGGAGCTGTTGCGCAGTGATCAGCAATACAGCTTCGAGAGCCTCCTGCGCCTGGAGCTTCACCTCAACGAGGGCGGCACGGACCTGGTCATTAGGAACGACCGCCAACTGCTGGAATCTTCAAGTCACGGCATGGCCTACCTGATCCTGTGCAAGTTTCTGCTCGCCTTCACCCGACTGCTGCGCGGCCAGGCTGAGGTAGCCATCCATTGGCCCATCGACGAGATCGGCACCCTGGCCTATCACAACGTCGAGAAGTTGTTTGAGGCCTGCGACAACAACCGTATCCATATCGTCGGCGCCTTTCCCAACCCCGAATCGGATGTGTTGTTGCTCTTCCACAACCGTTACCTGATTGACCGCGATGAGGCGGCACCCGACAAGCGACGCCTCAAGCGCATCGAACCTCGCCTGAGCCGCCTGGCCCAGCGTCTGCAGGCTCGCGCCGAGGAGACCGCCTCATGATCGAGCACTCAATGACCGAACACGGCCCTCTGCTTGAACGCCTCCTGGCCGGTGAGTTCATCTGTGCGGTGAGCGACGAGAGCGCCTACCGCCGCCTACAGGACGACGAGGTTCGCGAGCAGCTCGATACCTACTTGCGCCCACTCAACCGTCGCCTGGCCACCAATGACGAAGGCAGCGTCTATTTCCTGGCCTGGCGAGCGCTCGACGAGGGCGCTCGCGAGCAGCTTTCGCGCCAGTTGGCGGACACCGTTAACAGTCTGCTGCCGATGCTGGAGTGGCTGCAGCTGGTGCAAGAGACGCTGGGTCGCGACGGCCTGGCCACTCCCGGTGACGTGCTCAAGCCCGCCGACTTCAGCTCGCGCTGCGAGGACAACCAGGGCTTGCGCGAGCGCCTCGAACGGCTGGCCACCGATCCCTTCTTTGGCTCGCAGAGCGACCAGCTCGATGCCCAGCTCAAGCAGGTTTTCAAGCGCCTGAAAGAGCACGGCTACCTGCTCCAGCCCCATGCCGACCGCCAGTACTTTGTGGTCACCGCCAAGATCGACTACCTGATCGACTTGGTGCGCTTCATCCGCGACGAGGAGAACCTGCCTGTGGATGACCAGGTACCGGTCAGCCAGGAGAGCCTGCTGTGAGTGATCGCGATTCCCACGCTCTGGAGAGCCGCCTGATCGGCACCGGCGTCGAGCGCCTGGCGCTGCTCGGCAAGCACGCCGAGGCGTTGATGGCCGGTTACACACGGGACGAGGTCCCCCTGGAAGGGCTCAGCACCACTGCCCTCAACCGATTGCTGGCGGCGCGCATTCTGTGGCGGCCAGATGAGCAGGGCGGGGTAAAGCTCGCCCCCAAGGTGCGCGAGTTGATCGCCGAGATGCTCGCCGATGAGACCCGGCGCCACGTCAACGCCGACGTGGCTGAGACCCTGGAGCTAATACGCACCCTGGTGCAGAGCTACCGCGAGGCCCGGGACGCCGGCGAGTACTGGCGCCAGGAGCAGCAGCTGCTGCGCCTGCGCCAGGAGGTAGATGACCTCAACGGCCGGTTTGCCGACGCCATCGACAGCCTGTGGCGGCGGCTCAACAGCGACTTCGGCTTCGTCAGCCGGCTGGGCGACAAGATCCGCGAGAATGAGCGCGCGCAGAAGCAGATCGTTCGCCTGCTCGACGGCCTGGAGTTGATCGACTTCCACGAACTGATCGAACTGGTGGGCGGCGATGGCGCCCTGCGCAAGCTGCTGGTCAGCGGTCTGCAGCAGCAGCTCACCCAGCACTACACCAGCCTGCGCGAGGTGCAGCGGCGCATGGTCGAGCTGATGGCGCGCTTTCGCCAGCAGCAGTCACGCAGTCGCCTGGTGGTCGGCATGGCCGGCTTCTTGCGTGAGCATCCGGGGTTTGTGCCCGGCAATTACGCCCGGCGCAGCGAGGTGCCAGCGCTGGTCAACCGCGCCGCGCCGCTGATCGCCGCCGGCGCCGCGGCCCTGGATCACCACGCCGATACGCGAGTGTTCGCTGAGTTGCTGCACCAGCTGCCGCGGCCTAGCCATCGCCCGGAACCGGTGACCGCCGCCGCTGCCGCCGCGCCCCAGCAAGACACTCTCGTCGCCGCGCGTCAGCTAGCACTCAAGGAAGATGTGGAGCGCTTTTATCTTTCGGTGGTGGACCGCGGCGGTGAGGGACTCAGCGCCTTGGAGTACCTGCAGGAGAGCGAGCTGGCGTGGAGTGAGGAGATCTGGCTCTTCCAGGTGATTGCTGAGTTCCAGGGCCTGCCCAGAAACGAGCAGCGCGCCTTTCGTCTTGGCCAGCAGGAGAGTCAGGCCAGCCCCTTCAACCACTTGCGGTTGATCCATGATGTCAGCCTGGCGCTGAGGGGCGGGGTATGAACCTCTCGTCGCGTGTGCGTAACCTGCTTCGCGACGCGGGCCAGGCGCTGCGCAGCGCGCCCAGCGTCGAGAAGCGGCGCAGCAAGGTGGTGAACGAGGTCGTGGCCTGGTGCGAGGCGCACGATATCGAGCTCGGCCCGCGAATCTCCCATGCCCGCCTGCAGTTCGACCGTGAATTGCTCGCCTGGATTGACGAGACACTGGCCGCTCTGGGTGAGCCAGCCATCGCGGCCGATCTTAGCGGCCTGACCTCCGCCGAGCAGGCTCACCTGGGAAACCGGGAAGAGAAGAGCGTCCGCGAGAAGCCTCGTGATCGGCGCGTATTGGCCAGCTTCCCTGCTGTTGCGGAGCCGCGACCGGGGCTTGCCTGCCGCCCCCGGGACTTCATCGACCTCGACTGGTGCGAGCTCGACCTCGACGCTTTCGACGTGCTGGTTCAGGTGGAGAACCTCGATGGCTTCTACGCCTTCGAGCCGACCATACCGGCTGCGTTGGCCAGCTGGTCCTGTCCACTGGTGGTTTACCGGGGTGACAGCCACTACGGCGGCGCCTTCGCCAAGGTGGCGGAAGCGTGGGCGGAGAGTGCCAGGCCCCACCTCTATCTCGGCGACTTCGATGCTAAGGGGGTGAGTATCGCCTTGGCTAGTGGCGCGACTCACCTGCTGCTACCGGAGCGCCAGGACCTGGCAGAGCGCGCACATGCTGGGCATCTACCGCCTGAGCAGCAACGCTACCAGAAGGCCCTGCGTGATCACGCCTCTCGCTTGCCCATCGATCATCCGCTGCCCGTTTACCTCGACATCCTGCTGCTTGAGCAGCGCGGTTTGAGGCAGCAGTGGTTTGGCGATGTTATGGAAAGCGTGCCTCTGGGTGAAGTGGTCCCCGAATTTCGGACCAGGCGCTAAGCTCTGATCAGACCGACCAGGAGACCCTGATCATGAGCAAGAAACGTCGGCATTACAGCGGTGAGTTCAAGGCCAAGGTGGCCCTCGCTGCGTTGAAGGGCGATGAGACCACCTCCGCATTGGCGGCTCGCTTTGAGATCCATCCATCCATGGTCAGCCAGTGGAAGCGTGAGCTACTCGATAACGCTGCCGATCTCTTCGAGGGTAGCAGCGGCAAAGCCGCGCAGAAGAGCCAGGAAGAGGTCGATACCCTCTACCGCGAGATCGGTAAGTTGACGGTGGAACGGGATTTTTTATCACGCAGGCTCGAGCGTTGAGCCGGGCGCAGCGCCGGGCCATGGTCGAGCCGCCGACTCCCGATACACCCAGCCTGGGTCGTCAGTGCCAGCTGCTGGGCATCAGCCGCTCATCGCTGTACTACCAACAGCGGGAGTGGCGGGCCGAGGATTTGGCGCTGATGCGCCTGATCGATGAACAGCACTTGCTGACGCCGGTCTACGGATCACGCCGGATGACCGTCCATCTCAATCGGCTGGGCCAGCGGGTCAACCGTAAGCGGGTCCGTCGCCTGATGCGTCAGATGGGACTCCACGCCATCTATCCGCGACCGCGGACCAGCCTGCCGGGAAAGGGGCACCGCATCTATCCCTACCGACTGCGCGGCCTGACGATCAACCGGCCAAACCAAGTGTGGGCGACTGACATCAGCTACATTCCGCTGGCACGTGGATTCATGTATCTGGTGGCAGTGATGGACTGGCACAGTCGTCGAGTGCTGTCGTGGCGGGTTTCCAACACGCTGGACACCGACTTCTGTATTGATGCCCTGGAAGAGGCACTGACACGCCATGGGTCGCCGGAGATATTCAACACGGATCAGGGCTGCCAATTCACTAGCCAGGACTTCACCGACGTTCTGGCGGCTCATGGCGTGACCATCAGCATGGACGGCAAGGGCTGCTACCGGGACAACATATTCGTGGAGCGACTCTGGCGCAGCGTGAAGTATGAGTGCGTCTACCTGAAAGCCTTCAAGGACGGGGCTCAGCTGAAACAGGAGCTGGGCCGCTACTTCACCTGGTACAACCAGGAGCGGCCTCACCAGGGACTGGACGATGCGACACCCGATGAGCTGTATTTCCCTCAACCACTGAACAAGGCGGCCTGACGCCGATGATGACCCGATCCGAGCTTAGATAGCCTGTCAGGTGGTCCAAAGAATGGGGTCCACTTCAAAGAATGGGGGCCACTTTAATATCAACCGATAGGCGCGGGAGGTCACGGTAAAACAGGTTGATGGCCGTGCCGCCTTTCAGTGCGAAAATTTCTTCTTCAGCGACATAGGGGAGGAGGCGTACGAGCAGGGCGACCTGCGCCTTGTAATCTTCACGCGCCATCAGCTGCCTCCGTTTTCGCAAACTCTTCCGGCACCATGATGCTGTAGCGCGGGTGTATCTTACCGCCTTTGACCAGAGCGCGGTCTCCGCTTCCGAGGTTGAATTCTTGCGGGTCGAGGCGCTTACGCCACGGGTGGTTGTGGCGGTCGGCAAAGACGAAGAATAGCCGCGTAACTTTAATCTTCCTGCAACTGTGCAACAAAGCAGTAAGCGTGCGCGGGCGAAGGGTTGTCAAACTCTCAAATACCATATCGAGATTGTGGAAGCTCTCATTGCCGGGCAATTCATCCATGATTTCCAGGATCGCCCGTTCGGGCGATGACATTTTTAGTTGCCAGTCCCAGGGTAGGGTCGGCGGTCTCAAGTTCCAAGCGCAACGCTATTGAAGGGTGCTCGGACCGCCGACGGATTTCTTGAGCACCTCGGCGTAGACTTCCAGTGGGGTTCGCCAGTCCAGTGTCTGGCGAGGCCGTGTGTTCAGTGAGTCGGCGATCTCGTCGAGCTCTTCCTGGCTGTAGACGGAGAGATCCGTGCCCTTTGGCAGATACTGCCGCAACAGCCCGTTGGTGTTCTCGTTCGAACCTCGCTGCCAGGGGCTATGCGGGTCAGCGAAGTAGATCGCCGTGCCGGTCTTCTGGGTGATTTCGGCATGTTTCACCATCTCTCTGCCCTGATCGTAGGTCATGGACAAGCGCAGCGATCGCGGCACCTCGTTTAGCTTGTCGCTGAAGCCAACGGCCGCTGCGGTGGCAGTGGTGCCATCCACTTTCGCCAGAATCACCAATCGCGTGGTGCGTTCCACCAGCCTACCGACGGCAGAGCGATTGTTGGCACCGATGATGAGATCGCCTTCCCAGTGGCCAGGCATCAAACGATCTTCGACCTCAGGCGGTCGCGCGTGGATGCTGACCAGATCGGGAATCTGGTTGCGCCGATCCGTGCCACGACTTCGTGGCCGGCGTTTGCCGTTGCCTTGTCGCAGGCAGGTGATGAGTTCCTTTTTGAGGCTGCCGCGGGGCATCACATAGAGCGCGTTGTAGATGGCCTCGTGCGAGACCTGTCGACGTGAATCGTTGGGAGACATGCGCTTCAGTGTGCGGGCTATCTGTTGCGGTGACCAGTACTTGCGCAGCAGATGGACCACGACTTCAAACAACTCCCCGTCGGGGTGCAGCTTGGGACGCCGACGGGGCCGATGGCGTGTCAGGCGAGCCCGGTAGCCTGCGAGGCTAGCATCGTAGCCATTGATGGAGTGGCGAGCGATTTCTCGCGACACGGTACTCGGTGCACGGCCCAGATGATGGGCGATAGCTCGGATCGAGTGAGTCGCTCTCATCATCATGATGGCGGCTCGGTCTTCAGCAGAAAGATGGCGATAGCAGTGGTTCATGGAAACACCGTACCTGATGGGTCACGTGTTGCACTTGGTCATTGAGACCGCCGAGCTTTGCCGTAATAAGAGAGCAGTGACAGCTGATACCGCGCTGATGTTCTCTCGTGTGTTCGGCAATACTGCGCAGTTCTGGCTGAGCCTTCAGCAAAAGATGGATATTTGGGAAGCGACTCACGACGCCAAGAGGCTCGAGCGTATCGAGAAAGCCCAGCCTTTAGAGAGGGCCCGATAGCACCCAAGGCGCCTCCAGGTCCAGGCCGAGGGTCCGAATCTGGGTGTCGACCATGCCATACCTCCTGTCTAAGTGGAGGCCATATCCTGGCCCAGGTCAGGTGGTGAATTTCACAACCAGCGACGAAGAGCCATCAAAACGCCGTTACTGGCGCCATAACCCACGAAAGGCACTAGCATGGGGGAGTGGGGCAGGTTGGCGATTTTGATAATCCTCCTCCTGTCATAAATGAGCAAGGAAAACAGTGGTTTATTGCAAAGCGATCTTATGACACCCGGCCATGTATGTTGTCGGGTGTCATCGTTTATGGGCCGGGCTGAAGAGATGGGCCACTGCCCACTCGTGGATAGCCTGCGCTACCATGGCCACACATTGATCGTTGGAGAGTCGCTGTGCCAGATATTCGCCTGCGTATCGAACTGCTGGATACCGACCCGCTGGTCTGGCGCCGTGTGGTGGTGCCGGAGCAGATCAACCTGCATCGTCTGCACCAGCTCATCCAGGATGTGATGGGCTGGGCTGATTGCCATCTCTATGAGTTCGAGTGCAATGGTCGCCACTACGGCGAGTCGGACGAGTGGAGCGATCGACCCATTGCGCTGGCACGTAACGCCAAGTTGAAGTCGCTGGCGGATCGCGCCAAGGGTGGCAACTTTCACTACCTATACGACTTCGGCGACGGTTGGGAACACCGTATCGTCGTCGAAGCGACGGGATTGGAGGAGAGTAATCCTTGCCCGCGGCTGGTCGACGGCGCCATGGCCTGCCCGCCAGAGGATATCGGTGGGACTGGAGGCTATGCGGCCCTGAAGGCGGCAACGGCCGGCGAGAAGGATGCATATGGCCAAGAGCTTCTGGAGGCTCTAGGTGGTGAGTTCGCTTCGGAGGCGCTGGACGAGGAGGAGATCGCCGACATGCTCGAGCCCTTTCAGGCGAGCTTTCGGCGTCTGGGTGACATGCCCCGCAAGCCACGCCCGACACAGGCACAGCCCCTCGACATGGAGCAGTCGCTAAATGCCCAGGGCATTCACAGCATCGAGGATCTGATGCAGGTCCTGCAGGGCGAGATCGACAAAAACCGTCAGTGAATCAACGGCCCGGTTGCCATGACCGGTTGAGCGTAAGACGTTGGCTTTCGCACGAGTCTAGTGGCCTGCGTGGCGGGTACGACGGAGGCCTATGGCTGCTTGCCGAAGGCGAGATGGGAGCTCTTCGAAAAGGCGACCGCAGGATATATGCTGAGTGAGCCGTGGCCGGTCAAGCCCACGGCGGCAGATAGTATCCGATGCGCCATGGAGCAGCTCAGGGTGCTCCATCCGGGGGGCGAGGATGGTGCTGTTCTTTGATGCCGTTGGCAACCGCCGCCTGTTCCAGTGCTTGGCTGATCTCGGCGATGGGCATCCCGATCATTGGATGGCGTAAGGGAAGACTGCCGTGGTGCGTGTGAAGCTGGCATCCGAGGAATTACCGAGAGTGGCAGGGCAGGGGAGGTGGCAGGAGAAGACCATACCTGCGACATTGGGTGCTTTTCGGCCGATGACGATAGAAGACTCGGCAGGTCGGGGAGCGACTTTTCAGTGAGCGGTTCGGCAGTGCAGGAAAGAAATCAGAGTGCCCTAAAGATGAGTCGCTCGACCGCGAGCCATGCAGCTCTTAGTGAGGATTGGCATAGTCTTGGAATCATCGAATGGAGTCATGAGGCTGATGCAATTTTGATGGAGTCGCTGGCGCTTTGCCGGGGCGCTCCGACCTGGCCGCGTGCTCTGCGATGGCCTACGCCACTTCATCTGGCCCACGCCGTGCGTGTGACGCGACTAGCGTGGGCCTGGCCCTGTTTAATGACGACGGCTTCCTGCAGTGATGTCTGGAGTTCGTCAAAGATGTTCATGTGGACCTTCAACTGTCGAGTTAGGTGTAGGGTCCTAATCACTGAAGCTGTTCTTCGGCAAAGGCGAGCAGCGAGCGGTAATCGCGGTTTCGGATGATTCCTTTAACGATCTCGGCATCGAGGTTTAGGTAGTCGTGAACGAGTGCGTTGCGTAATCCTATGACTTTGTTCCATGGTGTGTGGCTGTTGTCATAGCCCTGACTCTGAAGTTTTTGGAAGGTCTGGCGTGCATCACTGGGAACCACCATGGCAAGGGACTTCAGGCGTTGCTTGGCGATGCCGATACAGGCCTCTGTTAAAAGCTGGAGATTGCGTTCTGCGGCTCGGTATAGCAGTGCATTGAGGCCGCCAGGCTGGTGTTCTGCTTGGTATAGCAATTCCAGTTCTTCGGCGATGGTTGCCAGGTGCTCGCGCATGGCTTGAACGTATTCGGTTTCCATATATATGAGGCTCTACCTTTCAAGCATAGTGGTGTTGGTGATATTGATAATCAATCTCCCACATTGATGTGATCCGCTGCTCCTCACGAATAAGCCGAAGCTGATCTTTGGTATGAATGACCTGGCCAGTTCGAATGACCGCATGGGCCAAGGGTAGTGGCGCTAGGTTAATATCGATGATGGAGATTTGGCCTTCGTCAATGCCCAATGCGTCCTGCCAGGATTGGGCGAGTAACTCGGGACGCAGACGACGTTCCAGAGGGTCTTTCTCGAAGGTCTGAAAGGCCACTGCTAGGTCATAGTCGCTACCTGCTGTGGCGGTGCCCTTGGCGCGTGAGCCATAGAGCCATAGGACGGCGATGTCGTCGTTATGCGTCGCCAAGTCTGTCAGGTCTTTCAGGAGGGGCGATGGGACGGACATATCTTCACCTGCCTTGTATGGTTGGCCCTCAGTCTAGTGGAAAGAGCGATGAGTCCCTAGTACGCCGAGCCTGGTACCTCAGGACGATACGCCCATGTCGCTCATCGAATCCGAACGAGGCCCTCCTCATCGGTTTGCACGGCCGCCACAAACGGGAACTGGTGCTCAGCGGCGCGACCGCGCTTTCCCGGCCGTTCAACGCACAGGTAGGTGTCATCCAGCTCGATGCGTCCAGAGAGCTTCTCTCCTGGTTACGCTCGTGCATGACCTGCAGCAGCTTGTGTTTGAGCTTTCAGCATAACCACCGCGTGAACCCTCGCCCAATGCGGGCGGGGTGGTAAGTGAAGTGGACCCCATTCACTGGACCACCTGACAGGCGAGCTAAGCTCTGACCGGGTTGTCATCAGGCGTCAGGCCGCCTGGGTCAGTGGTTGATCGAAGTACACCTCATCGGGTGTTGCATCGTCCAGCCCCTGGTGGGGCCGCTCCTTGTTGAACCAGGTGAAGTAACGCTTCAGGTCCTCACGCAGGTGAGCGCCATCCACGAAAGCCTTCAGGTAGACACACTCGTACTTCACGCTGCGCCACAGCCGTTCGACGAAGATGTTGTCTTGGTAACAGCCCTTGCCGTCCATGCTGATCCGGACATCATGGGCCTCCAGCACCTCGGTGAAGGCCTGGCTGGTGAACTGGCAGCCTTGATCCGAGTTGAAAATCTCGGGCGGCCCATGGCGCGCTAGGGCATCCTCCAGGGCGTCGATGCAAAAGTCCGTATCCAGGGTGTTCGATACTCGCCAGGCCAGCACACGGCGGCTACACCAGTCCATGATGGCCACCAGGTACATGAACCCGCGAGCCATGGGGATATAGGTCACATCGGTCGCCCACACCTGATTGGGGCGATCGATGACCCGCCCCCGCAGCAGGTACGGGTAGATCCGATGGCCTTCCCCAGGCCGGCTGGTGCGTGGCCGTGGGTACACCGCCTGAAGCCCCATCTGGCGCATCAGCCGCTGGACGCGCTTGCGGTTCACCGGGTGGCCCAGACGGTTGAGATGAGTCCTCATCCGCCGTGATCCATAGACCGGCGTGCGCAGGTGTTCCTCGTCGATCAGGCGCATCAGCTCCAGGTCATAGGCTCGCAGTTCCTTGCGCCGGTAGTACACCGAGGAACGACTGATACCGAGCAATCGGCACTGGCGTCGGAGACTGATGTCGGGCGCCTGCGGCTCGACCAGTGCCAGGCGCTGGGCCCGGCTCAACGATCGAGCCTGCGTGACAAAAAGTCGCGTTCCACCGTCAGCTTGCCGATTTCACGGTAAAGCGTGTCGATCTCTTCCTGGGTCTTCTGGGCCGCCTTGCCATCGCCCTTGCCCTCGAAGACGCCGGTGGCGTTGTCTAGTAACTCGCGTTTCCACTGGCTCACCATGGTCGGATGGATCTCGAAGCGGGCAGCGATCTCCGACGTGGTCTCGTCACCCTTGAGGGCGGCGAGGGCTACCTTGGCCTTGAAGTCGGCGCTGTATTGCCTGCGTTTTCTGCTCATGATCGGGCTCTCCTGTCGGAATGATCAGAGCTTAGGTGTATGGTCCCGGGAAGTAGTGGTCAGGACTGTTATGAAATCTTTCGGGCTCATCCTGCCAGCGTTCAATAATGAAACCAACGGGCGTTTTACCTTTCAGCGCCCGTAATGGCCGAGCAGTGTTATAGGCCCATAGGTAGTCCTTCAGATGGGAGCTGAGCGCCTCCAAGGTGGCATAATGGAAGTTTCGTATCGTCGCTTCCTTGATCGTGCGGTTCATCCGCTCAACCTGCCCGTTGGTCCAAGGATGGAACGGCCGCGTCAGACGGTGCTCAATGCCGTGTCGATGACATACCACGTCGAACCGGTGCGGCTTATAGGCTTCAGTTCCTGGGCGTTTGGCGAATTGCGCGCCGTTATCTGTCAGTACGGTATGAACCCGATACGGCAGCTGCTGAAGGGTATCTTCGAGGAACTCAGCCGCCTGTTCTCGCTGAGCCTTGCGATAGAGCCGGGCATGTACGAACTTGGAGGTTCGATCAACGGCCACGAATAGATAGGCCTTGCCTTCTCCGGTGCGGACCTCACAGATGTCCATGTGTAGGTAACCGATCGGGTAACGCTTGAAGGACGACGTACTCGGCTTTTCGTCAAGTTGACGCGGTAGCTGGCTGATGTCGTGGCGTTTATACAGCCGATGCAAGCTGGAACGCGTCAGGTGAGGGATGAAGCGCTGCAACGCAAAGAGGCAGTCATCTAACGGAAGCCAGGTGGTGCGCCGAAAGGTCACCGCTGCGGCTTCCTCGAGGCCTGACAGCGACGTGGAGCTCGGCTGTTTAGGCCCCATACGCTCATCCTGGACAGACGTACGACGACGCCATTTGCGGACTGTTTTGGGGTTGAGGTTGTAACGCCGGCTCAACTCCGCGACCGAAGCTGACGATCGCTGTATGTCTTCTCGGATGGGGTGCGTGGTCTTGGCGCGTTGGTGAAGTACTTGAGCCATGGATCCTCCTCGGACAATGGTTCGTACCATGGACCATTACACTCCGGGACTAAACAACTAGTGTGGCGATTCTCAAGTTCGCATAATTAATCTGGCTTGTCGGTGCGACGATCAAGAGCTGATGCTGCTCGACCCACCGACGCCACTATCTCGTCAGCGGTTTTCCGCCATTGGAAAGGCTTGGGGTTCTCGTTATAGACCGTCAGGTAGTGACGGATGGAATCCTCCAAGTCCTTTACGCTGGTGTGCGCCTGACGCTTGATCCACCTCTCGCTGATCGTGGAAAAGAATCGCTCTACCAGATTCAACCATGATGCTGACGTTGGCGTGAAATGAACATGATAGCGGGGCCTCTCCGTCAACCAAGCCTTCACCTTATCGGTCTTGTGTGTTCCATAGTTGTCCAGGATGAGGTGGACATCGAGATCCGCTGGCACTGACCGGTCGATGGCGTTGAGGAACTCAAGAAACTCCGCACTGCGGTGCCGCCGCTTGAGGCGACCAATGACTTCACCTGTCGCAATATCCAGTGCAGCAAATAACGAGGTCGTACCATGACGCTTATAGTCGTGGGTACGGGTCTCGGGCTGCCCAAAGGTCAACGGTAAGCCTGGTTGGGTACGGTTAAGTGCCTGAATCTGGCTCTTTTCGTCAACCGACAGGACGATCGCCCGGTCAGGAGGATCCATATAGAGACCGACGACGTCATGCACTTTGTCGACGAAAGCCGGATCAGTAGACAGCTTGAACGTCTTTTCCATGTGGGGTTTGAGGCCGAAAGCCCGCCATATACGATGCACACTGGCCGGGGAAACCCCTGTCACTTTGCTCATGGAGCGCGTGCTCCAGTGGCTGGCATCTTCAGGCTTTTCATGGCGGACCCGATCAATGACTTCCTGAACCATGTCGTCGGAAATTGATCGCGGACGGCCACTACGAACTTCATCATTCAGGCCGTCCAGGCCATAGTCAGCAAAGCGACGACGCCACTTCGAGACCGTTTGTGCAGTGATGCCCAATCGCTTGCCAATAGACGTGCCAGGCTCACCGTCTTTGCAACCCAATATGATCAAGGCGCGAAGCCGCTCATCGGCAGCCCCTTTCCGAGCGGCTACTCGCCGATTCAGCTCAGCCAGCTGATCGTCTGTGACGGTTATCTGGGTGGCAGGCCGACCTCGCTTGGCCATGATACCTCCAGCAATAGCGCGGAATTCAGGTATCAGGATAGACTATATTTATATTGCCTACTTGTGAGACGCCACACTAGGTTCTGTCTGAAAAGTCTGCACGCAAACAACGGTCTATGCAGGCCAGGCATACCATCGCCTTGAAACTGCTGGCGAGCTTGTCATAGCGCGTGCAGACTCGGCGTAATTCCTTGATCCAGCCGATGCAGCGCTCGATGACGTTCCTTTCCCGGTAGCGAGGCTTGTCAAATCCCCTGGACGCCCCCGGCCGCGGCTTTCGGTGCATTTTGCGTCTGGCAATGATCGACTTCATCCGGTGGCGGTCGCAGTACCGGCGGAGGGAATCACTGTCGTAGCCTTTGTCCGCCACGATGTATCGGCAACGTTTACGTGGTCGTCCCACTCGCCCAGGCAAATGGACGTGCTCCATGGTGGGAATAAAGTGGCGGGTATCCGAATTCTGCCCCGGCGACACGGTGAACGTTAGTGGCCAGCCATGCCGATCGCAAAGCATGTGGATCTTGGTGGTCAGGCCGCCTCGGCTGCGCCCCAGCGCATGGTCTACAGGTTCTTTCGATCCCCCTTTTTGCCGCCTCCAGAGGCAGCCCGCGTGGCCCGGATCGAGGCGGAATCGACCATCCAGGTATCCAAATCCATCAGCCCATCTTCCCGTAGCTTGAGATGTAGCCGATTCAGGATAGCCTCGAAGGTGCCATCGTCTCGCCACTGCCGAAACCGGTCATAGACCGTCTTCCAAGGCCCATACCGTTCCGGGAGGTCGCGCCATTTGGCGCCTGAGCACAGGATCCAGAAGATCCCGTTCAGCACTTGGCGGTCATCTCGGCGAGGGCGACCCATTGGTTGGGGGGGCGAGACGATGTCCTTAATCATCTCCCAGCTTTGATCGGAGAGCTCGTAGCGTCCTGCCATGCGTCACCTATGCAGTTGCGGCATTGGTCACATTAGCAAATTCGACTTTTCGGACAAAACCTAAGTGTTTAGTCCCGGAGTGTAATGGTCCATGGTACGAACCATTGTCCGAGGAGGATCCATGGCTCAAGTACTTCACCAACGCGCCAAGACCACGCACCCCATCCGAGAAGACATACAGCGATCGTCAGCTTCGGTCGCGGAGTTGAGCCGGCGTTACAACCTCAACCCCAAAACAGTCCGCAAATGGCGTCGTCGTACGTCTGTCCAGGATGAGCGTATGGGGCCTAAACAGCCGAGCTCCACGTCGCTGTCAGGCCTCGAGGAAGCCGCAGCGGTGACCTTTCGGCGCACCACCTGGCTTCCGTTAGATGACTGCCTCTTTGCGTTGCAGCGCTTCATCCCTCACCTGACGCGTTCCAGCTTGCATCGGCTGTATAAACGCCACGACATCAGCCAGCTACCGCGTCAACTTGACGAAAAGCCGAGTACGTCGTCCTTCAAGCGTTACCCGATCGGTTACCTACACATGGACATCTGTGAGGTCCGCACCGGAGAAGGCAAGGCCTATCTATTCGTGGCCGTTGATCGAACCTCCAAGTTCGTACATGCCCGGCTCTATCGCAAGGCTCAGCGAGAACAGGCGGCTGAGTTCCTCGAAGATACCCTTCAGCAGCTGCCGTATCGGGTTCATACCGTACTGACAGATAACGGCGCGCAATTCGCCAAACGCCCAGGAACTGAAGCCTATAAGCCGCACCGGTTCGACGTGGTATGTCATCGACACGGCATTGAGCACCGTCTGACGCGGCCGTTCCATCCTTGGACCAACGGGCAGGTTGAGCGGATGAACCGCACGATCAAGGAAGCGACGATACGAAACTTCCATTATGCCACCTTGGAGGCGCTCAGCTCCCATCTGAAGGACTACCTATGGGCCTATAACACTGCTCGGCCATTACGGGCGCTGAAAGGTAAAACGCCCGTTGGTTTCATTATTGAACGCTGGCAGGATGAGCCCGAAAGATTTCATAACAGTCCTGACCACTACTTCCCGGGACCATACACCTAGGCTTTGTCCGAAAACTCGAATTTGCTAATGTCCTCTATGCCTCAGCAGCATAGGTGAGCCATGACAGGACGCTACGAGATCTCCGATAACGGCTGGGCTCTCATCGAGGATATCGTGTCGCCACCCCAGAGAACGGGGCGCCCCCGCCGCGATGACCGCCAGGTGCTGAACGGTATCTTCTGGATCCTTTGTTCGGGCGCCAAGTGGCGCGATCTTCCAGAGCGCTACGGTCCTTGGAAGACGGTCTATGACCGCTTCCGACAGTGGCGCGATGACGGCACCTTCGAGACCATCCTGGCGCGTCTCCAGCTCCGCTTGCGAGAAGATGGCCTGATGGACCTGGACACTTGGATGATCGACTCGACGTCGATTCGCGCCACCCGCGCCGCCTCTGGGGGCGGCAAAAAGGGGGGCACCAAGAACCCATAGACCATGCTCTGGGCCGCAGCCGAGGCGGCTTGACGACCAAGATCCACATGGTCTGTGACCGGCATGGATGGCCACTGACCTTCACGCTTTCGCCTGGGCAAGACTCGGATACACGCCACTTCATCCCTGCCATGGAACACGTTCATCTGCCTGGAAGCAGGGGCAGACCACGTAAGCGCTGTCGCTACATCGTGGCGGACAAGGGTTATGACAGCGATCCGCTTCGCCGCTACTGCGACCGGCACCGGATGAAGCCGATCATTGCCCGGCGCAAGATGAAGCGAAAACCGCGCCCTGGCGCCCAACGGGGCTTCGACAAGCCCCGTTATCGAGAGCGAAACATCATCGAGCGCTGCTTCGGGTGGATCAAAGAGCTACGTCGGGTCTGCACCCGCTACGATAAATTGGCCAGCAGCTTCAGGGCGATGGTATGCCTGGCGTGCATAGATCGTTGCCTGAGAGCAGACTTTTCAGACAGAACCTAGGCCAGCGTGGGGCTTTGATGTCGGATTGCAGCTGCCCCGTCGGCGTAGATTGCAAACATGCCGTCGCACTGATCCAGACCTTTCTTGATCAGTTTGGGCAGGGGACGGAAACATCCCAGACACGTCAGTCTCAATCGCAAGTTGCGCCGTCAGGAAAGGACGAGGTAGAAACACTCAAGCAGCAATGGAATCGCTGGATTGATCAATGGGAGCAGCCCCCGGCGGTATTGCCGGAGAGTCAATACGTCAGCGCTGAATATCGGCTAGGCCTGTTTCTGGAAAGCGGCCGGCTTGCTCATGAGCCAGTCTTGGCCGTGTCACCCGTGTGGTTGCGGCCCTCAAAGCAGCGGAGCCGCGGTAAAGGGTGGGTCTCGCCTCGTAGCATCGACGTGAGTGCCATGGGCCAGTTATTGCCGGTCCCCAAGTCCGGTTGGGAGCCTGAACAGGAAGAAGCGCTTGATCAACTTCTGCATGGCGAGGTGGATAGGCCCTGGCCGAGTACGCAGCATTCATGGACGTTGATCTCACAACCGTTTCAGGCGCGGGCGCTATGGGCACTTCTGGACAGTGCTACGCCACCGCTGTTGTTTTACGGTAAGCAAACAGGGCCTCAGCTGGAATATGGCGTCGAGTGTCGTTTGACGCCCAGCTGGCAGGTCGATGAGGAGGGGGTTCAGCACCTGCAGCCGTCGACGACGCCCTCTGACATGCTCTCGGCCGACGCCATCATCATCAGGGCCGGGCGCGAACTCTGTTACCTCGATCCCGCGCATGGCCAGTTTGGTCGAATGCACGGCGATCCCCGGCTGATGACTCTGCTGCGCCGGGCACCTTCACTGCCGCCTGAGATCAGCGATTGGTGAGAAGATCGGTTGCGCCAGTCTTCGGTGCTGACCGCCCAGCTGCCAGCGCCCAGTCGGGTGACGGAGCAGACGCTGGACGACGTGGCACCGCGACTCAAGGTGACCATGGTGGTGGCTGAAGGCCAAATTGGCTTCCGTCATGGTGCGCCGTTACCGCGTTGGATACAGACAGGGGCGGCGGTCGTCAGCTTTGACTATGACGGGATCGAGGTGCCGCCCGAAGAAGGCGAGGTCGCTAAGGGCTACCGAGACGGTCAGCGGCTGACGATAAAGCGCGATCCTCAGGCGGAGCTGGCCTTGGTGCGCGCCCTGCCGCCTGGGATGGTGACGCTGGAGCGGCTGGCCGAGCTGCAGAGGGTGCCGGACCATCTTGAATTGCCACCCTGGACGTTGCTGCTTCCCATCGATGACATGCCTCCGACCAGCGCAGAGGAGTGGCCGACCCACTTGGCGGACCCCGATGGTTGGTGGGACATGATCGCCCAGCTGCGTCAGGCGGGGTGCCTGGTCGTGTTCAGCGATGACTTTCCCGAGGAGCCAATCCGCCTCGAGCCGGAGAGCTGGCACGGCGAGCTGGAGCCAGCCGGCAACGGGTGGTTCGATCTGGCGCTGGATATCGAGGTGGCAGGTGAGCGTCTGAACCTACTGCCGATCCTACGCCAGCTGCTGACACGTGAGGATTTTCCGCTGGAAGCCGGCGAAGGGGAAACTGAAGATGCGACGTGGACGCTGAGCCTGCCGGATAACCGGCAGCTGGTGCTGCCGCTAGCCAAGCTGCGGACGCTGATGGCGCCAATCCTCGACTGGCTGGAGGATGAAAGCGATCCCGAGGCGGCGCTCGAGCTGCCACTGACAGCGGCGGAGCAGCTTGCGCCCTTGGCTGAACACGAACGCTGGGCGGGGCGCGAGAATGTGACCGCTTTGGCTCAACGCCTACGTGAGCTACCCGTCAGCTTGCCTCAGCCACCAGGCTTTGCCGGACAACTTCGCGACTATCAGGCCCGTGGCGTGGCCTGGCTGCGCTTTCTCTCCGAGCTCGGCACGGGAGGCATCCTCGCCGATGACATGGGGCTTGGCAAGACGGTTCAGGTGCTGGCACATGTACTCGATGAGCGTGCCCGCGGTGCGCTGGAAGGGCCAGTGTTGGTAGTGGCGCCTACCAGTCTGGTGGGTAACTGGTGTGCCGAAGCCGCACGTTTCGCACCGAGTTTGAAGGTGATCGCCTTGCAGGGCAGCAAAGCTCGGCGTCATCAGCAGATCGAGAAGACACTCCCCCAGGCCGACCTGGTAGTGACCACCTACCCGTTGCTGATTCGCGATGTGGCCCTGTTGCAGAAACAGACGTTTGGTCTATTGGTGCTCGATGAGGCTCAGGCGATCAAGAATGCGGCGAGCCAGACAGCGCACGCCGTGCGCGAGCTCACCGTTGAGCGGGCGCTGGCGATGACGGGGACGCCGTTGGAGAACCATCTGGGCGAGCTGTGGGCCCAGCTCGATGTCGTTGCGCCGGGGGCGTTGGGCAGCCAGCAATGGTTTGGGCAGCATTTTCGCACCCCGATCGAAAAGGATGGCGACGTCGCGCAGAGCCAGCGGCTCTCGCGGCGCATCGCGCCACTGATGCTGCGACGAACCAAGCAGCAGGTGTTGAGCGAACTTCCCGACAAGACCGAAAGTCAGCGCGAGATCACACTGACCGGCAGCCAACGGGAGCTGTACGAGAGCTTGCGCCTGGCCCAGCACCAACGGGTACAGCAGGCCATCGCCGAGCGTGGCCTGGCCGGCTCCGGTATCGTGATGCTGGATGCACTACTTAAGCTGCGGCAAGTTTGCTGTGACCCCCGTCTCGTCAAGCTAGACAGTGCGAAGAAGGTGGGCCGTTCAGCCAAGCTGGAGCAACTGCGCGAGTTGCTTCCGCCACTGATCGAGGACGGACGGCGCATCCTGGTTTTCTCGCAGTTCACCGAGATGCTCGGGCTGATTGGTCAGGCGTTGGAAGACGACCATATTCCCTACACGACCCTTACCGGCGACACCCCGGGCAAGACCCGCACCCAGCGGGTAGCGCTGTTCCAGCAAGGCGAGATTCCGGTCTTCCTGATCAGCCTCAAGGCCGGCGGTACCGGACTCAATTTCACCACGGCGGATACCGTCATTCACTACGATCCCTGGTGGAATCCCGCGGTGGAGGCGCAGGCCACCGGGCGTGCTCATCGCATGGGGCAGCAGAATCCGGTGTTCGTCTACAAGCTGGTATGTGCCGGCACCGTGGAGGAGCGCATTCTCAACCTGCAGGCGCGTAAGGCGGATCTGGCCGCCTCGATCCTGGCGGGTGGTAGTGAGCGGTCGAACGATGGCCCCCTATTCGATGAGGAAGATCTGGCGTTGCTTTTCGCGCCGGTGGAGTAGTGAGTGTGAGTCGCTCGTGTGCCTTCTGAAGGGAGCGTGGCATAAACGGTATCCGTGCCTGGCGGACTGCACGGGCGTATATGCTGACGGAAGGCCATGCCAAGGCCTGCCGCGTAATGTCCGCGGCATCTGTTGGCGGTACCTTTACCATCCCCCGCAGACGGCGCTGCATGACTGATCTTACCTAGTCATCGTGGACACCGATCTAAGCGATTATTCGGTTCTTGAAGGCCTCTGGGCTGATCGATAGCGTTGGGCGGGTCCGCTGGACGAGCTTTTTTTCTTTACGCATCAGGTAAATAGCGTAAAGCGGCAAGGTAAGGGGAGAGCGGCGTTTATGATAGGCTGCGGAGACCTTGACAGGAGGGCGCATGGCCACCAATCACTACGATACCGGCTACAAGGAACTGTTCAGCTACCCGGAGTTCGTTCATCAGCTGATTGAAGGCTTCGCGCCTAGCGAGATCGCTGAGCTGATGGACTTCAGCACCCTCAAGAACCACAGTGGCAACTATATTACGCCGCTGTTCGAGGAAAAGTTCGAGGATGTGGTGTGGTCTGTCGAAGTCACCTGGAAAGGCGTGACGCAGCGGGTATTCTTGTACATCCTGCTCGAGTTTCAATCTTCGGTGGATCGCACCATGCCGATCCGTCTGATGCACTACGTGGCCTGCTTCTACGACCACCTGCTCAAGACCCACGTCACGACGCCGAGTCAAGGGCTGCCGCCTGTGCTGCCCATCGTGCTCTACAACGGCTCGGAGCGCTGGACGGCACAGCAAGACATCTACGACATGGTGCAGCCTGAACCACCTGCCTTCCTACGGGTCTATCAGCCGCACCTGCGATACTATCTGATTGATGAGGGGCGCTATACTGCCGAGGAGCTGGGCCAGCGGCAGACCCCGCTGAGCGGTGTGTTCAGCATCGAGAATGCAGTGGGCAGCCGAGAAGCCCTACAACAGGCCGTCGATCGGATTGTGGGTATCATCCAGAATGATCCCCATAAGGAACGCACGGATGCCATCATCACCTGCTGGTTGAAGCGCCATCTTCGATGGCTTGGGGCTGGTATTAACCTGGAGCAGCTCAACAGCTTGGTGGAGGACAGAGACATGCTGGCAGAGAACCTAGAGAACTGGGCAAAGAAAGAGCGGATGGAAGGGCGACAGGAAGGGCGACAGGAAGGTGAGCAACGGCGAGCCGAACAGACAGCCCGAAACCTTATTCAGTTGGGCGTGCTGACTGATGAACAGATCGCGGAGGCAACTGGCCTCGCGTTGGCGGATGTTCAAGCCCTGGGTGGCCAGAATTAAGTGCTGAGAGCACTTTCCCATCCTGTCCGGCAAGCAGTCTCTGAACTGACCTCATCGGCGTGCCTACCGATGCTGTCAAGGAGCATCGGATGTGAACCAGGACCCATCGCCGATGTCCTGCCTCGGACTCACCCTGGTCGATACCATGCCAGGGCCAGCACAGTACCGCTGACCCTGGTACCCGCTTCCGGCTCAGCTTCTGGAAGCGGTCTTGATATCGTGCTGGCGATCGCCCCGATGAACGAGTCAGCGTAGCGTGTCGACGACCTAGCACATGGGCACGCCCCAGAGCAGGTGGAGGCCAGGCGTGAGCGTTACCTGACGACGACACTGATTGCTCAGCACCACACAACCCGCTGTCGGTCCAAGGAGTACAAGCCATTTTGGTCCGCTGCAACGCTCCAGACTATCGCCGTTGACCACGTTGTCATTGAAGCTGCCCCAGTAGGCTAGGGCCGCGATCTGGCCTGGCAGCCACGATGTACCGGGTGCTCAAGACCCACACCATACCGTTAGGCGTCGATACGGGAACCGGGTGGTCGACCACGAAGGCCCAGCGTTGATATGGAAACAGAACCGGGAGCGGTCAGTGGCCCAGAGCGTTCGATGTCGATGGGCAGGGCGTGGCGGATCAGCGGGTTGCGATAATTGCCCTTATCGGTCACGACTCCTCAAACAATGGGCTATTAAGGGTTCTTCGTCACTTCATATGGATTTGGTGTGATCCAGCATGCGCCCCACGGGGCTACCGATCAGGTAGATCATGGCGATGAAGTTGGCCTCGTTCCGGTAGCCGCGTGCACGTGACCTGGCTGCCTGGAACAGACCGCTCATGCCTTCCAGACGCGCGTTGGTCAGGCCGGAGAGCCAGCGCCTCACCACCTGCTCGGCATGTCGTGCCAGCGTGTTCAGGGCTTTCGCCATCGGTTTCAGGAGCGCGTTGTCGGCCACCGCATCGCGCATCACGTTCAGGTAGTGGGTGATCCGCCAGCGAGCGCCCCGTGGCGTCGACGCCTGCTGGATCCACCTCAGTTTCTCCTTGATGATCCAGGCATCCGCCGTGGCGCTACGGTCGCTCACCAGTTCCTGGAGGGCGGTGATCTGGTTGGCCGTCAGGGTGCCGGCCTCAGTGTTCTTCAGTACCGCCCAGCGCAGCGCCTTGGGGTGGGCTTGCTGACGTCGCTCGCGCTTGCGGACCTCGTCCAGGGCCTTGGAGAAAATCTGCACGATATGGAACCAGTCGACCGTCACCTCGGCGTTAGGCAGGTACTCGGCCACGCCGTTCAGGAAGACTTGGGACATGTCGCAGACCACTTCGACCACGCTGCCCGGGTCGCCGCCGTGCTCGGCCAAAAAGGCGCCGAGGGCCTCGATGGCGGCCTTGCCATGACCGGGCACAGCTAAGATCACGGGCTCGTGCTGACGCTGCATATCGAGGAGCACGGTGACATAGCCCTGGCCGGGGCGTGAGGCCGTCTCATCTAGGCCGATGGCCTCGACCTCGGACAGGTCCAGCTGGCCCAGCATCCCCCCACGTAGTGATGCACGATGCGCCACAAGCGCTTGTCGGAGATCTCCATCTGCCGGGAGACGGCCAGCACCGGCATCTCCTTGATCAGCGACATGGCGGCTTGCTCGAACAACAAGGTGAAGTCGCTGCCGGGCCGTGCCCAAGGCACCTCGATGCGCTTGACGCCATGCTCGGGACACTTGGTGCGCGGGACGCGCGCATGCAAGTAACAGTGGTGCTGGAAGAAGTTCAGGTGCCGCCAGGTCTTGTCGGCGAAGTCATGGGCCGGGCAGGCCTTGCCGCACTCTGGGCACGGGTAGAGGCTGCCTCGCTCGGCCTCGACATGGAGGTCCAGGCGGTGGGGCGACACGGAGGTATCCAGGTGCTGGTCCTTGAGAACCCAGGGCGCTTCCAGGCCTAGGCCGAGGGTCAGAATCTGGGTGCCGTCCATGCTCTACCTCCTGTCCATGTGGAGGTCATAACCTGGCTCAGCTCAGGGGCTGAATTCCACACTCATCGGCGAAGAGCCCCGATATGGACCGATGAACTGGCACGATTCCTGATCATTGCCAGTGTCTTGCTTGCGGCGGGGGCTGTCTGGGTCGAGGGCGGCCACATGCGCGTAGCACTGATCGAGCGGCTCCTGCCGCGGTCCCTATGCCGTTTGCTCAACGTGTATCAGTGGCTGCTTACCCTCTGCCTGGCCGTCGGCGGTGCGGTGGTCAGTTACCAGTACGCGCTGTCGGTCTCGATGTTCACGAGCTCGGGGCTGGGCATCAGCCGCACCATCCCCATGCTCTCGGTCCCCATTGGTTTTGCCCTGCTGGCATGGCAGGCGCTGCTCTATGGGCCGGCCCCGCTCAAGACGCTCACGGAGGAGGTCGAATGACACTCACCATGCTGGGGGTCTTCCTGGCCCATGTGTTGCTGGGAGTGCCCCTGTTCATCAGCCTGCTGACGACGGCCTTGGTGGGGTTCCTGTTCGTGGACTTCAGCATGGTGCCGCAGCAATTCTTCAGCGGCATCAATGTGTTCTCGCTGATGGCGATACCGTTGTTCATCTTTGCGGGTAACCTCATGAACGCCAGTCGCCTGACCGATCGGCTGATGGGGTTGGCGCGGCTGTTGGTCGGCCATTTTCGCGGTGGCATGGGGCACGTCAATGTCGTCTCGAGTGTGTTCTTCGCCGGGGTGAATGGCTCTGCTGTGGCCGATACGTCAGCGCTCGGCTCGCTGCTGGTGCCCGCAATGCGCAAGGATGGCTATTCCACCGCATTCGCGGCGGGTCTGACGGCGGGTAGCTCGCTGATTGGGCCGATCATTCCGCCCAGTATCTTCATGATCCTCTATGCCTCTCTTACCAACACTTCCGTGGGTGACCTGTTCCTGGCGGGCGTGATACCCGGGCTGATCCTGGGGGTGGCCTTCATGGGCATGAATGCCTGGTATGCCTGGCGGCACGGGATGACCAAGCAAGGAAGCTTCCCCTCGGCACGAGAGCTGGGCATCGCGGCATTGGGCGCCTTCCCGGCGTTGGTGGCACCTTTCATCATCGTGGCGGGTATCGTGATGGGGTTTGTCACGCCAACGGAGTCTGGGGCGCTGACAGCACTCTATGTTGCCCTGTGCGGCATGGTGCTTGGAAATCTGAACCTGAAAGATTTCTGGAAGGCGATTGTCGAAACCACACGCCTCACGTCGGCTATCTTCCTGATCATGGCCGCGTCGGCAACGATCAGCTGGTTGCTGTCCTATGCCCAGGTGCCGTCCCAGTTTGTCGAGTTGCTCACGCCTTATATTTCGCAGCCCATTGTCATTCTGCTGATGCTTAGTGGCATCACGTTCGTGACCGGTATGTTTATGGAAGAAGTCTCGGCCCTGATGTTATTGACGCCGATCTTCTCGCCGGTAGCCATGATGGCGGGTATCGATCCGGTGCACTTGGGGATCATCATCACGCTCAATATCACCATTGCGCTGATCACGCCGCCGATGGGGGCGTGTGTCTACGTCGCAGCCGCAGTGAGCCGGCTTGAAATCGTATCGCTGTTTCGCACGATCTGGCCCTTTGTGCTGACAGCCATTGGGGTCCTTTTGATACTAATCGTGTTCCCGTCTTTGACGCTGTGGTTGCCGACGGTCCTGGGGTAAAGAAAAATGCCAATGACGACAGAAAAAGAAGAGGCCAAGGCATCCTTTGCGACGCCGATTCCTCACGTGGCGGAGCCTGATTGGTCGACCGTGAGCCGTATTCCTATCAGGGAGTGTGACGAATCGTTGATGCCTCTGGGTCTGGCACCCCTGCCCATTAAGGTGTTCCCGGTATATGCCAAGCAAGGGGTGCCTGGCGCGATCGATGAGTGCTACGTCAAGGAGACCACCTATCGCCGCCTTCTCGAGGTGGCGCGCGCTCTTCCCGACGGAATGGGGCTGGTGGTGCTGGATGGCTGGCGGCCCTGGCGTGTACAGCAATACTTGTTTGATACCCTCTACGAATCATTGAGAGCACATCGCAGCGAACTGAGCGAGGCTGAGCTGACGACCCGTACCCGAGAGTTTGTGTCAGTGCCCAGCCGAAGTCAGCAGGCACCCAGTCCCCACCTGACCGGTGGGGCGGTGGATGTCACGCTATGTGATGCCGACGGGATATTGCTCGACATGGGTACATTGTTCGATGAGGCGGTGAGGGAGTCTCACACCGATGCGCTGGAATGCCTCGAGGCCCCCACAGAGCGACAACTGGCTGCTCGGGACAATCGACGCCTGCTATATAACGCCATGATCGCGCAAGGCTTCACGAATCTCCCTAGCGAGTGGTGGCATTACGATCTGGGTGACCAACTTTGGGCATATCACCGAGGGCAAGCGGCCGCCTGTTACGGGCCTGCCGAGCTGGAGACGGTCGAGAACCGCTGGCGACGGCAGTTATAGATAACGAGCTGATTTCGTTTCGGGTCTCGCCTGATTTTCCACGCGGGGTCTGGGAATTGCTCTAGGATTCCGAATGATCGAGTTGCGTGAAAGAAAAAACTGCTGGCCATTAAAGAAATAGTGCGAATTACCGCCCTCGATAGGTTAGATGCCGGATAGGTGAAAACGAACAACCAAACCCAGGGCAACGGTGGCCGAAACGCTCAGCAGTGTGCCCAGTAACACATACTCTGTGAGCTTGCGGTCGCTGCGTTCGCGCAGGTCGCCGAAGCGCAGCACCGACTTGGCTGTCAGCAGGAAGCCCACGGCGGTGAGTTCATCCAGCAGCACCAGCGTCAGGACCAGGAAGCGTTCCAGCATGCCGATACGGGCGCCGGCGGCGATTAGCGTGCCGGGATCAGCCACGTCCTCGCTCCAGGGGCGCATGGCTAAGGCGATGGCAATGGCCATCGGTCGTGTGATCAACAGGTAGGCGGCGGTCAACGTCAAGGCACTCGGCGAGACCAGCCAGGTGATGGCGTCAGTAAGCGGCTGCAGGCTGCCCAACCAGGTGAGCCATACTCCTACGAGCACTACCAGATGCAGTAGTTGATCCAGCAGGAACCAGCGCAGGCGGTGCGGCGCCAGGTAGGCCTTGCCCAGATCAATGACGCCATGGGTGATAGCGACCAGCAGGGCACCGGTGATGGTGACAGTGAAGGTGCTGCCGGCGATACCCAATACCAGTAGCACCAGCAGGCCATGTATTCCGGCATGCAGGTAGAGGGCTCGCGAGCGTCGCTTGTGGCGCCGCCGCTCGTCTACCCAGCGACGCGGCTGGAGCAGGAAGTCGCCGCTCAGATGCGCCAGCAACAGGCCCAGCAGCGTTGCCAGTTCCTGAGGAGTCATGAGGTACGGCCCTCCTCGGCCAGGCGGTGTCGAAAGAAGTCAAGCGTATCGGCCAGCAACGACCAGCGGGCGGTGCGCAGTCGCTTGTGCACGCTGGGCTGTCGGATGCCGAGCTTTTCGGCCATGGCCTGCTGGGATTCATCCTGCCAAAGGCGTAAGTAGGCGACTTCGGCCGACGCGGGAGACCAGCCGTCGACCAGCTCGTCCGCATAGCGGATCAGCAGATCAAGCGCAGCATCCTGTTGGGCGCCGAGGCGGACCAGGGCAAGATGTGATGCCCCCTCGCTTATGGCATCCAGCGCCTTGCCGGAGGCCACGAACACGGGGCCCTGGGCGGTGGCGAGGTCTTCATTGGCCTGCCAGTAGTCTTGCCCAACTGCCACGGCGATCCTCGCATCCCAGCGTTTTTTACCGGAGTGCATGATCAGCGCTGCACGCAGGGTCAAGGCGGTGTCCAGAGCGATCTCGGCGGAAGGCAAGGCCAGCTGGAAGCCATCGCCACGATAGCGTTCGAAGCGGCCACCATGATGCTTGGAAAGGTGTGCCAGCGTAGCATCTAGCACTCGATACAGGGTGGAAAGGTCGTCGATTCGTTGTGATGCGATGACGTCACCGGTTAGCACCGCGATGGGCTGGTTCATGGACGTATTCTCCATGGGGAGGGGTGACCCCATTGATCATGCCAGGTAGCAAGCGTGAGGATAGATAGCCATAAAAGGCTATTAAATTTAAATATAGCCATAAAAGGCTATAACAGGGACGGGTGATGTGCCAGCCCGAGATCAGCGACGTCCATGGCGTGATGCGATGCTGGGCGGCGCTTATGGGCATACCGCGGCCGTTTTAGCCCTCTGTGCTTGAAACGTTGGTGCTCGCCGTTATCATGTTCGCTCGCCACCGGCGGTATGAGGGCCGGTCGGCACCCAATGCTCGCCTCGCACCCCGCCCGGCCTCAGCTGGCGCGGGGTATTTTCTTGTGACCACAAAGGAGATTCCATGACCGACAACGCTACTCAGGAGACCCAGGACGACGCACTGGTTCGTGCCATCACGCTGCAGATGGAAGTCGATGAGCTGAAGGCCAACCTGCAACAGCTTAAGAAAGATTCCCAGCAGGCCCAGAAGGCAAGAGACAAGGCCAAGCACGAGGCGGAACAGCTGCGCACGCGCAATGCCAAGCTCAGCGACAAGCTGGATGCCGCGAAGAAGGATGCCAAGCAGGCCAAGCACCTGGCGCGCGAAGAACTGCAGAAAGCCCAGGCCAAGCAAGAAGCCAAGCGTGGTAAGGCGGCCAATGCCGGCACCAGCGAGGCAACGGCGTCTGTCGCCAGCGACGACGGCACGGTCACGGTATCGCTGGTCAAGGACCAGGTGTGTGTCGCCCAGCCGCCGCATTTCGTCATCAGCAGCACTCCGCTCAGCGAGAGCGAGCAGCATCAGCTGGAATTCTGCAGCCTGATCGCCAGCCTGCGTGATGGTGAGTATGGCGATTTTATCGATCAGTCCACACAGGCCATGGCGACCCGCTGGCGTCAGCAGCAGCAGTGCCTGCGAGTCGAGGATCTGGAGCTCCCGACAAAGGTCGTCACCACTCTAAGTGAAAACGGTCTCGTCATGGCGAGCGACATCCAGGCCCGTCACGCAGCCGGCACCCTGTCCGACATCAAGGGCATCGGCCCGGCAGCCGTCGAGCAGGTGGCCACGGCCTTGGACAGCGTCTCCTGATTCGCTTCTGGCGTGTGGCGCAGTAGCGTCAAGTGGGGCGGCAGCGCCGAGGCTTTGCCGCCGCCCGGTAGTCGGTCGGCCTCTAGTTCAATTGTCTCGTACCGAAAGCCGGCTTCCGGTCGCGCCCCTGCAGTTGAGCGATGCCTATTCCCGCCAGATCGTATCCTCTGCGCTTCAAGGTCATGATTCGGACAAGTCGCCGGGAGTTCGCGGACCTTTCTGGGTTACCGAGTCATGGCTATCCGCGCTTCCTACGTCCTCCGAGAGTGAATCATTTGATCATGCCGGACGGTCTTGATGCTCTCCGGCATGCTTGATGACGGCGGATGAGGGGCCCGAGCTCCTCTTGGGAAGCGTAGATCGCCCGTGGCGAGATATGGCTGCCATGAGGCTACCTTCGAGTTAGAATATATATGGAAACCCATATATTGTGTGCTCGGCAAGGCCGGAGCCGGTCCCAGACTCTGCTCGCACGAGCGGTCTTGTGTTTCCTGACACACTCCAAGAGGACGCTTCATGACGGTACGTATTGGTATCAACGGGTTTGGTCGTATCGGTCGGCTGACGCTGCGGAGCCTGTGGGCTCGCGTCACGGCCGGCGAGATCGAGATCGTGCGGATCAATGATCCGGGCGGTGACGCGGCGACCTTTGCCCACCTGCTGGAATTCGACTCGGTGCATGGTCAATGGGCGCCGGGGCAGGGGATCAGCGCAGAGGAGGACGCACTGATCATCGACGGGCAACGCGTCGCCTTCAGTGGCCACCAGGCGCCGGGTGACGGCGACTGGGCCGGCTGTGCGGTGGTCATCGAGTGCTCGGGCAAGCACAAGACCCGCGACAAGCTGCAGGCCTATCTCGATCAGGGAGTGGACCGGGTGGTGGTCAGCGCGCCGGTGAAGGAGCCGGGGGTGCTCAACGTCGTCATGGGCGTCAATGATGATCAGTACCAGCCCGATCAGCATCGCATCGTGACCGCGGCCAGCTGTACCACCAATTGTCTGGCGCCGGTGGTCAAGGTGATTCAGGAGACCTTCGGGATTCGTCATGGCTCGATGACCACGGTGCACGACATCACCAATACGCAGACCATCCTTGATGCGCCCAGCTCTCCAAGCAAACCCGACCTGCGCCGTTCACGGGCCTGCGGCATGAGCCTGATCCCCACTACCACTGGCTCTGCCAAGGCCATCACCGCCATCTTCCCTGAGCTCAAGGGCAAGCTCAACGGCCATGCCGTGCGGGTACCGTTGGCCAATGCCTCGTTGACCGACATGGTCTTCGAGCTGGAGCGTGGGGTGACGAGCGAAGAGGTCAATGCGGCACTGAAGACAGCGGCCGAGGGCGAGCTTCATGGCATCCTGGGGTATGAAGAGCGCCCGCTGGTGTCCATCGACTATCGCACTGATCCCCGCAGCTCGATCATCGATGCCCCCTCGACCATGGTGATCAACCAGACCCAGGTGAAGCTGTACGCCTGGTATGACAACGAGTGGGGCTATGCCAACCGGACCGCCGAGCTGGCGCTGAAGGTGGCCCGTGGCTGAAGGTACTGCACTGCTTCACCGCTTGCGGGCGCTGCCCTTCGAGGTGCGACAGTATCTGCTGATCACCGGCAACTACTGGGCCTTCACGCTCACCGACGGGGCGTTGCGGATGTTGGTGGTGCTGCATTTCCACCAGCTGGGGTATTCCCCGCTGGACGTGGCCTTGCTGTTCCTCTTCTACGAGGCCTTCGGCGTGATCACCAACCTGGTGGGCGGCTGGCTCGGCGCGAGACTCGGGCTGAATCGCACCATGAATGTGGGGCTTGGCTTGCAGCTCCTGGCCCTCTCCATGTTGATGGTTCCGGCCAGCGCCTTGACCGTGCCCTGGGTCATGGCCGCCCAGGCGCTGTCGGGGATCGCCAAGGATCTTAACAAGATGAGCGCCAAGAGCGCGGTTAAGGTGCTGGTCCCCAAGGACAGCCCTAGTGCCGGCAGCGCGCTCTATCGCTGGGTGGCGATCCTCACCGGCTCTAAGAATGCGCTTAAAGGCGCCGGCTTCTTCCTTGGCGGCGTGCTGCTGACGGTCGTCGGCTTCCGCGGGGCGGTCATCGTCATGGCGGTCATGCTGATCGCCGTGCTGGCGCTGTCCCTGGTACGGCTCAAGGCCGATCTGGGGCGACAGAAGCGCAAGCCGAAGTTCAGCGAGATGTTCTCCACATCGCGGGCCATCAATGTGCTGTCGGCGGCACGCCTGTGCCTGTTTGCCTCGCGGGATGTCTGGTTCGTGGTGGCCTTGCCGGTCTTTCTGTATGACCAACATGGCTGGAGTCACTGGACGGTGGGCGGCCTGCTGGCCTTGTGGGTGATCGGCTACGGCGGGGTACAGACCCAGGCGCCGCGGCTGACCGGTCTGGTCAAGGGGGGCGCCCGCGGGATTACCGCCTTCTGGGCTTTGCTGCTGGCCGGGCTGCCGGCGCTGCTCGCTTTGTTGCCGTTGGCCGAGGTGGCATGGCTGGTGGTGGGGCTGATGGCGTTTGGCGTGCTGTTCGCTGTCAATTCCAGCTGGCACAGCTATCTCATCGTGCACTATGCGCGAGCCGATGGGGTGTCCATGGATGTGGGCTTCTATTACATGGCCAATGCCATGGGACGACTTGCGGGCACGCTGCTCTCGGGCTGGTTATATCAGGTCGCGGGCCTGGCCGCCTGTCTGTGGGTCTCCGCCGCCCTGGTGCTGGCCAGTGCCCTGATGGCCCTGGCGCTGCCGCGTGAGGCGTCTGCCGGATGAGCGAAGCGTTTCGCGCCACAAGGCGTCTGCCTTAAAATCCCGGTCTAGCCTGTAAGGAACATGCCGATGTCGATCGACCCGTTACGCCTCTTCAAGTGCCTGGCCGAAGAAACGCGCCTGATGATGACGCTGCTGATCTCGCGCGAGCAGGAGCTGTGCGTGTGCGAGATGACGCATGCCCTGGAGCAGTCCCAGCCCAAGGTATCCCGCCATTTGGCGGAGCTGCGTCGCTGTGGCCTGCTCGCCGATCGGCGCGATGCCCAGTGGGTCTATTATCGTCTGGAGCCGGGCCTGCCGGCTTGGGCACTAGCGGTGCTGGAGGCGGCGGCCGAGGGGCGGGCCACAGAACTCGAGCGCGTGGGGGCGCGACTGGCGAAGATGGGCAACCGGCCCGAGCGTCGGGCCGCGCTCTGCTGAGTAGATCATGGCCTCGCACCGGTCCGGTGCGAGGCCTGTGGCCATTGCTTGTTATCGTAAATCGCCGTGAGTGAGTAAGCCGGCGGCTAAGAGGATTCGTCCACGTCGAGCACGATCTTGCCGACATGGCGTTTTCGCTGGAGCAGCGCCTGGGCCTCGCCGATCTGCTCAAGGGGCAGGGACGCCGCCACCAGGGGCGCACCCCTGCCAACTCACTGTCGGATATCATGCGGCGACGGCCGTGTACTTCGCGAAAGCCGCCATCGCACTCGAAACCGCGTACTAGGGCTGATCCAGCAGTTGGCGGCCGGCTTCTCTGATGCAGGGTTCGACCAGTACTCGCTCGCCGTCTTCCCTGTAAGGAAAGCGGTGGGATAGCGGTCTTATGCCCTCAGGGGCGCTATTCTGCATTGTCGATGGTCTCCTGCAGAAGACGCTATCGATAGGGCGTAACGCGAATTTAGTTGGCACATGTCCACTAAGTATATATAGTGGACATGTGCCAACTAAATAGCGAGTGTCCTATGGCCCTTCCTTCCCTGAACGAGGCACTGCATCGGCTGCTGCATGCCTACAAGAAGCAGTTGCGTGCCAATATCCGGCAACACCAGATATCGCTGCCTATCACCCACATCCGCGTGCTGAAAGGCGTCGGTCGCATACCCGACTGCACCGCCATGGCCATTGTGCAGCGCATGGGGCAGGACAAGTCACGTGTCACGAGGGTGCTCAACGATCTGATGCATGAAGGATTGATTGAGCGCTCGGACAATCCAAGCGACCGCCGTAGTCAGCTTTTGACGCCGACAGATACAGGCCTGGAGATGCTCGAGAAGATAGCCGCTCTGGAGGACGAGGCAGCTACCTGCTTGACCGGGCAGCTCAGCACCGATGAGCTGGAGACCTTTCTGCGCATCGCCGCCACCATGACTGAAAACGCCACCGATCACGAAACCGAGCAGCACAGGAGTCAGGATCATGGGTAAGGCCGGGACAAGGGAGCTCGAGGTCATTCGTGCCACCCAGGTCACGCCACATATGCGGCGCGTCACCTTGGGAGGTGATGGCCTGGCGGACTTTCCGCCGGACCAGCAGAGCGCCTATATCAAGCTGATCTTTCCGCGCGGCGAGGGGAAAGCCGTTGATGCGGACCTATACCATCCGGCATCAGCGAGCAAAGGAAATCGATGTCGACTTCGCCCTGCACGAGCACATGGGGCCGGCGTCTACCTGGGCAGTCAATGCGAGGCCCGGCGATCGAATTCTGGTGGGAGGTCCTGGCGCCAGGAAGCTGATCCATCATCAGGCCGATTGGTTTCTGTTGGCTGGCGACATGACGGCCTTGCCCGCCATCAGTGTCAATCTCGCTGCGCTACCCGACGACGCTCAAGGGCACGCGGTGATCGAGGTTCCCCACGAATCGGATAGACAATGCCTGGCACATCCCGAGAACATCCAGCTGCATTGGGTGATCAACCCGAATCCGGACCCGACAGGCAAGCCGTTGCTTGACAAGGTGCAAGACTTGCCGTGGCTGGCCGGCCAGCCCGCGGTGTGGGCGGCATGTGAATTCGGCAGCATGCGGGCCCTGCGTCGTTTCCTCAAGCAGTCGCATGAGGTGCCCAAGTCGCACCTCTATGTGTCGAGCTACCGGAAGATCGGGCAAACCGAGGATGGCCACAAGCGGGCCAAGCAGCAAGACAGTGCGGCCGAGTAGGTGGCGATGGCGCTGGGCTTGAAGGCATGGAGGGAGCTGCCGAAGTGGTTTCATCAGATGAGCCAGTGCGGGGCTCACGGAAACTGTTGTCGTGTGGCATTGGCGATGCGCACCAGGGAAAGCATGACCGGCACTTCCACCAGCACCCCCACCACGGTTGCCAGGGCCGCACCGGACTGAAGGCCGAACAGGGCAATGGCTGCCGCTACGGCGAGCTCGAAGAAGTTGCTGGCGCCGATCAACGCGCCGGGGGCCGCCACGCAGTGGGGCACCTTCCAGGCCTTGGCCCAGCCGTAGGCGATGAAGAAGATCAGAAAGGTCTGGAGAATCAGGGGAACGGCGATCAGCACGATATGCAGTGGCGCCTCGAGGATTACCTCGCCCTGAAAGGCGAACAGCAGCACCAGGGTGATGATCAGCCCGATCGGCGTGATCGGGCCCAATCGCTTCAGGAAGACCTGCTCGTACCAGTCGAGGCCGTGGCGGGCGATCAGGGTGCGCCGTGTCAGGTAACCGGCGGCCAGCGGGATGACGATATAGAGCACCACCGACAGTGCCACGGTATCCCAGGGTACCTGGATATCGGAGACCCCGAGCAGCAGCACCACGATCGGGGCGAAGGCGACCAGCATGATCAGGTCGTTGAGGGAGACCTGCACCAGCGTATAGGCGGCGTCGCCGCGGGTCAGGGTGCTCCACACGAAGACCATGGCGGTGCAGGGGGCGGCCCCCAGCAGGATGGCGCCCGCCAGATATTGGCTGGCGAGCGGCTCGGGAATCCATGGGCGGAACACCACCATCAGGAAGAACCAGGCGATGGCGAACATGGTGAACGGCTTGATCAGCCAGTTCACGGAGGTGGTGATGATGAGCCCCTTGGGCTGGCGACGTACGCCCAGCACCGAGGTGAAGTCGATCTGGGCCATCATCGGAAAGATCATGGCCCAGATCAGGATGGCGACCGGGATCGAGACCTGTGCCACCTCGAAGCGTGACAGCGTCTGAGGAATGGCGGGCGCAAACTGGCCGAGCAGCACGCCGGTGACGATGGCCAGGGCGACCCAGAGGGAAAGGTAGCGCTCGAAGCGCCCCATGCCTTCGGCGACGCTGGGTGTCTCGGTGTTCAGGTCCGTGCTCATCCTTTGGCTCCTCTCAAATGGCCCGCTGATTGACGCGCGCCGAGAGCTGCTCGGCACTCTCCTTGCGCTCGGAATAGCGATCGGTGAGGTAGTCGGCACGACCACGGGTCAGCCAGGTGAATTTCACCAGCTCCTCCATGACATCGACGACACGATCGTAGAAGGAAGAGGGCTTCATCCGGTCCTGGTCATCGAACTCCATGAAGGCCTTGGGGACCGAGGACTGGTTGGGGGTGGTCAGCATGCGCATCCAGCGGCCCAGCACTCGCAGCTGGTTCGCGGTATTGAACGATTGGGATCCGCCACAGACCTGCATCACCGCCAGGGTCTTTCCCTGGGTGGGGCGCACGGCTCCCAGCGAGAGGGGAATCCAGTCGATCTGCGCCTTCATGATGCCGGTCATGGCCCCGTGCCGCTCCGGTGAGCACCACACCATGCCCTCGGCCCATTCGGCCAGCGTGCGCAGCTCGGCGACCTTGGGATGACTGGCCTCTTCGGCATCGGGTAGCGGCAGGCCACGGGGATCGAAGATGCGCGTCTCGGCGCCCATGGCTTCAAGCAGCCGAGCGGCTTCCTCTACCAGCAGGCGACTGAAGCTGCGTGACCGCAGGGATCCGTAGAGCAGCAAGATGCGTGGGGGATGAGCGGAGCCACCGCCGGGCTCGTTCAGGTCATTTGGCGAAGGCGCGTGGAACTGGTCGGTGTCGAGGTTGGGGAGATCCTGGAGTGGGGGCATGGGGAAACCCGGGAGTGATGAATGATATGACAATCAAAATATATGTAATTTCATATGTAAGCAACGGCCGCTCGGATCGATCCGTAGGCCAGTAAGCCCCTGAACCAAAAAGCCCCGAGCCGGTGTCCTGTCATGACACCGGTCCGGGGCTTTGCTATTGATGAATCGCGCCATCAGCCGAAGAGCAGGGGATCCATCAAGCCACCGGGGTAGGTCAGCGTCAGGAACTCGGCCATCGCTACCAAGAAGACGGTGACACCCAATGACATGCCGGCGGCTACCCAAGGCTTGGTGCGGGCAACCAGCAGCAGAAAGACCAGACAGAAAATCGTCGCCGCGGTGATGAAGCCGACATATACCATGGTGCCCACCAGGCCGAAGAAACCCACGAGCCACAGGCTTTCCCGACGCATCGCCTGATGCTGCCATTGCGGCCGTTTCAGCGTGCAGCGCAGGATCTCGAGCAGGCAGGAGATGCCGAGAATGGCGATCGCCAGCCGAGGCATGATGCCGCCAAGCGTCGTCAGGTCCGAGATGTCCATCCAGCCGACCACGGCGATGCCGATCAGCAGGGCAAACAGCACCATATCAATGACGCCGAGGGTGGGGGGAGTGACCGGCTCCGCAGTCTCCGTATCGCTCGCCGCCAGCGCGCGACGCTTGAGCAGGAAGGCTTTGAGCATCGGAATGAACATGGCGGCGAAGATCATCGCGCCGATGATGATGACGCCCGGGCGCATGAAGGCATCGGTGCCCTGGAACTGAACCGCCTGATAGAAATAACCCTCCGCACCCGGAGCCAGCACGAAGCCGATCAGGAAGGCCGGGCGCGACCAGTTGGCCTGCTTGAACAGCACGCCCAGCACGCCGACCGCCCCAAGGGCGATCAGGTCGCCGGTGGCACGGGTGGCCTGAAAGGCGGCAAACATGATCAGCACGGTGATCAGGGGCGCCAGGATGGCGAAGGGCACTCGCGTCAGACTGGCCACCGGACGCGCGAGCATCAGGCACAGGGCGGCACCCAGGATGTTGGCCAGGGCCAGCGACCAGATGATCGTGTAGGTCAGATCCAGATGGGTCTCGATCATGCCGACACCCGGCTGGAGGCCAAGCAACAACAGCCCGCCGAGGAAGACGGCGGCGGTGCCGGATCCCGGTACACCGAACAGCAGGGTCGGGACCATGGCGCCACACGCACAGGCGTTGTTGGCGGATTCCGGTGCAATGACGCCTCTGATATCCCCCTTGCCGAACTGGCTCTTGTCCTTGGCACTGTGCACGGCGTGTCCATAGGTCAGCCAGTCGACCACCGACCCGGCGAGCCCCGGAATCGTGCCGACCAGGCTGCCGATGCCGGCACACCGCGCGACCAGGCCGCGTTGCTTGCCGACGTCCTGGATGCCGCTACGCCAACCTTCACCCAATTGGCAGGGTTCCTCGGCGATGGCGCCGCGCTTGACCAGCAGGTCGATGATTTCGGGCAGGGCGAAGATGCCCAGGCCGACGACCACCAGCGGAAGGCCGTCGTAGAGATAGTCGAGGCCGAAATTCATGCGGAATTCGCCGGTGGCCGGCGCCATGCCGATGGCTCCCACCAGCAGGCCGAGGCCGCAGGCCGCTAGCCCCTTGAACAGATCGCGTCCCGACAGCACGGCGACCATGGACAGGCCGAGCAGCGTCAGCATGAACAGCTCAGATGAGGAAAAGGACAGCACCAGGGGGCGTGCGATCAGGATGAAGCCGGTCAACACCACGGCGCCGATCAGGCCGCCGATCATCGAGGACAGGAAGGCGCTTGAGAGTGCACGAGCCGCCTGGCCGCGCTTGGCCAGCGAGAAGCCATCGATCACCGTTGCCTGAGAGGCACTGGAGCCGGGGATGCCCAGCAGGACCGATGCAAAGGTGTCACCGGTGGGTATCACCGCGACCAGCCCCATGAGCATGCCCAGGGCAACGGTGGGGTCCATGCCGTAGAGGAAGGGCAGCAGCAGGGACATGCCGGCGATGCCCCCGAGCCCTGGGATGATGCCGACGACGAGGCCGACCAGCACCCCGAGAACCATGAACATCAGGTGAGACAGCGTGAAGAGCTGCCCGAGGCTTGAGAGAAGGATATCGAGCATGGCGTATGGCTCTTATGTTGTGTAGGGGAGGAGCCCGCCGTCGCCTTGGCGTGAACAGGCGACGGCGTGTCGCGTCAGATCTTGGCGCCGTGCTCCGTTTCCAGCCACTCGGCCAGCCATTCGCGAGTGGCCTCGTCGATGGCCATGGCATCGTCTAGGTGGCGCTGCACGGTTTCCCCGATGACGGGCGTATAGGGGCCAAGCTGGGCGGCGGCTGCTTCCTTGAAGGCGTCGGTGGCGACGAAGTCACGGGCCGCCTGACGATAGGTCTCGAGCAGGTCGGCCGGCGTTTCCTTGGGCACCATGATCAGCTTCTGCAGGGAGTAGCCGGAGGCGAAGAACTTGCGGAAGGCAGCATAGGCCTCGCCTGACGGTGCTTCGCCCATGCGCGCCTCGTGAACCTCGATGAAGGTCGGCAGCTCCGGGAAGGTGGGGTCACGCACGATCTCACCGGCCTCGTTGAGGACGCCGAGAGAGAAGAGCGGGACGGCTTTACCGGCTTCCACCAGCGGGGTCACGTTGCTGAGGTAGGCTGAGGTGGTTTGGAAGTCGATATCGGCCTCGCCCCGCTCGAAGGCCAGGCGGCCCTCACCACGACTGCGCATGCCAAACACGGCCTGAACATCGGCGCCCAGCATGTCCAGGGCGATCAGAACCGGAAGCTCGAGCCCGGTCGGGTTCTGGGCGGCGAGCTTGACCGGTTGAGAGGTCAGGCTATCGAGGGCTTCATCAGCCGTCTCGCCTAGACTCGGCTGGGCATAGACCACGCCGCCGGTGGGGGTGGCGAGAATCGGTGACCAGTCGCTGTAGTCGTAGCGGACCCGGGGATCATCCAGCATGGCGGGGTATTGGGTGGACGCCGAGGTGCCGAGCCAGTGGCTGCCGTCCTTGCGTGCACGAACCGCGAACAGGTTGGCGCCATTGATCGATCCACCGCCGGGTACGTTGTCGATCATGATGGTCGGTTCGCCCGGCAGGTTATCGCTGAGCCAGGGAGAAAAGAACCGCGCCCAGACGTCGGTACCGCCGCCCACGCCGAAGGGAATGGTCCACTTGATGTTGCCTGGTACTTCCACCTCCTGTGCTTGGCTGGCGGAGAGGGTGGTCAGGCCGAGGCCGGCGATGGCCAGGCCGAGCAGGGCGGTCTTCTTGAGCCTTGCCAGAGGCCGAGATACCTGAGTGTATTGGCGTGTCTTCATGGCGTTTCTCCTGGTTTTTTTATGGTGGTTGGGTCAAGAGCCCAGCATGCCGGCCAGTTTATCCGGCCTTGGCCGTCAGTTGTTGGTCGTCAGGGGACGGAGGTAGGGAGTAGAACAGGTTTCCACTCATGATCTTGCGCGCGGTTCGGATCAGCGAGACGCGCGCGATATCCTGCTGATCCTGGTGGCGGTGCTCGACATCGAGATCGATGAAGCCGGAGGGGTGCTCAAGCCTGACGCGGGGCAGTCGCTCGCCTTCCTTCAGGCGAGCGTTCGCGACGGTGAGGCGATGAGCGATGGTCCCGGGAACGCTGATGGCAGAGGCCACGGCGATGGCGCCGGTCACGGCGATGGCCTTGTGGCAGCGATGCGGAACGAAATAGCGCGTGCACAGGGTGCTTCCGCTGTCTTGTGCGGGGGAGACCAGCACGGGTTTGGGCAACACGCTCTGGCTCACATCGCCAAGCCCCATGCGCTCACCGGCCTCACGGCGGATGCTCTCGAGACGCGTTAGCAGGCCGTCACTGGCATCCAGGTCGGCGGGCGATTCATCCCCCTTGATCCCCAGATCGGCGGCGTCGATCATGATGATCGGCGTGGCGGCGTCGAGACAGGTGACATCGATGCCCTGGATGCTGTCGCAAGCGGAGCCGGTCGGTAGCAGGGCGCCGGTCTTGGTGCCGATGATATCCAGAAAACTGAGCTGAATGCCGGCGGCATGCCCCGGGACGCCGCTGATATGCGTGTCTCCTTCGTAAGCCACTTGGCGGTTGGGCGTCGGGACGTGACACTCGATGAAGCGCTGGGTATTGAGGTTTCGCACCCGTACCACGGTCGTGCCGTCCTGTGGCTCCACTAGCCCTGTCTCGATGGCATAGGGACCGACCGCCGATAACATGTTGCCGCAATTGGGGTTGAAATCGACACGCCGGTTGAGCACATCGACCTGAGCGAACAGGTAGTCGACGTCGGCATTGGTGTCGGCCGAGCGTTCGACAATCGCGACCTTGCTGGTCAGGGGGTCGCCGCCGCCGATGCCATCGATCTGCAAGGCATGGCCCGAGCCCATCAGGCTCAGGAGGATGTCGGCCTGCGCCTGCTGATCGTCTGGAAGGTCACTCATGCGCAGGAAGGGGCCTCGAGAGGTGCCGCCACGCATGATCATGCAGGGAATGCTGTTTATCATCGTCGTCAAACCACGTCGGGGTGAGAAGTCGTGATTTGAGGATGTCACCGGCCTTTTGATGCTTCAAATGCAAATAAATGTGAGTATATATGTGTAAAAAGGATTAATGTGTTCTAGTTATTGTTCAATGTCACTTCATGCAAGAGTGCTTCCATGCTGCATCGACTGGAATTCATGGATCTCCAGGCCTTCATTCAGGTCGCCGAGCTCGGCTCCTTCAACGCCGCCGCCCAGCGGTTGCATATCTCACAGCCGGCGTTGTCCCGCCGCATCCAGAAGCTGGAGGAACTGCTGGAGGTGGAGCTTCTCGAGCGGACCACGCGGCGTACCCGCCTGACCCCCATCGGGCAGGACTTCCTGCCCAGGGCGCGGCGCATGATCGAGGAATACGAGTCGTCGATCCTGGGCATTCGAGAACTGGCCACGCATCAGAAAGGCACGGTGACCATCGCCTGTTTGCCGACGGCGGCTTTCTACTTTTTGCCCAGTGTGATCCGGGTGTTCAGCGAGGCCTGGCCGGGTATCCGCATCCGCATCCTGGATGTCAGCGCCAAGGAGGGATTGGAGCGTGTGATCAGTGGCGAAGCGGACTTCGGCATCAACATGTTCAGCGCCCAGAGTCCCGAGATTTCCTTCACGCCATTGTTGCGAGACCCTTTCGTGCTGGCGCTGCGCTCCGACCATCCGCTTGCGGTGAAGGAACAGATCGAGTGGACCGACCTCGAGCAAGTGCGCCTGATCACGGTCAGCCGAGACAGCGGCAACCGCGCCCTGCTGGATAACACCCTGTCAGCAGAAGGCATCCGCCTGAACAGCTTCTACGAGGTCCAACACCTTTCCACCTCACTAGGCCTGGTGGAATCGGGGCTTGGTGTTGCGATCTTGCCGCGCATGACGATGCCGGGACCGGACCACGACTCGCTTTGCTCCCGGGAGCTCCCTGAGCCCCGCATTCAGCGCACCATTGGGCTGGTGCGCAGCAGTACTCACAGCATCTCCAGCACCGCACAATTGTTTATTGATCTGCTGTTGGAGCACTGGGGCAATAACGAATAGTGCCGAAGCGGCTCAATATCTCCAGAAGCGAACGCCCGGCGGGGGGAAGCGTTCGGGCTTCATTCTCTGGGATGATCATACGGTGATCGGCCGCCGATTCTATGAGTATGAAGCAAGTGCTGGCCAGTCAGATTGTACGTGCTATCCCTTCTGAATACTGGGGCACCAAGTGGCATGTGTCGACTGATGGAGAGCAGAAAATGAGGCTCAAATGACGGCGGTCTCAATTAGACTAGGCCCGGGTGATGGTGTCGCATGATGAGGGTTGATCTTTTATTACTCTCCAGCGCCAGATATGAGTCACCAGTCCACCTACTATCAGATTGTGTACATATACACCGGATGAGAATGAGAGATAGGCCTCGAACTGGTTGACGGTGATCCAGAAGGCGAAAAAGCTGGCCCCAAACAAGGCCATGTCGCCAGGGAGTTCACCTGCTTTCCACGCCAGCCAAGTGCCACGACCAATCCAGCAGGCGAGCGTCGCGACTACTAGCACCCCCAGGGCGCCATAGGCCACAAGTATTTCCAGGAAAGTGTTATGCAGATGGCCATAGCGTTCTTTAGTGTTTTCTGGCAGCCAGTCTGTTTCTTGGACCGCCAAGTTGCGACCATTACCACCCCAGCCTACTATCGGACGCTCGGCTATCCATTCGCTGGCGGCAATCCAGGTGTAGACTCGATTCCCGATGCTGGAGTTGGGGTCGACTGCATCTATCTTTCCGGCGATCAGGTTGGTGATTACTTGGTTTTCAGCGCCCAATCGCCGCTCAATGGTTCCATGGAAGATATTCCCCAAAAAGATCACTAGAATTATTGAAGAAATGCCACTTAAAACAAGCGGCATCTTTCTTTTTCTGCTAGCTGGCTGTCGGAACATGGAGTTGCTAGCAATCAATGGGATGATGGCCATGGCAGGTAGCGCTATTAACAGTGCGAGCCAGATAGCCCGAGTCTGGGTGATAATGACGCCGGTGACACAAATCGTGAGTGCCAGGGCCCAGGCGATACGACGCAATGTGGACCATGCACCTGCTTGGAGCATTCGTCGACTGAAAGCCAGCAAGCCGAGCAGGGCCGTTCCGAAGTACATTGCACCATGCTGAGCATTGTGGATACCGAAATCTACCCGGCGACCTTCCAGGCCTTTCTGCCAATGAAGGATACCCACATCACTGGTCAGTGTTGTAAGAATCAGCCCCAGCATGGCTAATCCCCAGAGCCATAAGGTGCGTCGAGTGCTTCCTCCTAGCCACCAGGCAACACCGATGAACAGGAACCATTTTCCCATGCGGTCGAGTTGCGGATTGTCTGGTATCCAGCTGGGATGGTGTACATAGCCTAAACACCAGGTAAGCAGTTGCACGAATACTGCGGCGAGCAAGAGCCAAAGCGGCCCCGTGCTACGAAGTGTCTTGCCACATGCCAGGACCAAAATCAGCCCCAAGACTCCCATCAAGGTGCCTGCATCCTGACCTATATCAGGAAATAAAAGACGAAAAAAACCATAGAGGTAAAGGCAGATGACGCCCAACATCCATACGGGCTTAGGTGACTTCCAGAATGACTCTTGTTGATCCAGTCGCCAAATATTCATGAACATGACACAAGTTCCAGTTGCGAGGAAGTGATGAAGCCCAGAGTTGAGAATGCCTAGAATGCTATTATTAACCTGATGAATAATAGCATCTTTCTTAGCCCGGAGGCGGACTCAAGTATCGAGCTACCATTGCCTCCTCAGAGAAGTCCTGCAGCCACTCAAGCTTGATGCTGTAGCCGTCCTGTGCAAGCAATTCCCTCATCTTCCTCGCAAGACCATCGGCACTATGTTCGGCGATGCCAATTTCCAACTCGCCTTTGAGAATTTCGCGAATACCGCCAGGGCAGTCTACTGATATGACAGGCGTGCCGCATGCTAGGGCTTCGCTGAGAACGATGCCCATACCTTCTACTCTCGAGCTCAGCACAAACATGCGCGCTTTGCGCATCCATGGGTAAGGGTTCTTGCGTGAGCCAGCAAAAGTGACGCGGTCGGCAATCCCCAGCATTTCTGCCTTGGTTTGAAGCTCTTCTTTCAGGCGTCCCTCTCCTATGATGACTAGCCGCTCTTTTGGCTTTATCTGTGCATATGCCTCCAGTAGCAGGTCATGATCCTTCTGCGGTACGAGTCGAGCGACATTGAGTAGGAAAGGCTCAGATGGAATCTCGGGATCTTCCTTGAGCATCAGCGACTGGATTCGTTGGACCGGGCAGGCGTTGATGATCTTCTGCAGTGATAATGGCTTGAGTCCATAGCGCTTGCAGTAGGCATGAGCTGATGCCACGACGCCCTCTGACACACCTACCAGATGGCGTTTGTCGAGCAGGCAGCGGGATAAAAGGCGTTGTTTCCAGCTTGGTCCTTTGAGATTGAAACCATTCTCAAGCACGAACCGTGCACGATCATCACGAAACCGCCAAATGCCTTCGAAGGTACCTAAACCTCGGAATATGATTCGATCGACAGGCCCGTGTCGTCGCTCGAAACGATTCAACCACGCACGAAATACAAAACCGCCAAGCCAGCCCGTCCATACAAAGTGCGAACGACGGATCAATGGGTTAAGTATTAGCCGTGAAACCAGTTCAATGAGCAGCCCCAAGCCTGTGAGACGAACCAATCGTTGCATTGGTACAACGTGGCAGGTGACTTCGGGGTGGCTGGGAAAGAGCACCTGGTCCCTGTCGCGCCAGGTCACGAGGTGAGAGTCATGGCCCGCTTCGGCAAGTGCGTCAGCAAGGGTAATGGCCATTCGCTCCATGCCGCCCATCTTGAGGCTTCTGACGATGACAAGGGTGCGCATGAGTCCTCTGTGTCTAGAGTGGTTTCTTTACTGTCTATAATGTCCCGCAGGCTATGTTATCGCTGACTCAGCGCTGGGCATAGCGCAAAGAAGAGGGCTGGAACATGGAGGTAACGAAAAAAGCCACTCGACAAGGCCGAGTGGCTTTTCCATGTTTCTGGTCGGAGCGACTGGATTCGAACCAGCGACCTCTGCAACCCCATTGCAGCGCGCTACCAAGCTGCGCCACGCTCCGACTCTGGTGCTCGGCAGGACCTGTCGGCTCCTGTGCCCCGAGAACGAGGCGTATATTATCGCGTCATCTTGGCAATGGGAAGCCCCTTAAGCGCTTTTTTTTCAAATGCTTGGTGGAGGATTGGGTGATAGCACGAGGAAAGGGATAAACTGATGCCATGCTGAGCATGGAGGAGAGCGAGCATGTCATTGATCGTGGGGTTTATCATCTTGCTGGGATGCCAGTTCCTGGGCGAGCTGATCGTTCGGGCGTTTAGCATTCCCGTGCCAGGGCCCGTGGTGGGGATGGTGATCTTGCTCGTGGCCCTACTGGTCAACTGCGGCGTGCCGAAAGGACTGCGCAAGACCGGCGAAGGTCTGTTGAATTACCTGACCCTACTGTTCGTGCCGGCTGGGGTCGGCATGATGGTGCACATCAAGCTGATCCAGGCCGATTTCTGGACTATCGCCGTGACCCTGATCGTATCCACGGCGATCACCCTGGCGGTCACGGCCAAGGTCATGACGTGGATGAATCAGCGCATCACCGGGTCGGAGAAGGCCAAATGAACTTCGTGGCATTGGACCAGGTATGGGTTTATCTTTCGGGCAATCCGCTGCTCTCGCTGCTGGTGACGCTGGCCGCCTTCCTGCTGGCCACCCGCATCAATATCTTCTTCGGCAGAACCACGTTACTGCACCCGGTAGTGATCTCGATTGCGCTGTTGATTAGCTTTCTGCTGCTCAGTGGGATCGAGTATCGCACTTACTTCGAGGGGGCGCAGTTCATCCACTTCCTGCTGGGCCCGGCGACCGTGGCGTTGGCGATTCCTCTGTATGACCATCGGGAGCGCGTACAGCGGTTGATCTGGCCCATCATGATCGCCTGCGTCACTGGCATCGTCGCGGCCGTTGGCTCGACCCTTGGCATCGCCATGCTGATGGGGGCGACCCGCGAAACCTTGCTGACCCTCGCCCCCAAGTCGGTCACTTCGCCCATTGCCATGGGCATCGCCGAGCAGCTAGGGGGAATACCCTCGCTGGCCGCGGGACTGGTATTGCTGACGGGATCAATCGGCTGCGCCCTCGGGCCCTTGGTGTTCAGACTTCTTAACATCCAGGATCCGACCGTGAAGGGATTCACCCTCGGGTTGGCGGCGCATGGCTTCGGTACGGCTCAGAGCTTCAGTTCGATCGGAGCGCTTGCTGGGGCCTTCGCCGGACTCGCGATGGGACTGACGGGGCTGTTGACGGCCTTCCTGTTGCCGATGATCGTGGCGCTGTTCGGATTCTGAGCGAGTTGTTCGAGTATGTGGCGGGTGAAGCCCATCCTCGCTGGGCTCCTCGACCTATGATTGGTCAAATCTCTTCCCAAACCCGCTGGCGAAAGTCCTCGGCCAACTCATTGACCTTATCGATGCGATGCAGGTGAGCGTTGATGAAGTCTTGCATGACATCCTGATAGCAACTGCTCATGGTCTCGGGATCCTTGAGGCTTTGCTGATCTGACATGCACTGGATGACCTGTTGCTGGCTGGTGGCACAGGCAACGAGTAGCTCCGCCTCCATCTGCATGGCCTCATATAGTGTTTCCATCCATGCGACTTGCATGCGGGCAAATGGGCTAGCCGGTCCCATCCAATGATTCAGCCACCAATTGATGACGGGGTCGCTGACTTCCCGCGCCGCCAACGGTAGCTGGGTGACATTCTCTGAGGGGGTTGTCATCTCAACTCCTTTGCTTGCTGACTAACTATAAGTTCACCAAGTAATGCCTCGATGTCGAGGAGCACCTTTCAGTATAGAAGCGGTGTTACGCCAAACCGTGCATGAGCCTTGTTCTTCACCCATTCTCTGATCTAGGTCGTCTTTTTTTGCGACAGCCGGTATTGGCTGTCCGATCGAAGCGGGAGGTCGCGATGTGGCAGGTGGTCAAATCCGTGTTGGCGGCGTTCTTTGGCGTGCAAAAGGATGCCCAGCGCCGAGAGGATTTTCAGGCAGGTAAGCCTATGGCCTTTGTCATCGTGGGCGTGCTGATGGCCCTGGTGCTGGTGGCGGGGGTGCTCATTCTGGCCTTGAGCGCCGCCGAGTAGGGCTTGACGTCCGTGGCTTTACCTCGTCCGCGCGCTTCGCCGCGCTGCAAGCGTTGATGGCTACGTTAAGTAATCCTGCCTACCTTGATCCATGACATCTCTTCAACCTTCCTATACTCCAGGCATTCCTAGGGATCTGGGCACTGGTGCCATGCCACAGGCGTGGCCAGCACGACCATCACGACAAGGAGGGGCCGATGCGCACGTCGCTAGCTCAACTGGTAGTCACGAGCGGTAGTCTCTGGCTAACCGATGCGGCCTTGGCCAATGGCTGGAACATGCCTCTCGGTGTGACAGACCTCAGTCATGACATCCACTCCCTGCATATGACGATCTTCTGGATCTGTGTGGTGATCGGCATCGTCGTGTTTGGCGTGATGTTCTACTCCCTCTTTCGTTTTCGTCGCTCCCAGGGGGCCAAGGCAGCGAATTTCCACGAAAACACCACTGTGGAGGTGATCTGGACCGCGATTCCCCTACTGATTCTCGTCGGTATGGCGCTGCCGGCTACCGCTACCCTCAAGCAAATGTACGACACGGACGATGCCGCTCTGGATGTGATGGTCACCGGCCAGCAGTGGCGCTGGCACTATGAGTACCTGGGTGAAGATGTCGCCTTTACCTCCAACCTGGATACACCTCGCGATCAGATAGCCGGTGCCGCCGAGAAGGGGGAAAACTATCTGCTCGAAGTTGATGAGCCGCTGGTGTTGCCGGTGGACCGCAAGGTGAGGTTCCTGCTGACATCGGACGATGTGGTCCATTCCTGGTGGGTGCCTGAGCTCGCCGTCAAGCAGGATGCCATTCCGGGCTTCGTCAACGAGAACTGGGTACGTATCGAGGAAACCGGCACCTACCGTGGGCAATGCACCGAGCTTTGCGGTCGCAACCATGGCTTCATGCCGGTGGTGGTCGAGGCGGTGGAGCCGGAGGCCTTCGATGACTGGCTTGCCGAACGCAAGGAAGCGGCTGCGCGCGAAGCCAGCGGTGTCGATCGGGAGTGGGGCATGGAGGAGTTGATGGCGCGGGGGCAGAAGGTCTATGAGTCGATCTGCGCCTCCTGTCATCAGGTCGATGGCTCGGGCAACCCTCCTGTCTTCCCGTCGCTGGCCAACAATCCGGCACTGATGGCTGAGCGGGATCGCCATATCGATGTCGTCATCAATGGGGTGTCGGGTGCGCCGATGCCGGCTTTCAGTAGCAGTCTCAGCCCAGTCGAGATTGCCGCCGTGGTGACCTATGAGCGCAATGCCTGGGGCAGTGATACCGGGGATGTCGTCCAGCCGTCGGAGATCCAGGCGCGGCTCGAATAGCCGATCCAGACGGTACAAGTCTCGCAACCCCGGTCTCGCGATCCCCGAATCACAGGAGAAGTCCTATGGCGCCCAAACTACCTCCCAAGCACACGCTCGAGCAGACGGGTGATGCGGCTGGCGCGGCCGGTCATGCCGCCGACGAAGGGTATCATCATGGGCCCAGTGGCCTGTTGCGATGGCTCTTGACGACCAACCACAAGGAGATCGGCACGCTCTATCTGCTCTTTTCGCTGAGCATGTTCTTCATCGGTGGCATCTTTGCGCTAGTGGTGCGTGCCGAACTCTTCCAGCCAGGCCTGCAACTCGTGGAGCCCGAGTTCTTCAACCAGATGACCACCATGCATGGCTTGATCATGGTCTTCGGTGCCGTGATGCCGGCCTTCGTCGGCCTTGCCAACTGGATGATTCCTCTACAGATCGGGGCGCCGGACATGGCGTTGCCAAGGCTGAACAACTTCAGCTTCTGGCTGCTGCCGGTCGCCTTCACGCTGCTGCTCTCGACCCTGCTGATGCCTGGTGGTGGGCCCAACTTCGGGTGGACCTTCTACGCACCTCTATCGACCACCTATGCGCCGCCATCCACCACCTTCTTCATTCTTGCACTGCACATGGCGGGGATCAGTTCGATTCTCGGTGCCATCAACATTATTGCCACCATTCTTAATCTGCGCGCCCCGACCATGCGCATGATGGACATGCCGCTCTTTGTCTGGACCTGGCTGATCACGGCCTTCCTGCTGATCGCGGTGATGCCGGTGCTAGCCGGTGTGATCACCATGATGCTGCTCGACATCAATTTCGGCACCAGCTTCTTCAATGCTGCTGGCGGTGGGGACCCGGTGATGTTCCAGCATATCTTCTGGTTCTTCGGCCATCCCGAGGTCTATATCATGATCCTGCCGGCGTTCGGCATCGTCTCGGCCATCATCCCGACCTTCGCTCGCAAGCGGCTGTTCGGCTACGCCTCGATGGTCTATGCCACGTCCTCCATTGCCATTCTGTCGTTTCTGGTCTGGGCGCATCACATGTTCGCGGTCGGCCTGCCACTGGTGGCTGAATTGTTCTTCATGTACACCACCATGCTGATCGCGGTGCCGACCGGCGTAAAGGTGTTCAACTGGATCGCCACCCTGTTCCAGGGCTCGATCTCCTTCGAGACTCCCATGCTGTTCGCCTTGGCATTCGTGGTGCTGTTCACCATCGGTGGTTTCTCCGGTCTGATGCTCGCCATCGCACCGGCCGACTTCCAGTATCACGATACCTATTTCGTGGTGGCCCACTTCCACTATGTGCTGGTGCCGGGTGCCGTCTTCTCCATCATGGCGGCCGTCTACTACTGGCTGCCCAAGTGGACAGGTCACTATCCCAGTGAACGCCTTGGCCGCTGGCACTTCTGGACATCGGTGGTGGGGGTCAACCTGACCTTCTTCCCGATGCACTTTTCCGGGCTTGCCGGCATGCCGCGACGCATACCCGATTACGCCCTGCAGTTTGCGGACTTCAATATGGCATCGAGTCTTGGAGCATTACTGTTCGGTACCTCGCAGCTGATCTTCGTGCTGGTGATCATCAAGTGTGCGCGTGGAGGCGAGAAAGCACCGGCTCAGGCCTGGGAAGGAGCGGAAGATCTGGAGTGGACGGTGCCGAGTCCCGCACCGTTGCATACCTTCGACACGCCGCCGTCGTTCCATCCCCGTGAGCACTAAGCATCCTGTTTGAGCCAAGTCGTTTCGCCCCTGAACGGGGCGGAGGGGAGGAAAGCAGATGACCGCCGTGCAACGTACCGTCACCCGAACGCTGATCGTTCTGGTAGGCATGTTCGTGTTCGCCTTTGCCCTGGTGCCCCTGTACGACGTCTTCTGCCGCATCACCGGCATCAACGGCAAGGTCGAGAACACGGCTCAGGCGCTGGTAAGTGACAGCATCGATGAGTCGCGGGTCGTCACCGTGCAGTTCATTACCCGAGCTGGGGCGGGATTGCCCTGGAAACTCGAGGTGCTCGATCGTCAGGTGCGCGTGCATCCTGGTGCGGCGACCGAGGTGCATTTTGCCTTCACTAACCATGGTGATGAAGCGGGCTGGGGCAGGGCGGTGCCCAGTGTGTCGCCTTCTGAGGCGTCCTTGCACATGCGCAAGGTGACCTGTTTCTGCTTCAAGGAGCAACGGCTCGACGCCGGGGAACGTCTCGAAGCCCCTCTGGTGTTTCAGTTAACCCGCGACCTGCCCGACGACATCAAGACGGTGACGCTGGTGTATACCCTGTACCCGGTAGATGACAAGGCACTGGCCGAGCAGGTACCGGTCGCTGCCGAACAAGGAGGTGAGGCATGAGTGGCAGCTATTACGTTCCCCCGCAGAGTAAATGGCCGGCTCTCGGGTCGCTTGCCGTCGGCGTGATGATGATCAGCCTCGGCGTCCAGCTGGTTCATGGCAGCGGTGGCCTGGTCATGACGCTGGGGGTGATCGCGGTCCTGGCCGTGATGTGGCTCTGGTTCCGCGATGTGGTCCGCGAGTCCCGTCAAGGGCTGTACGACTCTCAGATGGATCGCTCGTTTCGCTGGGGGATGGGCTGGTTCATCTTCTCCGAAGTCATGTTCTTCGCCGCCTTTTTTGGCGCGCTGTTCTATGTGCGGGTATTCGCCGTGCCCTGGCTGGATGGCGAGGGGGCCAAGGGGGTGGCGGCGCTACTGTGGCCCGACTTTACGGCGACCTGGCCGCTCATGAATCCGCCGAGCGATGCCATTAGCGGACCCCGCGAGGTCGTGAGCCCCTGGCAGCTGCCGCTGGTGAATACCATCTTCCTGGTGAGCTCCAGCATCACGCTGACGATCGCCCATGAGGCCTTGAAGGAAGGTTATCGCAAGACGACGCGCAACTGGTTGATCGGCACCCTGTTGCTAGGCGTGTGCTTCCTGATCGTGCAGGGCATCGAGTATTACGAGGCATACCACCACTACGGGATCACGCTGCAGGCCGGCATCTACGGGTCGACCTTTTTCCTGCTGACGGGCTTCCATGGGGCACATGTGACCATAGGGACAGTCACCCTGGGCGTGATGCTGTTCCGGGTCATGAAAGGGCATTTCAGCCGGGACGACCATTTCGGTTTCGAGGCCGCGGCCTGGTACTGGCACTTCGTCGATGTGGTCTGGGTCGGCCTGTTCATCTTCGTCTACGTCTTCTAGAACAGGCGTGACAAGCGCTGGCTCCGACTCATGTGCCGGACAGGCCACCGAAATAGAAGCCGTAGGCAAGAAGGGCCAGCAGCAAGGTGGCAAGGCTGACGCGAACCTTGAGAGAGATCAGCAGGCGGCGGGAGCGCCCCTGGTCGCGTAACAGGAACCCTGCCCCGGCGACCAGGCTCGCCACCATGCAAACGAATACCAAGGTGATCAGGGCTTTCAACATGACAGGCTCCACGCATCAGACCTCATCCAGTTCATGCAAGCGTTCGTCGCCTGTCAAGCTCGCTGTGCTCTGGTGGGGGTTCTGGAGCCTGCTGGTGGCACTCGGGCTTGTCTTGGGCTGTTGGCAGTGGAATCGTGCCGCCGAGAAGGAAGCTTACCTGTCGGCGCTGGCGGCAGCGCCGGCCCTGATCGCCCCGCGCGAGGCGCCGCCGGCAGGCGCGAGATTGACACTCGAAGGGACATATCTGGCCGGTGAAACGCGTTTCCTGGACAACCGGACCCATGGGCGTCAGCTGGGTGTCGCGGTGCTGACCCCATTGCGAACGAGCGATGGCCGCCTTTGGCTGATCGAGCGCGGTTTTCTGGCCACGGGCACCAGCCGGGACGCACCGACCGTGGCCACGCCCATGGGGCCGGTAACGATCAAGGGCCAGTGGCAGCCTGACGGTCAGCGAGCCCCGCTCTTCGGTGACAATCAGGAAGGCGTTCGCCTGCAGCGTATTCAGCTCGATGCCTGGGAACATCTTGGAGACTTTGCCCACGCGGGGTGGCTGCACCTGGAGGAGGGACCTGGCGGACTGGCGCCCTGGTGGGAGCCCAGCGTGATGCCGCCCAGTCGCCATCTTGGCTATGCCGTTCAATGGTGGGGGCTGGCCGCTGCCGCCTTGCTGGTGATGTGGTGGGGTGGACGTCGTCTGCGCCACGGGCCGCAGGCCACAAACAATGGAATGTCCCGATCGAAGGAGTCGCTGCCATGACACACCTCAACCGCCAACGCCTGAAACTGCTGTCACTGATCGCCGTCTTCGCGGTGCCGTTGTTGGCGGCTTGGGTGATGGTGGAGTGGCGCCTGGGAATTCCCGAGGCGCGTACCGCTCACGGTGAGCTCAAGCCAGAGGTGCCTGCATTGCGTGATTGGCCCCTGGAAAGCGCGCTTTCGCCAACAGAGGTCGATGGCTGGTTGCTGGCCTTCGACTGCTCTCTCGACTGCGATCAGCTGGCCGACCAGTGGTGGCGGCTGCATCGTGCCCTTGGCAAGGAGGCCACGCGGGTGCGCCGTCTTCGCATCGACGATTCGAGGCAAGTCTCGGCCGATCCCCTGCCCGGTGAAGCGCGCCGCCGTTGGGCTCGAACGCCCGAATGGCAGACGCCGGGCGAGGTCTGGATCCTGAGCCCAGAGGGCCTGGCGGTGCTGGGCTACCGCGCCGGAGTCGACCCCTACGATGTGCTCGATGATCTCAAGCAACTGCTGCGCATGAATCCGGAGCCCATCACGCGCGTGAGCGGCTAGCGGGATTCGACTGACACGAACCGCCTGATCCAGAGCCCGTGAGCCCGTTAGGCGCGGGCGCGCTTCTAAAGCCTTGGCGGAGGCGTGGAAAGCGTGGACGGCATGCCGGTTAGGCTCGCTGTCTTCAACGCGTCGATCGTCACGCGCCTGCCTACCCTGAAGACAGGGAACGAGGCCGGCGGCCTGTAGTGATGGCCGCCTGAGCAAAAGGTGTCAGGACAGGAGGTGGCCATGTCGCAGCATGATCCCAGGCTGGGCCTGCTGATACGGTTGAGTCAGCTGGGCATTGTCTTCACCGTGGCGGTCATCCTGATGGGGGCCTTCACGCGACTCATGGACGCAGGACTGGGCTGCCCCGATTGGCCGGGCTGCTACGGCCAATGGGTGGTGCCCGGGGCCTCGGTAGTGGACTCGCATGCATCGGCCATGCCGCTGGATCCCCTCAAGGCCTGGCTGGAGATGATCCATCGCTATCTGGCCACGATGCTGGGAGGGCTGGTGCTGGTCATGCTGGCTCTGGGGTGGCCTAGGCGCAGGCGTCCAGCCTATCCCTGGCGCCTGACCCTCGGGCTGTTGGCGGTCATCGCGCTACAGGGGAGCTTTGGTGCCTTTACCGTCACGCTCAAGCTATGGCCCCAGGTGGTCACCTTGCATCTGTTGGGCGGCCTTGCGGTGATGCTCATGTTCTTATGGCTACACCTCAGGCTGCGACAGTCTACGGCCAGCCCGCGACCCCTAGGCCGTCCCCTGCCACCCCTGTCGCGCTGGTGGTCCATTGCGGCGCTGTTGCTGGTATTGCAGCTGGCGTTGGGGGGGTGGACCTCGAGCAATTATGCCGGCATTGCCTGCCAGGGCTTTCCGACCTGCAATGGCCAGTGGTTGCCCGCCATGGACTGGAGTGAAGGCTTTCATCTGACACAGCAGGTGGGTCCCAATTATCTCCATGGCCAGCTGCACGCGGATGCTCGCACCACCATCCATCTGGCGCATCGTCTGGGAGCCCTGGCGCTGGGAGTGAGCCTGATACTACTGGCGGCTCGACACTGGCGCGCCCCCCGCCTTCGACCTTGGCTCGGCTCCATGCTGGCGGCCTATGGCATCCAAGCAGGCCTTGGCATCGCCAATGTGGTCTGGTGGCTGCCGTTGGGGCTGGCACTGGCCCACACGGCCGGCGCCGTGCTCCTGGCCCTCACGATGGCGCTGGCGGCCTGGCAGGCCAAGATGAGCCTGCCGTTGCCGGCAATCGTCCACCGACCGCAAGGAGAGGGCAGATGCGCGATGCCATGATGGTAGCCACAACCTCGCCGGAGCAACCGAGCTGGCAATGGCGCGACTTGGTGACGCTCGGCAAGCCCCGGGTGGTCATGGTGATGCTGGTGTGTGCGGCGGTGGGCATGGCGCTGGCGGTCCCGTCGTTGCCACCCATGGATCTGGCAGTGCTGGGATTGGTGGGGATCGGCCTCGCCGCCTCGGGAGCGGCGGCGTTCAATCACCTGCTCGACCGTCGGTTGGATACCTTGATGTGTCGAACAGCCAAGCGTCCCTTGGCGGCGCGGCGGCTGCCGGTTCCTTATGCGCTCGCTTGGGCATCGTTGCTGTCCGCTGGGGGCATCGGGCTCCTGGCCTGGCAAGTTAACGGACTGACCGCCTGGCTGACCTTGGCCTCGCTACTAGGCTATGCGTTGGTCTACACCGCCTTCCTGAAGCATGCGACACCTCAGAATATCGTGATCGGCGGTGTCGCCGGGGCCGCCCCCCCGTTGCTGGGCTGGACGGCGATAACGGGACAGCTGGGACCTGAGCCGTTACTACTGATGTTGATCATCTTTGCCTGGACGCCGCCGCATTTCTGGGCCTTAGCCCTGCACAAACGAGATGAGTACGCCAGAGCCGGTGTGCCCATGCTGCCCGTGACCCACGGCGATGCCTTCACTCGCCTGCAGGTCTGGCTCTATGGCTGGCTGACGGTGGCGGTGACACTGCTGCCGTTCGTGATCGGGATGAGTGGCGGGCTCTATCTGGTGGGTATCCTGGCCCTGAACGTTCGTTTCATGATCTGGAACCATCGTGTCTGGCGCAGCCGGGATTCGTCTGCGCCCTTGGCGGCCTTCTGGTTTTCCATTCGTTACCTGCTGGGAGTCTTTGGCCTGCTGCTGCTGGACCACTACTGCGGGGTGATGCTGACCAGTTGAGCCGCCAGGGCCAGCAGGATGGCGCTTTTGATGATGTCGGCTTTGCATCACTTGTCAGGCTCGACCAATGACACCCCGCGCAGGAGCGAAGCGGCACCGGTCGGTATGACCGGTGCATCTCTGCGATGCCATGCATCACCAGAAGGTGATGATCAGCAGGTAAGCCAGCAGGGTGACGACCACGGTGCCGATCAGGTTCAGGGCAAACCCGGCTCGAATCATGGACTGGATCTTCATGTGCCCGGTGGCGAAGACGATGGCATTGGGCGGTGTAGCCACCGGCATCATGAAGGCACAGCTGGCGGCGATCGCCGCGGGTACGGTGATCATCAGTGGCGAAAGATCAAGCGACAGTGCCAATGCGCCCAGCAGTGGCAGGAAGGCGGCCGCCGTGGCGGTGTTGGAGGTCACCTCGGTCAGGAAGATGATCACCAGCACTACGATACCAATCAGCATCAGCAGTGGAAGGGCGCCGAATAGCGACAGCTGGTCGGCGATCCAGGTGGCGAAGCCGGACGCCTTGATGGCGCCGGCAAGGGCCAGACCGCCCCCGAACAGCAAGAGGATGCCCCAGGGCAATTTCTGAGCGTCGTCCCAGACCAGCAGGCGCTCGCCACGCTGGCCACCGCTGGGCAGCAGAAACAGCAGGATGCCGGCCCCGATGGCGATACCGGTATCGTTGAGCCAGGGCAGTCCCAGGTCGTTGAGTAATGGGCGTGATACCCAGGCGACAGCGGCGAGCAGAAACAGTACGCCGACCCTCTTTTCCGCCTTGCTCATGGGGCCTAGTCTGTCCAGTTCCTGCTGGACCATGTCGCCGCTCTTGTTACCCATGGCGAGATTGAATCCCTTGCGTGTCAGCCACCACCAGGCGACGGTCATCATCACGATGGTGATCGGAAGACCGATTAGCATCCATTGCCCGAAGCCGACGTCGATGCCGCGATCCTCGGCGAGATAGGCGGCGAGTAGTGCGTTGGGAGGTGTGCCGATCAATGTGGCGATGCCGCCGATACTCGCCGAGTAGGCGATGGCCAGGAGAAGGGCGGTAGCATAGCGGGCCACTTCCTCGGGTGCGTTGTCCTCGAGCAGACTGACGACCGACAGGCCAATGGGCAGCATCATGATCGCGGTGGCCGTGTTGGAGACCCACATGCTGAGGAACCCCGTGGCGATCATGAAGCCGGCGATCTGCTGCCGGGGTTGATAGCCCACGACCTGCAATACCCTGAGAGCAATTCGGCGGTGCAGCTCCCAGCGTTGCATGGCGATACCCAGAAGGAAGCCGCCCAGGAACAGGTAGATGATCGGGTTGGCGTAGCTGGTCGCGACGCTCGATAGATCATTGATGCCGATGCTGGGCATCAGGACCAGGGGCAACAAGGACGTGGCCGGTATCGGTAGCGGCTCCGTGGACCACCAGGTGGCCATAAGCAGGGCAACGCCGAGACATAGCCAGGCGCTCTCTGGCATGTCGGCGGGGGCCGGCAGTAGCAGGGTCATCAGTAGCCAGGCCGGTCCCAGCCAGAGCCCGATGGTGGTTGGCAGCGATGGTGGCTGGGCGTTATCCGTGTCGGAGGTAGTAGGGGAGCGCATGGCGACGGTTCCGTTGCTCGAAGGCAGTGAGTTCGGTATGTATAAAATACATTAGAAGACTAACTTGTTGTAATGCCGTGAACTTCGCTTTCGGTTGATGAGTCGCAGAGGCGTCAGACAGCGGCGAGCGCGAGGGCGCGGGACTGACCGGCCGTCGACTCGCGTTGTCGTGGCGGCATTGGGCTGATGAGTATGGCCACGTACAATGCCACCCCTCTATTTCGACAAGCAGCGAGAGGCGGCGACATGAGTGAAACGATGGCTTGGGTATTGGCGGGTCTCGCGGTGGTGATCCTGGCGGGACTGGGTGCCTATGCCTTTACCCTCTGGAAGGAAGTCCGTCGGCGTGAAGCCTTCAAGCGAGACGAGGTGGAGCGTGCGAATCAGCAGTGCCTATACAGTTTGGATGCGATCGCCCGGTCGATGATCAGTCGTCAGGTCGATCTCGTCGAGGGCTCCCTGCGTTGTAAGGTGCTGCTGGAAATCATCGACCCGTCGCTGCTGCAGCGTACCGATTTCAGTGTGTTCGCAGACGTTCACGAGCGCACCTCACACCTGCGTACCCACTCTGCCCGAAAGGAGCTGAGCCTCAAGGAGCGTCTCGACGAAGACCGCCAGCGCATGGCCGTCGAAGCGGAATTCGAGACGCCCCTCGTCGAGGCGGCGCGAGGCGTCCTGGACTTCAAGGAGCGTTGGCCGGGAAGTCTGGGTTAATCGAGGAGGGCAGCAGCGGCTCTTTCAGGTATCACAGGAGGTCAGGGCGATTGATGCTAGCCGTGCATCATGAAGGCATCGTCTCTATTAGGAGACACTTGATTAAGTTCCCCGCCTAGCTGAATATCCGTCTATGTGCTTTCTTGATAAGGACGCGAAATGATGGGCTTATCGAAGCATTGTCATTAAGCATCGGTGTTTCGTAACCCCATGGGCGGGTTCGCTGTGATGCTAATAAGAAGGAGTCTTGCATGAAGAAGTCAACTACAGGCGTTCTGGTGGGTTCTGCGCTGATGATTGGTCTTTCCGGCTGTGCCAGTTCGGCCTCGCAGTCTTCGAGCAGTTCGGCGAGCGATGCCTGGTATCAGCATCCCACCGTCTGTGCGCTGGCAGGCGGGCTGATCGGCGGTGGAATCGGCTATGCATCGAGCAGTGAGTCCGATGAGGATCAGGGTGCGGCCATCGGTGGCACCGTCGGCGCCACGATCGGTGGCATGCTGTGCGCCACGCCGAAGCCGGCTGAGCCGCAGTGTCCGACCTTCCCGGGCAAGGTCCCTGCCGGGGTGGCGACCGATTCCGAGGGCTGTCCGCTGGATTCCGATGGCGACGGTGTCTATGACTTCCGTGACCAGTGCCCGGGTACCCCGGCCGGTGTGAAAGTCGATGCCAAGGGCTGTCCGCTGGATTCCGATGCCGATGGCGTGCCCGATTACATGGATCAGTGCCCGGATACCCCGGCTGGCGCCAAGGTCAATGCCTTGGGCTGTGTCGACGACCTGGTGCTTGAGGACGTCAACTTCGAGTTCGACTCGGCCAAGCTGACCATGGGCGCTCAGGATATCCTGGCGGACGTCGGTGAGAAACTTGCGGCTAACCCGGATGCCCGCGTGCGCCTCGAGGGGCATACCGATTCCGTGGGCTCGGCTAGCTACAACAAGCAGCTGTCGCAGCGTCGTGCCGACTCGGTCAAGGCGTTCCTGGCCAGCGAAGGCATCGATCCTAATCGCATGACGGCCATCGGTTATGGTGAGGAACAGCCGATTGCCTCCAACGATACCGATGCCGGTCGTGCCATGAACCGTCGCGTCGAGCTCGGCGAGTGGAAATGATGGCCTGATGTATTGATCGAGGCCTGCCTGACGAGGGGTGCCATTCGGCACCCCTCGTTTCGTTGTGACCTGATGACGTTATCCCATGTGATTCGCCGCTGGCGCCATCACGTGCGTCTGAGGCGGCTGGACGCCGCTTGCCTGCCCCTGCTAATGTGCGCGTCCTGTCTAGATTGAGGGGTCTCGCCTCTCTAGATGAGGTGGCCCGGTACCACCACCCCGAATTCATTCATTTCAGCCTGTCGCATGTCATCCCTGGTATGGATGACCACTGCGCTCGAGGATGCCCGCAATGCCAATCGTTACCCTGCCCGACGGCAGTCAGAGAACCTTCGATGCACCGCTGTCCGTGATGCAGCTGGCCGAATCCATCGGCCCCGGCCTCGCCAAGGCCTGTGTGGCCGGCAAGATCGACGGAGTCCAGGTGGATGCCGCCGATATCATCGATCATGACGCCACCGTGGCGATCCTGACGGCGCGTGACGAAGAGGGGCTCGAGGTGATTCGTCACTCCTGCGCCCACCTGATCGGCCATGCCGTCAAGCAGCTTTTCCCCGAGGCCAAGATGGCGATCGGTCCCGTGATCGATGATGGCTTCTACTACGACATCGATTTCGGTCGCTCGGCCACACCGGAAGACCTGGAAGCCATCGAGGCCCGAATGAAGGCGCTGATCGAGCAGGGCTACGATGTCGAGCGCGAGTATGTCGATCGGGACAAGGCGATGTTGACCTTCCTGCACCGTGAAGAGCCCTACAAGCAGGAGTTGGTGCGCGGTATTCCCGAAGGCGAGACCATCCGTCTCTATCATCACCAGGAATACATCGACATGTGCCGCGGACCGCATGTGCCGAACACCTCGCACCTCAAGGCATTCAAGCTGACCAAGCTTGCCGGGGCCTATTGGCGCGGCAGTGCCGAGAATCCGATGCTGACGCGCATCTACGGCACTGCCTGGGGTGACAAGAAACAGCTCAAGGCCTATCTCAAGCGCCTGGAGGAAGCCGAGAAGCGTGACCATCGCAAGCTGGCGCGAAAGATGGACCTCTTCCATATCCAGGAAGAGGCGCCGGGCATGGTATTCTGGCACCCCAATGGCTGGACGATCTACCAGGCGCTGGAGCAATACATGCGCCGTGTGCAGATCGAGCATGGCTATCAGGAGATCAAGACACCTCAGGTCGTCGACCTGTCCCTGTGGAAGGCCTCCGGCCACTGGGGGCACTATTCCGATCTGATGTTCACGACAGAGTCGGAAAAGCGTGAGTACGCGGTCAAGCCGATGAACTGTCCGTGTCACGTTCAGGTCTTCAACCAGGGGCTCAAGAGCTACCGTGACCTGCCGTTGCGCCTGGCGGAATTCGGCAGCTGTCACCGCAACGAGCCGTCCGGTTCCTTGCATGGTCTGATGCGCGTGCGCGGCTTCACCCAGGATGACGCGCATATTTTCTGCACCGAGAAGCAGATCCAGTCCGAAGCCGAAGACTTCATTGCTCTGACCCTCAAGGTCTACAAGGAGCTGGGCTTCGAGGACGTGGAGCTCAAGCTGTCGACTCGTCCCGAAGGCTTCATGGGTGAGCCGGGTCTCTGGGATCGCGCCGAGGCGGGTCTGGAGGCGGCTCTGAACGCCACGGGCCTCGATTGGGAGCTGCAGCCGGGAGAGGGCGCCTTCTACGGGCCCAAGATCGAATTCGCCCTGCGCGACTGTCTGAACCGCGTCTGGCAATGCGGCACCCTGCAGCTCGACTTCAACCTGCCGGGACGCCTGGGCGCCCAGTTCGTGGATGAAGATGGCGAGCGCAAGACACCGGTGATGCTGCATCGAGCGATCCTGGGCTCCTTCGAGCGTTTCCTGGGCATTCTCATTGAGCATTACGCCGGCGCCATGCCGCTATGGCTGGCTCCAGAGCAGGTGGTCGTCATGACGATCACCGATTCGCAGCGCGATTTTGCTCAAGATGTGGTCAATCGACTGCAGAAAGTCGGTCTTCGCGCCAAGGCGGACTTGAGGAACGAGAAGATCGGCTTTAAAATCCGGGAGCATACGTTGCAGAAGGTTCCGTATCTCCTCGTGGTAGGGGATAAGGAAGTCGAGGCGGATGCAGTGGCCGTGCGGACTCGCACGGGCGAAGACCTCGGCTCATTGAAGATCGATGACCTGATCGCCAAGCTCGACGCCGAGCGGTGATCAAGACGACGTCCACCAATATGGAGATGTAACGATCAAGAGAAATACACAGCGCGGCCGTCCTCAGGACAAGCGCCCTCCAATGAACGAGCGTATCAGCGAAGACCAAGTCCGCCTCATCGGCAGTGACGGTGAGCAGCTGGGAATTGTGTCCACCCGTGATGCCCTGGAACAGGCGGAAGCGGCTGGTATGGACCTCGTGCAGATCTCCAATGCCGATCCGATCGTTTGTAAGATCATGGATTACGGCAAATTCGTCTTCGAGCAGAAGAAGCAGAAAGCTGCTCAGAAGAAGAAGACCAAGCAAATCCAGGTCAAGGAAGTAAAGTTCCGGCCTGGCACCGACGAGGGTGACTATCAGGTGAAGCTTAAAAACCTGATTCGTTTCCTCGAAGGTGGCGACAAGGGCAAGGTCACGCTACGTTTCCGTGGCCGCGAGATGGCTCACCAGGACATCGGCCGCAAGCTGATGGAACGGGTGGCCAAGGACCTCGAGGATATGGCCAATGTGGAGTCCTTCCCGAAAATGGAAGGTCGCCAGATGATCATGATCCTTGCCCCCAAGAAGAAGTGATCCAAAGGCAGTTTAACGGGTGCCGGTCGGGACACGTCCCGGTCGGCACCGGCCTTGGGTTTTCTGAAGAACCTCGAGCGGAGATCTCCCTCATGCCGAAGATCAAGAGCAACAGTGGCGCTGGCAAGCGCTTCAAGAAGACGGCTAACGGCTTCAAGCACAAGCAGTCGTTCCGTAGCCACATCCTGACCAAGAAATCCACCAAGCGTAAGCGTCAGCTGCGTGGGATGAAGCAGATCCACGCATCCGATGTGCCGCTGATTCAGCGCATGCTGCCGAATCTGTAAGCGACGCCGGTAGAATCTTTTTTAACGTCAGGAGAAAGCTATGACACGTGTCAAGCGTGGCGTCGTTGCACGTCGCCGTCACAAGAAAATCATGAAGCAGGCCAAGGGTTACTACGGTGCGCGTTCACGCGTCTTCCGCGTAGCCAAGCAGGCCGTCATCAAGGCCGGCCAGTACGCGTACCGTGACCGTCGCGTCCGCAAGCGTCAGTTCCGTGCCCTGTGGATCGCGCGTATCAACGCTGCTGCCCGCAACAACGGTCTGTCCTACAGCCGCTTCATTGCCGGTCTTAAGAAGGCTGGTATCGAGATCGACCGCAAGGTGCTGGCCGATCTCGCCGTTCACGAGAAGGCCGCCTTTGCCGCTATCGTCGAGAAGGCCAAGGCTGCTCACTGAGTGAACTGATCATTTCGACGTGCGATTGCCATGACGATGACATATCGGCTGGCAGGGCACGCGTGAAGGTCGCAGGGGAAGAGCAGCCGCTCTTCCCCTGTTTTTTTATATGACCCTGTTGCGGTGTGGTTCATCGACATCGCAGCAGCGCATTCGGAGCTCAACGGATGGACCACCTTCCCAACCTGGTCGCCGAGGCGCGCGGCGCCATCGACGCCGCCCAGGACATCCCGGCGCTCGATGAAGTGCGGGTGCGTTACCTCGGCAAGAAGGGTGACATCACGGCCTTGCTGAAGGGGCTCGGCAAGCTTCCCGCCGAGGAGCGGCCGGCCGCTGGCGAACGCATCAACCAGGCCAAGCGTGAGCTGGGTGACGAGCTGGATCGGCGGCGTGCGCTGCTCGAGAAGGCCGAGCTCGATGCTCGCCTGGCGGCAGAGCGCCTGGACGTGACCCTGCCCGGACGCGGGCAGCCCGGAGGCGGCCTGCACCCGGTGACGCGCACCCTCGAGCGTATCGAAGGCCTCTTCACGCGGATCGGCTTCGATGTGGCGGTCGGACCCGAGATCGAGGACGACTACCACAACTTCGAAGCCCTCAATATTCCGGCGCATCACCCTGCGCGGGGCATGGCCGATACCTTCTATTTCGACGCCACTCGCCTGCTCCGCACCCATACCTCGCCGGTGCAGGTGCGGACCATGAAGGATGAAGAGCCGCCGATCCGCATTGTCTGCCCGGGACGGGTATATCGCAGCGACTCGGATCTGACCCATACTCCGATGTTCCATCAGGTCGAGGGGCTGCTGGTCGACGAGGACGTCAGCTTTGCCGATCTGAAGGGTACTATCGAGGACTTCCTGCAGGCCTTCTTCGAGCGCGAAGATCTATCGGTGCGCTTCCGTCCTTCCTACTTCCCCTTCACCGAGCCGTCCGCCGAAGTCGACATCCAGTGCGTGATGTGCGGCGGCGACGGTTGTCGCGTCTGCTCCCACAGTGGCTGGCTCGAGGTGATGGGCTGCGGCATGGTGCACCCAGAGGTGTTTCGACATGCCGGTATCGATACCGAGCGCTACAAGGGCTTTGCCTTCGGCATGGGTGCCGAGCGGTTGGCCATGCTGCGCTACGGCGTCAACGATCTGCGCCTGTTCTTCGAAAACGACCTGCGCTTCCTGCGCCAGTTCGCCTGAACCCCTGACTGCAGAACACAGGACATGTCATGAAATTTTCCGAACAGTGGCTGCGTGAATGGGTGTCGCCGCAGCTGGCGACCCAGGCATTGGCCGATCAGATCACCATGGCGGGCCTGGAAGTCGATGCCGTCGAGCCCGTCGCGGCTGCCTTCCAGGGCGTGGTCGTGGCCGAGGTCATCGACAAGGCGCAGCATCCCGATGCCGACAAGCTGAATGTTTGCCAGGTGACCGATGGCGGCGACGAGCCCGTCCAGGTCGTCTGTGGCGCGCCTAACGTGGCGGTGGGCCAGAAGGTTGCCTTCGCCCGTGTCGGCGCCGTGCTTCCCGGTGATTTCAAGATCAAGAAGGCCAAGCTGCGTGGCGTCGAGTCTCGCGGCATGATCTGCTCGGCCTCCGAGCTCGGGCTCGAGGAGGAGACCTCGCCCGGCATCATGGAGCTGCCGCTTGATGCGCCGGCCGGTGAGGACTTTCGGGCCTGGATGGGGCTCGACGACAGCACCATCGAGGTCGACCTGACCCCCAATCGTGGCGATTGCCTGAGCCTGAAGGGCATGGCACGCGAGGTGGGGGTGCTCAATCGCCTGGCGGTCGAAGGCCCGGGCATCGCCCCGGTAGCACCGACCCATGACGAGACCTTCCCGGTGGAGGTGCGTGATGGTGAGCGCTGTCCGCGCTATATCGGTCGCTTGATCAAGGGCGTCGATGTCAGCGCCGAGACCCCGCTGTGGATGGTCGAGCGCCTGCGTCGCAGCGGTGTTCGTGCCATCGACCCGGTCGTCGATATCACCAACTACGTGATGCTCGAGCTGGGCCAGCCGATGCATGCCTTCGACTGTGCCAATCTTGATGCGCGTGTCGAGGTGCGTCTCGCGCGCGCGGGCGAGCAGCTGACCCTGCTCGATGGCCAGGAGATCGCCCTGCGTGACGATACCCTGGTCATCGCCGATGCTCGCGGTGCCCTGGCGATCGCCGGTGTGATGGGCGGCGAGCATTCCGGAGTGAATGCCGAGACCAGAGATATCTTCCTCGAGTCGGCCTTCTTCACCCAGCTTGCCGTGGCTGGACAGGCCCGCAGCTACGGCCTGCATACCGATGCCTCACATCGCTTCGAGCGCGGCGTGGATCCGGAGCTGACACGGGATGCCGTGGAACGGGCGACCGCCTTGCTGCTCGAGATCACCGGCGGCGAACCCGGCCCGCTGATCGAAGCGGGCCAGGCTGAGCATCTCCCCGCACCGCGCCAGATCACCCTGCGTCGCGGACGGCTGGAGCAGGCCCTGGGGCTGTCGCTGCCGGCCGAGGATGTGGCTGAAATGCTCGAGCGTCTGGGCATGCAGGTCGAAGCCGACGATGCCGCTTGGCATGCGGCGGTCCCGAGCTGGCGTTTCGATGTCGCCATCGAGGAAGACCTGATCGAGGAAGTCGCGCGTATTCACGGCTATAACCGCTTGCCGGTGCGTCGTCCCCAGGCGCGTCTGGGCCTGCGTCCGGATGGCGAGGTGCATCAGCCGCTGGCCCGCCTGCGTCGTCAAATGGTGGCTCGTGGCTACCAGGAAGCCATCAGCTACAGCTTCGTGGCGCCTGAGCTCCAGAAGACGCTGATGCCGCAAGCCGTGTCTCCGGCGCTGGCCAACCCGATCTCCAGCGACATGTCGGTGATGCGGGCGAGCCTGTTCCCGGGGCTGATCAAGGCGCTTGAGCACAATCTCAATCGCCAGCAGAACCGGGTGCGGTTGTTCGAAACCGGTCTGGTCTTCCGTGGTGAGCTCGACGATCTGTCCCAGATCCCGATGATGGGGGCTCTGGTCTGCGGCAGTCGTGACCCGGAAGGATGGTCTGCCCGCAAGGACAAGGTCGACTTCTACGATCTCAAGGGCGACCTGGAGAGCCTGCTGGCCATGGGCGGCGAGCCCGAGGCCTGGCGTTTCGAGCCCGGTGAGCATTCGGCACTGCATCCCGGGCAGACGGCGCGTGTGCTGTACCGTGGCGAGGAAGCCGGCTGGATCGGCACCCTGCATCCGGCGGTTCGGGCGGAGCTCGGGCTCAAGGTGGAAGCCGTGCTCTTCGAGGTGCGCCTCGATGCCTTGAGTCAGGGGCAGCTACCGGCCTTCACGCCGCTGTCACGCTATCCGGAAGTCCGCCGTGATCTGGCGATGCTGGTCGAGGAGACGCTGCCGGTCCAGTCCTTGCTTGATTGCCTGCGTGAGCAGGCCGGGGAGTGGCTGACCGAGCTCAACCTCTTCGATGTTTATCAGGGCAAGGGTGTCGAGGAAGGGTGCAAGAGTGTGGCCCTGGGCTTGACCTGGCAGCATCCATCGCGCACGCTGAATGATGAGGAAATCAATCAGTTAGTCGATGCAATCGTCACCGAATCCGGACAGCGCTTCGGCGCGCGGCTGAGAAGCTGATCCACTTGCCGCCAAGCCTTGAGCCGGAAGAAGCGACGCTGCCATCCTGCACGAGGGAATGACCATGGGTGCGTTGACCAAGGCGGAGCTGGCCGAACACTTGCACACCGAGCTCGGTTTATCCAAGCGCGAGGCCAAGTCAATGGTGGAGGCCTTCTTCGAGGAAATCCGCAGTTGCTTGCGGGAGAACGAGCAGGTCAAGCTGTCCGGGTTTGGCAACTTTGATCTCCGGGACAAACGCGAGCGACCGGGCAGGAATCCCAAGACCGGCGAAGAGATTCCGATCTCCGCTCGTCGTGTGGTGACCTTCCGGCCCGGCCAGAAGCTCAAGGCACAGGTCGAGGACTTCAAGGGTCCCTTGACCTATTGAGCGGCAAGCCGACGATGTAACAATGAAAAAGGCGCCATCCCTTGGGGTGGCGCCTTTTCTTGGTCTTGCCACCAGGCAAGTCGTGTCCTGTTGTGGCCCGCGACAGCAGTGATGCCCCCAAATGCTCTAGACGGCTCCGTTTTCCATCGCATAGGTGATCACGACCTTGATCACATAGCCGAGCATGCCGGCCCCGAGCACGATGAACAGCATGATGGTGCCGAACTTGCCGGCCTTGGACTTGCGGGCCAGATCCCAGATGATGAAGCACATGAAGAGGATCAGGCTGCCGATCATGAGGGGAGTGATCCACGCCTCGAAGGTCTGCTGCATCTTGTCTCCTAGAGTGCGTAAACGCGCGAGTATAACGCCTTGACAGGGAATCGACACTTGGCCGGACCATGGCGAGTGGCTGGGATTCGGCTGACGCAAGGATTATGGTAATATCCGAGTAAATTTCTCAAGCAAAGCAGATTCATGTCCATGCTGAAGATTTTCGTTGGCACCATGTATGGCGGCGCCCTCGACGTCGCCGAGCAAGTCAAGCCGCTGTTCGAACAGGCCGGTTACGAGGTCGCGATCTTTGACCAACCGAGCCTCGAGGATCTGACCGGCTCACCTACCGATCTGGCGCTGTTCTGTGTCTCGACCACGGGCTCCGGGGACTACCCCGGCAACTTCGTTGCCTTTGCCCGAGCACTGCAGGATCAGGGCGCCGACCTGTCGTCCTTGAACTATGGCCTGATCGCTTTGGGCGATAGCTCTTACGTCGATAGTTTCTGTGGCGCCGGGCGAGCGTTGGATGCGCTGCTTGCCGAATATGGGGCACAACGCCTGGGCGAGCGTCTCGAGGTGGATGCCATGGAAACCTTCATGGCCGATGATGCGGCACTGCCCTGGGCCGAGGAGTGGATCGAATCCCAGCAGCTGGCGGTGTCCTGATGACGGCCTCGGCAACGCCCGAGAGACTCAGTGTGCTGACGGGGCTGGTGCTGGTGATGCTGGCTAGTGTGCCTCGCTACCTGCTCGAGGGCCATGAGACTCGCCTGACCTTGCTGATGATGGCCGCAGTGGTGGTCATCGTGGTCGGTGGCCTGCACTGGCGGCTGATGGAGCGCGGAGCACGCCGACAGCTGCCAGTGCTGCTGAAGCGGCTGGTGGTCTGCCTGCTGGGAGGAGGGTGTCTGATGGCCATCTGGCAGGGGCTCAGCCTGGGTGGTCTCGATGGCGTCCTGTTGCTTGCACATGGCGCGGCGTTGGGGCTGCTGCTGCACGTGGTTGGCCTGCCATGGCGCCGTCAAGCAAGGGATTGAAAGCGGTTAACAGATCAAACGAAAAGGGGCTCGGATATCGAGCCCCTTTTTCATGGGTGTGCGGTCGCTTATCTGAACGATCTCATCTTCAGCCGAGGGTGTAGCAGGGTTCGTAATTGCTGCCGGGCAGCTTCATGCGTCCCTGCTCGACGAAGGAGGTCAGCAGCTCGTCAAGGCGTGCCATGAGATCGGGTTCGGCATGCAGGCGGAAGGGACCGTGGGCTTCGATGGCACGAATGCCGGGTTCCTTGACGTTACCGGCGACGATGCCCGAGAAGGCGCGGCGCAGGTTGGCGGCGAGCTCATGAGTGGGCTGGTCGCGGTGCAGCGCCAGGCCGGCCATCGCTTCATGATCAGGCTCGAACGGCTCCTGGAAGTTACGATCGATGTTGAGCCGCCAGTTGTAGTAGAAGGCATCCTGATGCGTGCGTCGGAACTCGGCGACCTCGTCGATGCCCAGGCGCATGGCCTTGGCCACACTGGTCGGATCATCGATGATGATGCGGTAGCGCTCGCGAGCCGCCTCACCGAGGGTATAGGTCAAGAATTCGTCGATCCGCTTGAAGTAGTCGGCACTGCTGGCCGGTCCGGTGAAGATGACTGGGAAGGGGATATCCCGATTCTCCGGGTGCAACAGGATGCCCAGCAGGTACAGGATCTCTTCCGCGGTGCCGACGCCGCCCGGGAAGACCACGATGCCATGACCGACCCGGATGAAGGCCTCGAGGCGCTTCTCGATGTCCGGCATGATGACCAGTTCATTGACGATGGGGTTCGGTGATTCGGCGGCAATGATGCCCGGTTCCGAGATGCCCAGGTAACGCCCGTGAGAACGGCGCTGCTTCACATGCGCTACGTTCGCCCCCTTCATGGGGCCTTTCATGGCACCGGGACCGCAACCCGTGCAGATGTCCAGTTCGCGCAGTCCCAGGTGATAGCCGACCCGCTTGGTGTAATCGTATTCCTCGCGGGAGATCGAGTGGCCGCCCCAGCACACCACCAGGCTTGGGTCCTGAGAGGGTTTCAGGGCGCCTGCCTTGCGCAGGATATGGAAGACCGCATTGGTCGTGCCTTCACCGGTGCTCAGGTCGAAGCGCGGATGCGTCTGGATCTCGTTGTAGACGTAGACGACGTCGCGCACCACCGACGACAGGAGTTCGCGGATGCCGCGGATCATCTTGCCGTCGACGAAGGCTTCGATGGGGGCATTGCTGATCTTGAGGCGTAGGCCGCGATCTTCCTGTAGCACCTGGATGTCGAAATCACGGTAGGTCTCCATCACCGCGAGTCCATCATCGGTCATCTTGTCACTGTTGAGTACGGCCAGCGCGCAGCGACGCAGCAGGTCGTGCAAGCCTGACGCCGAGGTGTCGCGCAGTCGATTGACCTCGTGCTGGGATAGCACCTCGAGGCTGCCTTCGGGAGACAGCGTCGTGGAAATGGTCTGGGGCATGGGCGGGTTCCTTGTTATGCCGCGTCGGCCTGGGCACAGGCCTGTGCCAGCAGGCGGCGAATCTCATCCTGGTCTTGTGCGCTCATGGCATCCTGGCCAAAGGTGCCTTCCAGCCACTCGTGGAAAATGGCATCGAAGTCCTCGGCCAGCACCTCCTCAGGATCATATTCCACCATTTCCATGACCAAGGGAATCTGTGGAATCAGGTAGCCCAGCGGAAACAGCTGTTCGTCACTGGCCTGGCGCTCCATGGCCAGCAAGGCGTCGTGAATGGCGTCGGCACGCCGGGCGAGAGGGTCTGACATGGGGCTGAAATCTCCGTTGGCTTTGCCTGACGATGCTAACACGTCACCCGGCCACCCGCAGCGCTGCGGGGTGGCCGTCGATCTGGTATCATGGGATGCCAAGATTTGCCCTCTTACCCGTATCGAGTGCGTCGCTGCTTCATGTTCAATGCCCAGTATTTCCGCACCTTCATTACCCTCGTCGAAACCGGCAGCTTCACGCAGACCGCTCGTCGGCTGGAGATGACTCAGCCCGGGGTGAGCCAGCATATTCGCAAGCTGGAACAGTATCTGCAGAAGTCACTCCTGATCCGTCAGGGGCGTCGGTTTACGCTGACGGAAAGCGGGCGTCGGGCCTATGATTATGCGCTCAAGCTGTTCGCCGAACACGAGCACTTCCGCCACTCCCTGGATAATGAATCGCTGGACTCCGGTGATTGTCGTATTGCCTCTCCGGCCAGCATCGGCATGATGCTCTACCCCTTTATTCTCGGTTACCAGCAGATGCATCCGGGCCTGACGGTGAGTTACAGCTTCAACGTCAATACGGCCATCACCCAGGAAATGATCGCTGGGCGCCATGATGTGGGGATCGTCACGGAAGCCGGCCGTCATACCGAGCTGCATTACGCGCCATGGCATCAGGAGCCGTTATGCCTGGTGGTGCCCGCCGACTTCACGGGCACGACCCTGACCGATCTCGCAGCATTGGGGTTCATGAACTACGCCGATGGGGTGCATCACGCTACCCAGCTCCTGCGAGCCAACTTTCCCGGCGAGTTCCGTTCCATGAGTCGCTTTCCGCGTCAGGGGTACACCAACGAGGTCTCGATGGTCATGGATGCCGTGGCGCGTGGTCTGGGATTCAGCGTGGTGTCGCGTCCGGTGCTCGAGACGTCGCCCTGGCAGCGTCAGGTCAAGGAGCTGTCGTTGCCTCAGCCGGTGTACGAATCCTTCCACCTGGTGACACCGTCGGGCGTCGAGACGCCGCGTCGCTATACCCGCCTGCTGGATGAGTTCCTGGAACAGCGGCGACATACGCTCTACGGCTTCCCCGAGGAGCCGCATTTCGACAGTCACAGCTGAGGCCATGGGCGTGGCCCACCTGGGCCAGTCGGCGGGGTCGACGGTCTGACGCGTTTTTTCCCCATTTATGAATAGGCCCCGGCAATCTGGATTGCCGGGGCCTTTGTCCTTCTGAGACCTGAATCAGTCGCGATATTCGTCGATGCTCGGGCAGGTGCAGATCAGCTGGCGATCGCCCTGCACGTTGTCGACGCGGTTGACCGAGGGCCAGACCTTAGCGGCCTTGACGGCCGGGGAGGGGAAGGCACCGACTTCACGGCTGTACGGCCGCTCCCAGGAAGCATCCATCAGGTCCGCCATGGTGTGCGGCGCATGCACCAGCGGGTTGTCCGTCGCCGGCCATTCGCCGCTTTCGACCCGCGCCACTTCCTTTCGGATGCTGATCATGGCGTCACAGAAGCGATCGATCTCATACCGTGACTCCGACTCGGTGGGCTCGACCATCAGCGTGCCCGGTACCGGGAAGGACATGGTCGGCGCGTGGAAACCATAGTCCATCAGGCGCTTGGCAATATCTTCCTCGCTAATGCCGGACGCTGCCTTGAGCGGGCGCAGGTCCAGGATGCACTCATGGGCCACGGTGTCGTGACGGCCCTTGTAGAGGATCGGGTAGTGTTCGCCGAGGCGAGAGGCGATGTAGTTGGCGTTGAGGATGGCAAGCTCTGTTGCCTCGCGCAGGCCTCGGGCGCCCATCATCTTGATATAGGCCCAGGAGATCGGCAGGATCGCCGCGCTGCCGAAGGCCGCCGCCGAGACCGCACCGCAGTCCTTCTCCACGCCAGGAATCGGCGTGACGACGTGGTTGGAAACGTAGGGCGCCAGGTGTGACTTGACGCCGATCGGGCCCATGCCCGGGCCACCGCCGCCGTGCGGAATGCAGAAGGTCTTGTGCAGGTTCAGGTGACTGACGTCGCCGCCGAAGTCGCCGGGACGGGCGATGCCTACCTGGGCGTTCATGTTGGCGCCATCGATGTACACCTGGCCACCGTGGTCGTGCACGATCTGGCAGGCCTCGCGTACGCCTTCCTCGAACACGCCATGGGTAGAGGGGTAGGTGAGCATGATCGCCGACAGGGCGTCGCTGTGCTTCTCGGCCTTGTCGCGCAGGTCGGCAAGGTCGATGTTGCCGTCCTCATCGCATTCCACCACCACGACCTTCATCTGAGCCATGGCGGCGGATGCCGGGTTGGTACCGTGGGCCGAGCTCGGGATCAGGCAGATATTACGCGCGCCTTGTCCTTGAGCCTCCTGGTAGCGGCGAATCGCCACCAGGCCGGCATACTCGCCCTGGGCGCCGGAGTTGGGCTGCATCGAGATATGATCGTAGCCGGTGATCTCGACCAGGAAGGCGGCCAGCTCGTCGATCATCTGGTGGTAGCCCACCACCTGATCATGCGGAGCAAAGGGATGAATGTCGGCAAATTCCGGCCAGGTGACGGGGATCATCTCGCTGGTGGCATTCAGCTTCATGGTGCAGGAGCCCAGCGGAATCATCGCATGGGTCAGCGACAGGTCCTTGTTCTCCAGGCGCTTCAGGTAGCGCAGCATCTCGGTTTCGCTGCGGTAACGGCTGAAGGTCGGGTGCGTCAGGAAATCGCTGTCGCGCTGGCAGGCGGCGGGGATGCCGCTCTTGCCCTGGGTCACCACCTCGTCGTCCAGCGCCGGCACCGAGAGGTCATGTTCCTCGCCGAGCAGCACGTCGAAGAGCACGCCAAGATCGGCGGCGGTGGTGGTCTCGTCGAGGCTGACGCCGATGTCGCCGCCCTCGAAGTAGCGCAGGTTGATCTCGTGAGTCATCGCCCGGCCGTGGATCTTGCCGGCATCAACGCCGGTCAGGCGCAGGGTGTCGAACCAGCTGTCATGTGCGAGCTGGACGCCTTTGCGGGTAAGGCCCTCAGCGAGGATGGTGGTCAGGCGGTGAATGCGCCCGGCGATGGTACGCAGGCCTTCGGCGCCATGGTAGACGGCGTAGAAGCCGGCGATATTGGCCAACAGCGCCTGGGCGGTACAGATGTTGGAGGTGGCCTTCTCGCGGCGGATGTGCTGCTCACGGGTCTGCATGGCCATGCGCAGGGCCTGATGGCCACGGCTGTCCTTGGAGACGCCGATGATGCGGCCCGGGATCGAGCGCTTGAGCTTGTCGGTGGTGGCGAAGAAGGCCGCATGCGGGCCGCCGAAGCCCATCGGCACGCCGAAGCGCTGGCTCGAGCCGATGACGATGTCGGCGCCGAGGCTGCCCGGCTCCTTGAGCAGCACCAGGCTCATGATGTCGGCCGCCACACAGGTCATGATGCCGCGGTCCTTGGCGCTTTCCAGCAGCGGGGCCAGGTCGCGAACCTCACCGCTCTGTCCCGGGTACTGCAACAGGGCGCCGAAGACGTCGTGAGAGGCAAGCTCCTCGGCCGGGCCGGTGATCAACTCGAAACCGAAATAGTGGGCGCGGGTGCGCACCACGTCGAGGGTCTGCGGCAGCACGTCGTCGGCGACGAAGAAGGCCAGAGTCTTGGCCTTCTTGTTGGCACGCTTGCACAGCGCCATGGCCTCGGCGGCGGCGGTGGCCTCGTCCAGCAGCGAGGCGTTGGCCAGCTCCATGCCGGTCAGGTCCATGACCACCTGCTGGAAGTTGAGCAGGCCTTCCAGGCGGCCCTGGGCGATTTCCGGCTGATACGGGGTATAAGCCGTGTACCAGCCCGGGTTTTCCAGCACGTTACGCTGGATCACCGCCGGCAGGTGAGTGTTGTGATAGCCCTGGCCGATGTAGGTCTTGAAGACCCGATTCTGGCGCGCCAGGCGCTTGAGGTAATCGAGGGCCTCGGCCTCGCTGCGCGGCGGGTCGAGGTCAAGCTCCCGGCCCAGGCGAATGGCACTCGGCACGGTCTGTTCGATCAGTGCGGCGATACTGTCGGTGCCCAGTTCTGCGAGCATGCCGGCAATATCGTCCTGGCTGGGGCCATTGTGGCGTTGGATGAATGCATCGTGGCTGGCCAGGTCGGCCAGGCGGCGAGTATCGAGTGCCATGAAACACCTGTGCGGTTGATCGAGCGAAGTGGCCAAGCGGGCCGGAGAGCGAGCGGGCCGTTGCGATTGATGGCGCGGGCGAGAGGGCACCCGCGCCGGGGATGGACTCAGTCCTGGTCGGCTTCGGCGACCTTGGTGTAAGCGTCGGCGTCGAGCAGCTTGTCCAGTGCGCTTGCGTCGGCGAGCTTGAGCTTGGCGATCCAGCCACCCTCGTAGGGCGCCTCGTTGACGGTTTCCGGCGCATCTTCCAGCGACTCGTTGACTTCCAGCACTTCGCCCGCCAGCGGTGCGTACAGATCGGAGGCGGCCTTGACCGATTCGATGACACCGAACTCTTCGCCGGATTCGAGCTCACGGCCGGTTTCCGGCAGATCGACAAAGACGACATCGCCCAGTGCTTCCTGTGCATGGTCGGTAATGCCGATGGTGACGGTGCCGTCTCCGTTGTCCAGGATCCATTCGTGGCTTTCGGTGTAGCGCAGGTTGGCAGGGATAGTGCTCATCGCGATTTCCTATAAGAAAAAGGTTTACCTGGAAGAGAATCGTAACGTCCTTCGCGACGTTTGGCGAGTCCCGGTGACGTCGATTCCCACCACAGCGGTTGCTGCTTTCGTCTTATCTTAGGCCGATTTCCGGCGAGGTTCATCTCCGCCGGAGCGACAGCGTGCTGTGCATGGCACGGATCGGCATGATGCGGTATATAACGCTACGCTAAGACGGACGAGGCCTCCAGCGTAGCCGCCCTGGCAAGCCGGTCCAACGAAAGTGGGCTTGCTCGGTGTGGCGGGTCGCTATAAGGTAAAGTTGTTTCTGATAGGAAACAATTTCCCCTGGTGCTAGAAAGGGTGCCTTAGTCGCGTGTGGAGGCAAATTACTGGCTTTTTCCATGGCAAATAAGACAAATTGATAAACCTTCGTGCTGGTTTTTGCGCGTTTATCAAAAAAATCACATGGGAGGCTGGAGCAAAGATGGGGGGTTCCGCTATGGTGATGCTGGTTCGTACATCGGCTGTTACGTCATCACGCGGACGGCCCATCATGAGGCCTGAGGCAATGCACCTCGGTGCATAACAACAATGAACGACGGGAGAATAACCGTGGAAGCAATCACAAGTTTCTTTTCAGCAATCGAAGGCGTGGTGTGGGGGCCGCTGATGCTGGTCCTGCTGCTGGGGGTAGGCCTGTATCTGCAGGCGGGCCTCAAGCTGGTGCCGATTCGTCGCCTGGGGACCGGCTTCTCACTGCTCTGGAAAGGACGGGAAACCAGTAAGGGAGACGAGGGTGAGGGTGAAGTCTCGCCGTTCAACGCCCTGATGACCTCGCTGTCTGCCACCATCGGTACCGGTAATATCGCCGGTGTGGCCACGGCGATCTTCCTCGGCGGACCGGGCGCGGTCTTCTGGATGTGGATCACGGCCCTGGTCGGCATGGCCACCAAGTTCTCCGAAGCGGTGCTGGCGGTGCGCTACCGCGAGGTAGATGAGGCGGGTGATCACGTTGGCGGCCCGATGTATTACATCCGCAATGGCCTGGGCAAGAAGTGGGCCTGGCTGGGCGGCGCCTTCGCCTTCTTCGGTGCCGTGGCCGCCTTCGGTATCGGCAACACCGTGCAGTCCAACTCGGTGGCCGCCGGCCTCAAAGAGTCGATCGGTCTTCCGGCCTGGGTCACCGGCGTGGTGATCATGGTGCTGGCCGGCGCCGTCATCCTCGGTGGTATCCGTCGCATCGCCAAGGTGGCCGGTAAGCTGGTGCCGATCATGGCCATTGCCTACGTCCTTGCGGGCATTCTGGTGCTGATCATCAACGCCGATGCCATCGGCAGCGCACTGGGCCTGATCTTCGGTCACGCCTTCTCGCCGATCTCGGCGGCAGGTGGTTTCGCCGGGGCCGCCGTGGCCAAGGCCATCCAGTTCGGGGTGGCTCGCGGGGTCTTCTCCAACGAGGCTGGCCTGGGTAGCGCACCTATCGCCCACGCTGCGGCGCAGACCAAGAACCCGGTGCGTCAGGGCCTGATCGCCATGCTGGGGACCTTCCTGGACACCATCGTGGTGTGCTCGATCACGGCGCTGGCCATCCTGACCTCCACCCAGTGGACCAGCGGCGAGACCGGTGCTGCACTGACCTCCCTGGCCTTCGATGAATCCCTGCCGGGTGTCGGACAGTACATCGTGTCCTTTGCGCTTGCGGTGTTCGCCTTTACCACCATCCTGGGCTGGGCCTTCTACGGCGAGAAGTGCATCGAATTCCTGTTCGGTGTGCGCGCCATCAAGCCGTATCGCATCGTCTACATCGTGGCGATCATGGCCGGTGCCGTGGCGCCCCTGGACTTCGTGTGGCTGATGGCCAGCGTCTTCAACGCCATGATGGCGTTCCCCAACCTCATCGCTCTCGCGCTGCTGTCGCCGGTGGTCTTCAAGCTGACCAAGGACTACTTCGACGGCAAGCCGGTCCTGCCCGGCGAAGAGCTCAACAAGTAAAGCAAGGCCGCGACCGCCCTGGCGGTCGCGGCGCCTGCCATCAGCAATGTACGGGATGAACCAAGCCGATGAACGAACTACACAAGACTCCGCTTCATGACCTGCATGTCGAGCTCGGCGGCAAGATGGTGCCCTTTGCGGGCTACTCGATGCCGGTGCAGTTTCCGCTGGGCGTGAAGAAGGAGCATGAACACACGCGTGCCGCCTGCGGCCTCTTCGATGTCTCCCATATGGGGCAGGTGCTGGTGACCGGCAGCGATCCCGCCACGGCACTGGAGACGCTGGTCCCGGCCGACATCCTGGGCCTGCCGGCAGGCATGCAGCGCTATGCGCTTTTCACCAACAACGGCGGCGGCATCCTCGATGACCTCATGGTGGTGAATGCGGGGGATCACCTCTACCTAGTGGTCAATGCCGCCTGCAAGGAGCAGGACATCGCGCATCTGCGTACCGGGCTCGGTGGCGATCACCAGGTCGAGGTGCTGGATCGTGGGCTGCTGGCCCTGCAGGGGCCGAAGGCCGCCAGCGTCATGCAGCGCCTGTGCCCTGAAGCCTGCGAGATGGTCTTCATGCAGCATGGTCGTTTCGAGATCGACGGGATCCCGGTGTGGATCAGCCGTGCGGGCTATACCGGCGAGGACGGCTTCGAGATCTCGGTGCCGGCCGAGCAGAGCGAGGCATTGGCGCGCCGGCTGCTGGCCGAGGACGAGGTCGAGGCGATCGGCCTGGGCGCTCGCGACTCGCTGCGCCTGGAGGCCGGGCTATGTCTCTATGGCCACGATATCGACACCACCACCACGCCGGTGGAAGGGGGGCTGATCTGGGCCGTGAGCAAGCCGCGTCGTCGTGGCGGCGAGCGCGCCGGGGGCTTCCCGGGCGCCGATATGGTGCTGCATCAGGTCGAGGCCAAGGACCACCAGCGCAAGCGGGTAGGGCTGGTCGCCGAAGGGCGGGCCCCGGTCCGTGAAGGTGCTGAGCTCTATGATGCCGAGGATCGCAAGATCGGCGTGGTGACCTCCGGCGGCTTTGGTCCCACGGTCGGCAAGCCCGTCGCCATGGGCTATGTCAGCATCGATCAGGCGGCCATCGATACGCAGGTCTTTGCCGATGTACGCGGCAAGCGCCTGCCCATGACCGTTACCAAGACGCCGTTTGTGACCCCGGGTTACTACCGGGGCTGAGAGATCGGTACCGTAGAGGTCGACTAGAGCACGGCCTTTATTGGATATACCGTTATCTTGCGTGTAGCAATACGAATCAGCCGCTTCCCTTGGGAGGCGGCTTTTTCGTTTATTGCCCTATCTCTTCTCTGAACCGCGGCCAGGTCGACGCCCACAAATGGTCAAATAGCCGACAAGGTCATGCCGCAGGCGCCGGGGAACTCACTATGCTGTGGTCATCGCGGCGAGAAAAGTGATGACACTGGCGCCATGCGTCGGCGGCTCGAGGACGGTCGATGAGCAAGGAACGCGCAAGGTCAGGCACCAGCTGGCATGACATGCCCTCCGACAGCGTCATGCAGGCCCTGGATGCCACCCCGCATGGTCTGTCTTCTCAAGAGGCCGAGACACGTCTTGGTCGCTTCGGGACGAATCGCCTGCCGGCTGCGCAGAAACGCAGCGCCTTCGTGCGATTTCTGCGCCATTTTCACAACATTCTCATCTATGTCCTGATCGGCTCCGCCGTCATCACCGCGGCACTGGGCCATTGGGTCGATGCGCTGGTGATCCTGGTCGTAGTGATTGCCAATGCCGCGATCGGGTTCTTCCAGGAAGGCAAGGCCGAAAGGGCCATGGAGGCCATCAGCGGCATGCTGGCACTGAAGGCCTCTGTCGTGCGGGATGGCGCTCGGGTGATCATCGAGGGCGAGACGCTGGTGCCAGGCGACCTGGTCATGCTGGAGGCGGGAGACCGGGTGCCGGCCGATGTGCGACTGATGGAGGTCAATGGCCTTCAGGTGCAGGAAGCCATCCTCACGGGGGAATCACTGCCTGTCGATAAAGGGAAGGTGCCGGTGGCGGTCACCGCTCCCCTTGGCGACAGGGCATGCATGGCCTATAGCGGCACGCTCGTGACCAGCGGCATGGGGCGCGGGCTCGTCGTTGCCACCGGGAGCGAGACGGAGATCGGACGTATCAGCGGCATGTTGTCCAGGCTAGAGACCCTCTCGACACCGCTGATCACGCAGATGAACGTATTCGCCCGCTGGTTGACCCTCGTGATCCTGCTCATCGCCCTGGTGCTGCTGGGGGCCGGGTATCTCACCGGGCCCTTTGGCTTTGACGAGATGTTCATGGCCGTGGTGGCGCTCTCAGTGGCCGCGATTCCCGAAGGCTTGCCCGCCGTCCTTACCATCACGCTGGCGGTGGGCGTACAGGCGATGGCAAAACGCAACGCCATCGTCCGGCGGCTCCCCGCTATCGAGACACTGGGATCGATATCGGTCATTTGCACCGACAAGACCGGTACCCTCACCCGCAACGAGATGATGGCGGCAACCGTCATCACCCAGGCCCATGTCTTCTCCCTGGAGGGCATGGGCTACGAGCCGAGCGGCAAGCTGAGGCTTCACGACGCCGAGGTGAGTCCAACCGAGCACCGGATCCTGGAAGAACTCGGCCGGGCGGCCTTGCTATGCAACGATGCGGCCCTCCATGAGCGCGACGAAGGCTGGGTCGTGGCCGGCGATCCCATGGAAGGCGCCTTGCTGGCGCTATCCGGTAAGCTCGGCCTCGATAGAGCAGACATCATGGCTAGCTGGAGGCGCACCGACGTCATCCCCTTCGATGCCCAGCATCGTTTCATGGCGACGCTCAACCACGACCACGAGGGGCATGCCTTCATCCTGATCAAGGGTGCGCCGGAGACGATCATCGCGATGTGCGACAGGCAGTGCATGGGGGACGATCGCATCGGCGCCATCGAGCCGACCTACTGGTATCACAAAGCACAGGAAACGGCAGCTCAGGGACAGCGTGTGTTGGCCTTTGCCCATAAGCCGGTGGCTCCCGAACACACCGTGCTGGAACGAGTGGACGTCATGGATGGCTTGATCATGACCGGTCTGGTGGGGCTGATCGATCCGCCGCGCCCCGAAACGATCGCGGCCATCGCGGAGTGTCATGGTGCGGGCATCGACGTGAAGATGATCACGGGGGATCACCAGGGCACGGCCGTCGCCATCGGCAGGCAGGTTGGACTGCGCCACCCGGACAAGGTGCTGACAGGGGCCGATCTCGACGCCATGGACGAGGCTGCCCTGGCAACGGCTGTGCTGGAAACCGATGTCTTTGCCCGTACGAGCCCGGAGCACAAGCTCCGGCTCGTCATGGCCCTGCAATCTCATGGCATGACGACGGCCATGACCGGCGACGGCGTCAATGATGCGCCAGCGCTCAAGCGCGCCGACGTCGGCATCGCCATGGGCCGCAAGGGGAGCGAAGTCGCTAAGGAAGCGGCCGAGTTCGTGCTGGCGGATGACAACTTTGCCTCGATCGTGGCCGCGGTGAGAGAAGGGCGCACCGTCTACGACAACATCAAGAAGGTCATCAGCTGGACGCTGCCGACCAACGCAGGCGAGGCCATGACCATTGCCGTGGCCCTGCTCTTCGGCATGACGCTGCCGATCACGGCCATTCAGATTCTGTGGGTCAACCTCATCACGGCGATCACGCTGGGCCTCGCCCTGGCCTTCGAGCCGACCGAAGAGGCGGCGATGCATCGGCCACCGCGGGCGAGGCATCAGCCGCTTCTGACCCGGGAGCTGGCCTGGCATATCGTGCTGGTGTCGGGCCTGTTCCTGGGCGGCGTCTTTGGCATGTATTCCTTCGCCATCGAGAAGGGCTACTCCGTCGACCTGGCACGCACCATCGCTCTCAATACCCTGGTGGTGATGGAAATCTTCCATCTGTTCTTCATTCGCAATCTACACGGCGGCGCTCTTGGCTGGCGATCCCTGCGGGGCACGAGAGTGGTCTGGGCCACCATCTCCGGCGTGACCGTCGCCCAATTCGCGATTACCTATCTTCCGCCATGTCAGGCGCTGTTTTCCACCGTGGCCATACCGTTACGCGACGGCATGGTGATCGTCGGGGTCGGCATCGTGCTGTTTGCGGCCCTCGAGATCGAGAAGCGGTTGCGCCAGTGCATTCGGCGGCGTCTCGAGGCGGGGAGGGCCTGATCCGTACACGGCCAGGAGAAGCGAGCCTGGATAGGTGGTTCACCGACCGTAAATCCGACGAAAGGTCAGGCTGATGCGCGTGCCGGGTAACTTACGGGGCAGCAGGGCGTGCTGCAGTTGTCGCTGGGTACCGGGCCCCATGACCAGCAGGCTGTCATGAGGCAGCCAGACATTGAAGGCGTCCACGCGTCGATCTCGCCAGCGAAATCGCAGTGGCCGCTCGGTGCCGAGGCTTACGGCGGCGATCAGGGGATCGTGTCCCAGTTCGGGTTCGTCGTCGCTGTGCCAGCCCATGCGGTCGTCACCATCGCGGTAGCGATTGAGCAGGACGCTATTGAAGCGCTGGGGCGAGCCGGCGGCTGCCAGCGCCTCCTCGATGGCGACCTTGATCTCCCAGACGCCTGGATGCCACGCGCTGGGAACGAAGTCCCGACCCGAGTAGCGGTAGGCGGCATCCTCATCACCCATCCAAACCTGTCTGCGTGGGATGGGATGCTCGCGTCCATACAGGGTCAGGCTGGGCCGCTGCCAGGCGAGCTCGCGATCCACTTGCTGAAAGAGCGCATCGGCGCGTGCGGCGCCGAGCAGGCCAAGCCCGAGCATCAGAGGGGGATGCTCGAGCAGGCAGTGCCAGCGCAGTGGGGAAGAGAGCAGGTCATTCATGCCGCTAGCATGCCATTCATGGTCGCGGCTGTCCCGGGGGCGGGTCAGACCGCCGGCGTCAGCAAGGTGAGGCTGGCCAGGGCAAACATGACGCCGATCAGTCCGCCGCCGATCACATCGCTGATGTAATGCAACCCAAGCCCCACCCGCGATGCCGCGATCAGGGCGGCCAGCGGCGCCACGATCACCAGCAGCCAGGGCGTGGAGGCGGCGGTCAGCAGGGTAAACATCACCGCATGCATGGTATGCCCGCTGGGAAAACTGTAGCGATCGCGGGGCGGCTCGGTACAGGGAATACACGCGAAGGTGATGGAGGGGCGTTCGCGGCACAGCCGTGTCTTGACCAGGCGATAGAACAGCAGAGCCACGACTGCCGTCAGGCTGAACTGCACCAGACGCTGCCAGCCCAGGGTGTCATCCAGCAGGGGCTGCGCCAGGATCAGTGCCACCCAGGCCGGCCAGTCGCCGAGCCGGCTGGCGAGCCGTAATGTTGCTAGCGGCAGCAGTCGGGTATTACTGGCACTGGCCAGCCGGTGGCAGAGTTTCCACTCGAGCAGGTCGAGTCGTTCAAAGACGGCAGGCGTGCGTGGCGTCATCGGAAATCTCCTGAAGCGAGCGGAGGATGTGCAGAAAGTCATCGGCGATTCGGTCCCAGCTCTGGTCCGCCACCCGCGCTCTGGCCTGCCGGCCCAGCTGGCCATAACGGGCGGGGTGCTGGCAGAGGGTGGTGGCGTGTTCGATGAAGGTATCGTTGTCCCCGACAGGGGCGGTGAGCCCCTGCCGGCCCGATACGATCAGCTCGCTGGCGGCGGCATGATCGAAGGCCACCACCCCCAGGCCGCTGGCCATCGCCTCGGCGACCACGTTGCCGTAGGTCTCGGAGCAGGAAGGGAAGACGAACAGGTCGGCGCTGGCGTAGTGGCGGGCCAGTGTCTCCCGGTTGACGAAACCGGTAAAGATGGCATCCGGCAGGCGTCGCTGCAGGCTTTCCCGCAAGGGGCCGTCACCGACCAGTACGGTGATCAGGTCCGGCTGCGCCCGCTGCATCGCCTGCACGCTGTCCACCAGCAGGTCGAGGTTCTTTTCACTGGCCAGGCGTCCCACATGCAGCGCCACCGGCTGGTGCTCACCGGCGCCCCAGGACCGGCGAAGCGCCGGGTCGCGCTTGCCGGGCGAGAAATGGCGTGCATCGATGCCTCGGCTCATGACCTTGACGTTGGCGAAGCCCTGAGCCGTGAGCATCCGTGCCTGAGACGCCGTCGGCACCAGGGTGGCGTCGGTGCGATTATGGAAGTGGCGCAACACCGCCGAGACGGTGCCTTTCAGCCAGCCGAGGCCGTAATCCCCGACATAATGATCGAAATTGGTATGAAAGCCGCTCGCGACCGGCAGTCCCAGTCGTCGCGCCTGGCGGAGCGCCGACCACCCGAGCGGCCCTTCGGTGGCGATGTAGACCACATCAGGACGCCGCGTCTGCCACAGGCGCCGCAGGGTGCTGCCTGCAGGCAGTCCGAGCTTGACCACCTGATAGCCGGGCAGGTGAACCCCCTTGACCTGGAGCTCATCCGTGATCTCTTCGGCCTGGCTGCCGTCGTCGGGCCGCGGCCGTACCAGCTGCAGCGTGATGTTGCGTGCAGCCAGCTCGCGGCTGATGTGGCTCAGCGTATGCGCCACGCCGTTGATATCCGGCGACCAGGTTTCGCTGACGAGGCAGATGCGCATAGGGCTCGTGTGTCCTGTCCATGAGTCGTGATGACAGCATCACGCAGGCCAATGACAGGACAGGGACGAAATGGTGAAGGCTGCATGACGGCCTCACCGGTCGGGTGAATAGGGGCTCAGGTCTTTCGGGAACTCACCCGATTCGCCTTAAAGCGGCGCCAGCTGAGCCTGACGCGCTTCCAGACCTTGGTCATCGTCCACAGCAGCGGGATGCCGAGCACGAGCCAGGGCGTCAGGAAGACCACCACCAGCACGACCTGCCCCAGCGACTCGAAGAACAGCGAGACGCTACGCTCCAGTGCCCGCCACAGCGGCGCCAGCGGGCCGTCGTCGCGACGTTCGGCCCACCGCTGTTCACGCTGACGGACCTGCACGAGAACGGTGTCGGTCACATGGGCAAGATGATTCATCTGCCCTCGCATCGACTCGATCTGGCCCTGGACCCGGGCCAGCTCACGCTCGACCTGCAGCAGATCATTGATGGAGCGCTGATCGAACTCTCGGCCCTGGCGTGCCAGCTCCATGAGGCGATCGCGCAGTGCTTCCTGCTGCTCCAGGCGGGCCTGGAGATCGATCATCTGGCGTGATCGATCATCACGATGGACCTGGGCGGACTCCAGGGCAGGGGAAGCCTCGATCAAGGCGATCACGCCACTCCCGGCCATGGCCTCGCGCGCCAGCCGCAGGTTGAGCGAGGCGGAGGCCAAGCCTTGGCGGGGATTCTGTACGGCCGAATTTTCGACCTGACAGGCGTCATCAGCCGAGCAGATGGACAGGATGGCGCGATATTCCTCCCGAAGAGGCGTGGCCTCGCCGTAGCGCAGGTCGTAGCTGCGACGTTCCTCGATGCGCCGCTGTGCGTCGCCGGTGGTATCTGCCGCCACGCTTTCCTGCATCTTGGCGCCGGCGGGGGCGCTGGCCTGCATGGAACTCAACTGAGGCGGGGCTGTGCGTTCGGCCACGAGTTGGTGAGACGAGCGACCTGACTCTTCATCGAAGCAGCCACCGAGCATCATGATGGAGCCGGCAACGGCCAATAGGCGGATCGATCTGGGCATATTGCCCTCCTTGGCAAAGTGTCCCACCTAGCGGAGTATCCGGCGGGGGTCGATGGGCTTGCCGGCGCGGCGCATATCGAAGAGTAGCTGGTGACCCCCATCGCCGTCGCTTGCCCGGCATAGCGTCGTGCCTCGACTCACTTGTTCGCCGACACTAACCGCAATCGATCGGCACAGGGCATAGACGCTCTGCAGATTATCGGCATGGTGCACGATCACAACCCGTCCCAGCTGGCGCATGCTGCCGGCAAAACGGACCTCGCCATCGGCCACGGCCAGGGCCTCGTCCGACGTGTCGCTGGCCAGCAACATGGGTTGCAGGGTGCCGCGTGCATCCTTGCCGAATGGCCGAGCGACCCGGTGATCCGCAAGGGGCCAGGGCCAGCTGCCGGAGGATGACGGCAAGGGGGCCGGGGTGCTGGGCGGCGAGGTCTGGGCAGGCGAGGAGGATGGCCGGGAGGCGACACGACGCGTGGGGCTGACATCCCTCAAGGGCACCTGGATCAGCTGGCCGACCCGCAGCGACGAGGCATCGACGCCGGGATTGGCCGCGCTCAGGCGACTGGACCGGGTCCGAAAGTGCCGGGCGATGGCCGAATAGGTGTCGCCGGGACGCACCTGATAGCGATAGGGGCCACCATGGGGCGCGCGCTCCTGCTGGGTCGGGATCAGCAGGCGCTGGCCGATGGCCAGCGAGCGGGCCTCGACGCCCGGATTGAAGCGTTGCAGTCGCTTGAGGGGCACATCGGCCTGCCGGGCCAGTTCGCCGAGAGTGTCGCCGCGCTGCACGCTGATCCAGTTGCCGGGTGTGACCGGCTGGCCCCACCCCCCGGAACTGGCACAGCCGGCGAGAAGCACTAGTACCAGTAAGGCGGCGAGGCTCAGGTCTTGGCGTCGAGGATACGATCCTTGTCGTGCCACAGCGCGTTGATCCATGTCTGGAAGCGTTCCTTGTAATCCGGGTCCTGATGATAGTCGCCGCCCGGCATCCAGGTCGGGACCTCGAGCCGTCTCACGCAGACCCGGATCGCGCCCTCGCGGCCGCAGAGAAAGCGCCAGAAGGTGGGCTCTGGTTCGGCATAGTCGATGGTCACGTCGAGAATGCCGCTGAGCCGGTGGCCCATCAAGCCGATGACCTGGGCAGTGCCGCCGGCCTTGGGTCGCAGCAGGTGGCGATAGGGGCTTTGCTGGGCGTCATGCTTGGCCGGCGTGAGCCGGGTGCCCTCGACGAAGTTGTAGATCGCGGTGGGCATGTCCTGCGCCCGTTCGCACATGCGGTGGGTGGCCTCGCGGTCACGCCGGGCCAGGTCGGGATTCTTCTCGAGGACCTCGCGGGAGTAGCGCCGCATGAACGGAAACTCCAGCGCCCACCAGGCTAGCCCGATGACCGGAATCCAGATCAGTTCCCGCTTGATGAAGAAGCGCGGAATCGGGATGCGCCGATGCAGAGCCATCTGCAGCATGAAGATATCGGTCCAGCTCTGGTGGTTGGCGATGACTAGCCACCAGCGGTCGGGACTGAGCTCTTCCGGCACCCGGATCTCGAGGTCGGGCTCGAGCCAGTGGCGCATCCACCACAGGTTGAAGCCGATCCACTGCACGGCGATCGCATTGAGCACCTTGAGCAGCTGGCGCTGCAGGGGGCGGCCGGGGGTGATCAGCTTGAGCAGGATCAGGATGAGCAGCGGAATCGCCCAGAACAGGGTGTTGATCACCAGCAGCAGCAGACTGACGAGCCCTTTGAGGGTCGACATGCGTTCTCCTTCAACGACTTGGCGCAGGCGACCAATGCTACTGCATGTCCCGGGAACTGCCCAGCAGCGGGATCAACGCCGTGGCCCCGACTGACCGTCGATCACGGCTGGCCTGTCGGTCGCACCCGGCCAGGCGACGGCCGGGAAGCTCAGGTCTTGAGTTCGGGCCGGTTCTCGAAGAGTTTGAGGGCCTCGGGGTTGGCCAGTGCATCCTGATTGTTGACCGGGCGGCCATGCACCACGTTGCGCACCGCCAACTCGACGATCTTGCCCGACAGGGTGCGAGGAATATCGGAGACCTCAAGGATTCTCGCCGGCACATGGCGAGACGTCGTGTTGGCGCGGATCGTCCGGCGAATGCGCTCGCGCAGCGAGTCATCCAGCGTGATGCCGTCTCGCAGGCGCACGAACAGCACCACTCGCACGTCGTCCTGCCACTCCTGACCGATGCACAGGGATTCCAGTACCTCATCGATTTTCTCCACCTGGCGGTAGATCTCGGCGGTGCCGATCCGTACCCCGCCCGGGTTGAGCACGGCGTCCGAGCGCCCGTGGATGATCAGGCCATCCTCGGGGGTGATCTCGGCGTAGTCGCCATGGGCCCAGATGCCGGGGAAGGTCGAGAAGTAGGCCTCCCGATAGCGGGTATCGTCGGGATCGTTCCAGAAGCCGATGGGCATGGAGGGGAAGGGGCGGGAACAGACCAGCTCACCCTTCTCGCCGATTAGCGATCGGCCCTGATCATCGACGACATCGACGGCCATGCCGAGCCCCCGGCACTGAAGCTGGCCACGGTAGACCGGGCGAATCGGGCAGCCCAGCGCAAAGCAGGACACGATGTCGGTGCCCCCGGACATCGACACCAGAAGCAGGTCTGCCTTGATCTCGCGGTAGGCGTAATCGTAGGACTCGTGGAGTAGGGGCGAGCCGGTGGAAAGGAGCGTACGCAGCGCCTGCAGATCGTAGCGACGGCCCGGTGTCAGGCCCTGCTTCTCGCAGGCGGCGAGGTACTTGGCGCTGGTCCCGAAGACGCTGATGCGCTCACGCTCGGCCAGCGCCCATAGGGTGTCGGGCGCTGGCGCGAAGGGCGAGCCGTCGTAGAGGACCAGGCTGGCGCCGGTGGCGAGACCGGAGACCAGCCAGTTCCACATCATCCACCCGCAGGTGGTGTAATAGAACAGCACGTCCTCGTCCGTCAGGTCCGTGTGCAGGCGATGTTCCTTCAGGTGCTGGAGCAGAGTGCCGCCCGCGCCATGCACGATGCATTTGGGCGTGCCGGTGGTCCCCGAGGAATAGAGAATATAGAGCGGATGCGCGAAGGGCAGCGGCGTGAACGCGATCTCGTGGGCATCGGTGTCGACGAATTGCGCCCAGGGGATGGCGCCGTCGATCGCGGAGAGGTCGGGGGCGTCGTCGAGGAAGGGAAAGATCAGCAGTACCTCGAGCGAGGGGAGCACCGCGGCGACACTGGCCACCCGCTCGCGGATATCGATGGACTGTCCGTTCCAGACGTAGCCGTCGGCGGCGATCAGCACCTTGGGCTCGATCTGGCCGAATCGGTCGAGGAGCCCGTGATGGCCGAAGTCTGGCGAGCAGGAAGACCAGACCGCGCCGAGGCTGGCGCTGGCGAGCATGGCGATCACGGCCTGTTCGCTGTTGGGCACGATGCCCGCGACCCGGTCGCCTGCCGTCACGCCGTGGGCCTTCAGTGCCTTGGCCAGGCGAGCCACACACAGGTAGAGGTCGGCATAGCTGAGCACACGTCGCCGGCCCCGCTCATCGCAACAGATCAGGGCGGGGTGGTCATCGCGGCGCCACAGCAGGTTCTCGGCCATGTTGAGACGGGCGTCGGGAAACCAGCGCGCCCCCGGCATCGCCTCGGGAGCTTCCAGCACGCGGGTGCCGCGCGTCTCGGCGATGATGCCGAACTCCTCCCATAACAGGCCCCAGAAGTCGTCCAGGTGCTGAACGCTGAAGGCATGCAGCGCCGCATAATCCTCCAGGGCGACGTCAAACTCGGCCTCGATGCGCCGCATCAGCGCACTCATCCGGGTGGCGGCCATGGCCGCGGGATCGGGTTGCCACAGGGGTGTCGACATCGCCCCCTCCCATATCGGCAGTAGTGCTACTTTGAGCGTAGCATTGGTGCCTGGACGCTTTCCTCGAGGACCTCGGCGAGGGCCTTGGCGGCCACCGACAGCTTTCGGTCTCGTGGTGACAGCAGCCCGATCCGGTGGGAAATGATCGGGCCGTGCAAGGGCAGGCAACGCGCGCCCAGTGCTTGCATGTGAGGTTGGCACAGCGAGGGGACGGCGCTGACGCCGAGGCCACAGGCCACCATGCGTCCCACTGTCGCCAGTTGGTGACTCTCGAAGGCAACCCGTAGCTCGATGCCCTGATCCGCGAGGGCCTGATCCAGCAGCCGCCTGACCATGGAAGGACGCTGCAGGGTGATCAGATCCTCCGCGAGGAGGGCCTGCCAGGATATCGACGTCGCCTCCGCGAGCGGTGAGTCGGGGGGCAGCACTGCGACGAAGCGGTCGCTGAACAGAGGCGTGAAGGCCAGGTCCTCCATGGCCTCGGGGGCGAAGGCGATCCCTAGCTCCACCCGCTCGTGGCGGACCATCTCGATCACCTGTTCGTTGATGACGTCATGGACGGTCACCTGGATGCGCGGAAAGCGCGACCGGAAGGCCATCAGGGCATCGGGCAACAGGTTGCAGGCAAAAGACGGCATGGCGGCGATGGCCACACGACCCAGCTCCAGGGTGAAGTGCTGGCGCAGTCGCTCCTCGGTGTTGTCCCAGTCGGCCAGCAGTCTCTTTGCCAGGGGCACCAGCGCCTCGCCTTCGGGCGTCAGGCTGACGCGTCGGGTGCTGCGGATCAGCAGCGGGCCACCGAGGCTGTCTTCCAGGCCCTTGATGGCCAGGCTCAGGGCCGGCTGGGACAGGTGCAGGCGATCGCACGCCCGGGTGAAGCTCAGGGTCTGGGCGACGGCGAGAAAGGCGCGAAGCTGTTTTACGGTCATGAGATCCCCCGTGACCCAGGAGGTTGGACTTATTGGGGAATGATATTAATCAATAAATAAAACAAACTTAACAAATAGATGTGTTGGGTACGACACTGGAAACGACTCAAGAACAACCCTCCAACAACCACGAGGCAGTGACATGGCCGGATTCGACAAGCGAGTGGGTTCCTACGAGGAAGCGATGGCCGGAATCGAGAGCGGTATGACCGTGATCGCCGGCGGGTTCGGGCTTTGCGGTATTCCCGAGAACCTGATCGGTGAGATCAAGCGTCGCGGCGTCAAGGATCTGACGGTGTATTCCAACAACTGTGGCGTCGATGGCTTCGGCCTGGGGCTGCTGCTGGAGGATCGTCAGATCAGCACCATCTACGCCTCCTATGTCGGTGAGAACGCCCTCTTCGAGCAACAGATGCTCGAGAATCAGATCGAGGTGGTGCTGACTCCGCAGGGCACTCTGGCCGAGAAGATGCGTGCCGGTGGGGCGGGTATCCCGGCGTTTTACACCGCCACGGGCTACGGCACGCCGATCGGCGAAGGCAAGGAGGTGCGTGAGTTCAACGGGCGCCCCTATATCCTCGAGGAATCCGTGGTCGGCGACTTCGCCATCGTCAAGGGCTGGAAGGCCGATCGCTATGGCAACGTCGTCTATCGCGACACGGCTCAGAACTTCAACCCGCTGGCCGCCACCGCCGGCCGGATCACCGTGGTCGAAGTCGAGGAGATCGTCGAGCCCGGCGAGCTGCATCCCGACCAGATCCATACCCCGGGGATCTATGTCGATCGCATCATTCAGGGCAGCTTCGAGAAGCGCATCGAAAAGCGCACCGTACGCGAGGCCTGAAGGCGACCACGGCTCACCACACAAGAATTCGGCAGAGAGGCAATCAAGATGGCACTGACCCGCGAACAGATGGCACAGCGCGTGGCCCGCGAACTCGAGGACGGTTTCTACGTCAACCTGGGCATCGGCATCCCGACCCTGGTGGCGAACTACGTGCCCGACGGCATCGACGTGATGCTGCAGTCCGAGAACGGCCTGCTGGGCATGGGGCGCTTCCCCACCGAAGAAGAAGTCGATCCGGACATGATCAACGCGGGCAAGCAGACCGTGACGGCCCGCCCGGGGGCGGCGATCTTCTCCTCGGCGGAATCCTTCGCCATGATCCGTGGCGGCCATGTAGACCTCACGGTGCTGGGCGCCTTCGAGGTGGACCAGAACGGCAACATCGCGTCCTGGATGATACCGGGCAAGCTGATCAAGGGCATGGGCGGCGCCATGGACCTGGTAGCTGGCGCCGAGAACATCATCTGCACCATGACCCATGCCTCCAAGCATGGCGAGTCCAAGCTCCTCGAGTCCTGCAACCTGCCCCTGACCGGCGCGGGCTGCATCAATCGGGTGCTGACCGATCTTGCCTACCTGGAAATCAAGGATGGCGCCTTCCACCTCGTGGAGCGGGCGCCGGGCGTTTCCGTCGAAGAGATCGTCGAGAAGACCGCCGGCAAGCTGGTGGTGCCCGATCACGTGCCGGAGATGACCTTCGAGGCTTGATTATCCCCATCCTGGTGTCCCTCCCGCTGTGGGCGGTCACCGCAACAAGGCCCGACCATCCCGATCAGGGTGGTCGAGCCTTTTTTTGCCCCCGAAACACTATCTTGGTGAAAATCTGACCATCCTGTCGGTGCCGGCTCAGTGGTCGGCAGCCTGACCGACTCTCCCTTGGCTTTGCACAACGTTATCCACAGAAACTGTGCATAAGTCGATGATGGGCTGGAAACTTCTTTCGAAGCCGGTAGAATGCGCCCGGTCCTTCCTGCCCCCTGCAATCAGGCCGCCTCGGTCTGGCGCCGGGCTATTGTCTTTTTCTTTGCCGATCCACTGCATCGGCCGCTCATCGTCTTGATGGAGGGCGTTTCGTGCGTAGCTTGCCGGCCACTCTGCCGATTCTGTTTGTCTGCGAGATCAGCTTCCTGCTGGGGCATGGTCTGATCATGACCCTGCTCGGGGTGCGCATGTCACTCGAGGGCTTCCCCTCGCAGATGGCGGGTCTGCTGATGTCGAGTTTCTCCTTCGGCTTCGTGATCGGCAGCTACTGGCTGGAGAAGCGCATCCGGGCCGTGGGGCATATCCGGGTCTTTGCCGCCTGTGCGGCGACGCTGGCGGTCACCGCGATGCTGCACGGGCTCTGGGTCAACCCCTGGGCCTGGCTGGTCTGGCGTGTCTTCGGCGGTGGCGCCACCGCGGGCCTTCTGATGGTGATGGAATCCTGGGTCTCCGGGGAGTCCTCCAATGACAATCGCGGCAAGGTGCTGGGCTGGTACCTGGTCATCTCGACCCTCTCCCTGGCCGGGGGCCAGTGGCTGCTGAACAGTGCCGACCCGGCTACCATGGTGCTGTTCTCCCTGGCAGGCATGCTGTTCGCGCTGTCGCTGGTGCCGCTGTCGATTCATCGTATCCATGGTCCGCGAGCGGCACAGGAACTCCAGCCCCAGAAGATCAAGCTGAAGGCGCTCTTCAAGCTGGCGCCGGTGGGCCTGGTCGGCGCCTTCACCGCCGGTTTGATGGTGCAGGCCTTCTTTGCCATGACGCCTTACTATGGTCAGGAGATTGGCCTTTCCACCGCACAGACCGCCCAGTTCATGGCCATCACCACGCTGGTGGCGCTGTTCGCCCAGTGGGGCCTGGGACGGCTCTCGGATCGCATCGATCGGCGTAAGGTCATCCTGGCCATGGCGGCGATCATGGCCGTTTCCGGCGCCTTTATCTCGGTGGCCGCCCGGGTCGACTATCTCATGTTGCTGCTGGTGGCGAGCTTTCATACGGCCATGCTGCATACGCTCTACTCCCTTAGCCTCGCGCACACCAATGATTGGCTGAAGCCGGAGGAGATCGTGGCCGCCAACGGCAAGCTGATGATGACCTATGGCGTCGGCTCGATCGTTGGCCCCTTCGGGGCGTCGCTGGTCATGCAGGTGGTCGGTCCCGATGGGCTATGGTTCTTCCTGGGTGCCGTGGCACTCACGCTGGCTGGTTTCATCGCCGTTCGCCTGCTGGCGGGTCGTGGCCAGGTCAAGGAAGAGGTGGATCAGGAGCCTTTCGTGGCCATGCCGGTCATGGAGACCCAGCATTATCTCAACGAGCTCGATCCTCGCCATGACCCCGTTCAGTTCGAGCTCGACCTGCAGGTCGATTCGCTGGACCATGAGGATCATTATGCCCGGGAGGCAGAAGCGGTAGGGGAAGAAGAACCTCCCGCCGACGGGTCGGAACACGCGACCTCGACGGCCTGAGCGCACCCGATTGATCCTTCCAGACTGATCTCACCAAACGACTGATCTCACCAAACGTAGGGGCGAGCGCGAAGGGGCGCGGGAGATAACGCAAGGCGGCCGGGGAGCCGGCCGCCTTGATACCTATCTGGTTACAGTGCTCAATCGCTCAGTCGAAGCCCTCGAGCACGATCTTGCCCTTCGCCTTGCCGCTCTCGAGCAGCGCATGCGCCCGCTTTAGGTTCGCCGCATTGATGCGACCGAAGGCTTCGGTTGCGGTGGACTGGATCAAGGCGCTGTCCAGCAGGGCCGCAACCTTGTCGAGAATCCTGCCCTGGCGGTCGATGTCGGCGGTGGAGAAGAGCGCGCGCGTGAACATCAGTTCCCAGTGGATGGACGCCGCCTTGGTCTTGAAGGGCAGCACGTTCAGCGTTTCAGGATCATCGATCAAGCCGAAGCGGCCCTGTGGGGCGATCAGGTCCGCCACCTGCTCTGCGTATTGCTCGGAATGATTGGTGGAGAACACGAAGCCGGGCTGGCCGATGCCCAGTGCCTCGATCTGCGCCGGCAGCGGCTGTCGGTGATCGATGACGTGGTGGGCGCCCAGGGTCTTGACCCACTCCCGAGTTTCCGGACGAGACGTCGTGGCAATCACGGTCAGGTCGGTCAGGGCGCGCAGCAGCTGGATGGTGATGGAGCCCACACCGCCCGCACCGCCGATGATGAGCACCGCCGGCGCCGCACCCGTTACCGGCTCGGTGACACGCAGGCGATCGAACAGCATCTCGAAGGCGGTCAGGGTAGTCAGCGGCAGGGCGGCCGCCTGTGCGGCCGGCACGGACTTGGGGGCGTGTCCAACGATGCGCTCATCGACCAGGTGAAACTCGCTATTGGTCCCGGCCCGGCTGATGTCGCCGGCATACCAGACCTTGTCGCCCGGCGAGAAGCGAGTGGCTTGATTACCCACCGCAACGACTTCGCCGACCGCGTCCCAACCGAGCACGGCGACCTGACCTTCGGCCGGGGCTCGATTCTGACGAATCTTGTAGTCCACCGGGTTGACGGAAATGGCCTCGACCCTGATCAGCAGGTCATGGCCGGAGGCGGTCGGGGCGTCGAGTTCGATATCGACCAGGGCGTCATCGCGGTCGATAGAACCGGTTTGGTAGTAGCCAATGGCTTTCATGGTGTCACTCTCTGTGAAGTGGGGATGGGGCTATGCGACGTGGGCGGATGCCGTGCCCGGCAGTAGGGAGCAGCGCCCGTCGTCATCGGTGACGGGTATCATAATCATGTCGAAATGCCGGAAAAACAGGCGAAAAGCGAAGAGATAATTTGGAGTTTCCGCATAATCACGGGGTGAACCTTTCCGCTTCTCTGATGTGCTCGGGGTCAGGGCGACAACGTCATGATGTAGTACTGACGGTCGCTGCCATCTTCGCCGGCATTCAACGCCGGATGGGTGTTGAGTTGATTCGATGTGATGTAGAGCGTGCCATCTGGGCCGTAGGCGAAGCCGTCCGGCCAACGCAGGTGCTCCTCGTCCTGCGCCAGGGTAGTCATGGCATCCGGTGTGGAAAGGGTCACGGCGTGCTGCTCGATGTCCCCCGATACCACGCCATCCAGCCCAGCAGAGTAGATGAAGCCGTCGTTGGGACGCTTGTCGGCATACGGCTCGATGTGCTCGATGCGTTGCTCGTCTTCAAGGGTCGGGTCGGCCAGGGCGGCGGCGGGAAGACGGAAGATAGTGCTGCCATTAACGGTGCCGAAATAGACATGCTCGAAGGCAGGGTCGATGGAGATGGCATTCATGGCCAGGTGCCAGGGCGTCGGCTCACCGCCGTCTGTACCCTGGGCCGCCATTGGCTGGCCAACGATCACGACGTCATGATAGACCGGCATCAGGGGCGGGGCGGCCTGTAACACCCGGCGCGCCTCCCCGGTTTCGATATCCACTACCACGAAGGCTGGGCGCATGTCCGTCGCCGGTGCGGTAAAGGTCATGTCGGCGATGTAGATCTTGCCGCGCTTTTCGTCGATGGCGAAATCCTGCAGGAAGGAGATCGGTAGGGTGGCATCTGCGGGAATCGTAATCACCTTGTGCAACTCGTTGGCACGGGTGTCCCATCCCACCAACTGGGCCGGATTGTTCTGGTCACCCATGTCCAGGATCCAGACCACACCGTTGCTATCGGTGTCGATACCGATGGTCGCGGCAATGCCTACCTCTCCGATGTCGGGCCCGTCGGCCCAGTCCTGGGTCGGGAAGGGACGCTTGGTGCCATCCGGGGCAACCTCCACCACGCGAAGTGTTGGGTTATCCAGCGGCTGCTGGGTGATGATGACCCGATTGTTCTCCAGCACGGTGATGTTGCCCGGGCGCGTATCGCTCAGGGAAGCATATGTCTTCAGTTCTTGGGCCATGCCGGGAAGGCTGAAAACGCTGGCGGCCATGGCGGCGAGCAGTGCAGTGGTCTTTCTTCGAGGTACGTTCATGTTGGACTCCAGAGCCTGACAAGGCGAGATCGCAGTATTCTTTGTGGACATGGCAACGCGACGGAAAAGCAGAGGTGAACCGTATCGGGCCGCGGCGTCGTGCTATGTGAGGTATGCTAGGCATGTGCTGCAGGCGGATAAACGGCCTGAGAACGCAAATATATTTCGGTGAAACCGTAGAATGCTGCTCGATAACATTGCGCTGTTCCTGACCATCGTGGAGAAAGGCAGCCTGACGGCGGCGGGGCGCGAGGTCGGTCTGTCGCCGACGTCCGTCTCGGAACGCCTGGCCGCGCTGGAAGCCCACTACGGGGTGGTGTTGCTGAACCGCACCACCCGCGCCATCAGCCTCACCGAAGAGGGGCGCACCCTGGTCGAAGGCGCCCGGGAGCTGCTGAACGGCGTGGCCGATCTGGATAGCCGCATCCGTTTCGGTGCCGAGTCTCTGACCGGGCCTATCCGCGTTAGCGCGCCGAGCGATACCGGGCGCCATCTGATCTCGCGTGCCCTGACCGAGTTCCAGGGCAGGTACCCGGGCATCAGGATCGAACTGCTGCTGTCGGACGGCTATGTCGATATCGTGGGGGAGGGCATCGATCTGGCATTGCGCTTCGGGACCATCATGGACAGCACCTTGAGGGTACGCTCGCTGGGGGGTGCCAGGCGGCTGGTATGTGCGTCACCCGCTTATCTCGATGCTCACGCCGAGCCCCGTCAGCCCACCGACCTCAAGTCGCATAATTGTTTGATGATGCGTTTCGGGCAGAACCTCGATAATGAATGGCGATTCGAGACGTCGGCGGGTCCTCAGGTGGTGACGGTCAGTGGCAATCGCGTCGCCAATGATGGTGCGATGGTCCGTCAATGGGGGCTTGAAGGCCTGGGGATCGTTCTCAAGTCGGAACTGGATGTGGTGGACGACATCCGCAGCGGCCGCCTGATCGAGCTGCTGGCCGATTACGCGGCGTCCCCGGCCCCGGTACAGCTGCTGTTCCCGCCTGCGCGGACGCAGCCCCATCGGGTCAAGGCGCTCGCCGATCACCTGGTTGAGACCTTTGAGGCACTGGACACACTGCCGTGTAAGCGTTGAGCCTTTGGAGACAGTCTTGCGGGGCGTGAGGACGGGGCAGGGCTCGTCTTTCTGGCTCGCCTTCCTGGCTCGGCGAGAGGTTGACGAAAGGGCGGCGAGAGAAAAGCGAAGGAAGTGTCCTTCAAGAACGATCCTCGTCCGGCGGCTGATGGGCCGCGTGCCACTCTTCCTCCGAGAGAGGCTTCACGATCATGCTCGGGGTTGCCGGGTGCAGCACGGATGCCGCAGTGGCGGATGCTAGGGCTCGCGATCTCCGTCTGTCGTCGGGCGGTTCGGGCGATGGGGTCATTGCAGGGCGAGTGTCATGATCGGCGAGCATGGACAGGGCCTTATCTGGATGACCGCCGCGTGTCAGGGCACGCGTGACCCGCTGCAGGCGATCTATCTCGTCCAGTACTTGGCCGGCGAGCCGACGAGCGTCGGCGAAGGCGATGTCGGAGAGGTGCAGGGCATTCTCGTGGGCCTCGGGTTGGCGCTTGAGGGCGCGCATGGCGGCATGCCGGTAATGCTTGGCGCGGCGTTCCAGGTGCAACACCTGGTAATGCTTGGCCATCAAACGATGATCTACCTGTTCCAGTCGCTCGATCAATACGCCTGGCGACTCCTCTCTTGCCGATAGCTCGACGGTGCGGCGCAGGGCTGGCAAGACGTCGCGGGTGATGGCGGCGACCTGCGTCGTATAACGCCGGACGGCGGCATGGAATCGCTCGTCGGGCGTCTGGCGCGCCTCGCGGGCGCGTTTCGAGAGATGGCCGAACCAGTGCTTCATGGCAGGATGCCCGCCGCCCGGGCCAGCACCGCCCCTTGTGATCTCCGGTACGCGCTGGGCCATCATGAGGCGCCTGGCCTCAGGAAACGCGGCATCCTGGCCGCGTGGCTTATTCCTTCATGATAGGCGGACGGGGCACGACTGGCCTGTCAAAACACCGGAGAGGGGGCAGACACGAAAACGCCCAGGCCTGCGAGAGCAGGGCCTGGGCGCTTGTCATTGGCTACCCGGGGAACGGGAGCCGCTTGATCCGAAAGGGTCAGGCGTGACGAGCCAGCATGGCATCGAACTGTTCCTTCGGCTGGACGCCGGTCAGGGCGTCGACCTTTTCACCGCCCTTGAACAAGGCAATGGTCGGCAGACCACGCACGCCATTCTTGGCGGCCAGATCCGGTGCATCGTCGACGTTGATGGTGACGACCTTCAGGGCGTCGCCTCGTTCTTCGGCGATCGACTCGACGACGGGATCCAGCATCTTGCAGGGACCGCACCACGGTGCCCAGAACTTGACCAGCACGGGAGCACTGCTCTCGATGACGTCTTGGGTGTAATTGCTATCGGTCACGGCTTTCAGGTTGGCCATGTCATTCTCCTTGAGCAGGCTGTAGCTGCTGAGTGTGTTGGAGGCGTCGGATGACGACGATGGCCACACCCTAGCGTGCCAGGGTGTTCGTTAGCAAGCTCATTTTATCACCTGGCTGTCGTCTTCCCTGTGGTTTAGGTCTGCAGACGTCATCAGTGAGACGGCTGGTGGCCTGGCTGTTGCGCCGGTGAGCGAGTGCTGCCGACAGGCGCGCTTATACACACTAAGCAGGCTAGGATCAGCGCTATGCCGCCCCAGCCCATGGCCGGCAGTCGCTCGCCAACGATGGCCACTGCCAGGCAGGCTGCCACGACGGGTTCGAACAGGGTGATAGTAGTGGCGGTGCTGGCCGGAATACGCGCCAAGCCGTGGCCGAAGCAGAGATATCCCAGCAGCATAGGGACGAACGCCATGTAGAGACCGACAGCCGCGTTGCCCCAGGAAGCCAATAGCGGTGCCCCGGTCAGCAATAACACCGGCAACAGCATCAGGCCGCCGATGCCGAAGGTGGCGCCCATGGCGGCACGGGAGGCGATGCCCTGCTGCATCAGGCGGCGCGCGGTCCAGGAATACAGGGCATAGCTGAGTCCGGCCAGCAAGCCCAGCAGGGTGCCCGGGATCACGGCCGTTGCCGTTCCACTGGGCATGTGGCCCGAGCCTTCGGCCAGACACAGCAGCAGCATGCCCGATAGCCCAAACCCGGCACCGATCATCCAGCGAGCACCGAGGCGTAACCCGTCCAGACGGTACTCGATCAGCGCCGAGAGCAGCGGCGCCGAGCCGATGGAGACCACCGTGCCGATGGTCACGCCGGCCAGGCGCATGGAGGCATAGAAGGCTAGCGGGTAGATGGCCACGGCGATCGCCCCTACCAAGAGCCAGTGCCAGTGTGCCTTGATCTGAGTCAGGTGACGTCGGATTCCGCCCGCCGAGAGCATGGCCTGCATCAATCCGCCGCCGCCCATGGCGACCGCGCCGATGGCCACGGCACTGACGTCCGGAGCGAAGGTCGCTGCGGTACCGGTCGTGCCCCACAGCACCGCGGCCAGCAGGACGGTGAAGATACCCAGTTGTCGTTCCTTTGCGTCCCGTGTCATGACGCCTCCAGCATGGCCGATGCCATGGCGCGGGCGTGGTGCAGGCAGTCGCTACGGCCTTCCAGGCCCGCCCTGGCCATGGCGCCCTCAAGCAGGAAGGCGAGGTGCTGTGCCAGTTGCTTGGCCCGCTCCGGATCGTGGAACAGCTCATTGAGATGGTCGGCCAGCAAGCCCTCGATCTGCTGCTTGTGTTGCCTCACCACCGCTCGGCCGGCGTCATCCGCGGGGAGTTCGGCCGCGGCATTCAGGAGCCCGCAGCCGCGAAAGCCACGTGTGTAGGCGTGCTCGGCATGATCCTCATAGGCCAGGAAGACAGCAAGGACCCTGTCTTTGGAGGTGTTGGCCTTGAGCAGCCGCGCCGCGTAGAGATCGAGCCATTCCGCATGACGCACTTCCAGGTAGGTCGCCACCAGGGCGGCCTTAGAGGCGAAGTTGTTGTACAGGCTCTTCTTGGCGACACCGGCTTGCTTGACGATGGCATCGATGCCGGTCGCGGTGATGCCGTCGTTGTAGAACAGCTCGGCGGCCGCGTCGATGAGGCGCTGCTGGGCGCTTGTTGGTGCGTTAGAAGTTGGGCGTGGCATGAGGACCTCACGGCAGGAGTAGGTAGACCAGTCTACCTACTCCTGCCGTGAGGTCAATCGATCCCGATGTTGGTCTTCCGGGCTGACATCAGGGGGCAAACGGTCAGGTGGTATGCTCGGCCCAGTCGGCATCGCTGCCGGCCTGCCACAGGGCGCTGTCCATGGCGATGAACTTCCAGTCTACCGGGTTAAGCCCGATTGCGCGGGTCGCGACGATCACCTCCTGATCGCCGGGCGTCTCCAGGGCGAGACGCGCTCGCTTAAGGTCCTCGGGTTCGCCGGGTCCTGACCAGGTCCAGGCCTCGAAGCTCTCGGGAAGGGCAGGGTGTTCAGTCGACATCGGCGGTTTCCTCATAGTGAGTGTCGATAGTGGACGCCTGGCTCTGGAAATGCGGCAGCACTTCATGGCCGATCTCCTCGAGGGTCTCGTCAAGGGGGCGCTGGTTGCGGCGGAAATGTAGGCCGATGTGGTTCACGCCGGCCGCCTGCATCGCCTCGAGCTCGCGGATCAGGCCCTCACGGCCGGCACTGATGCCGAAGCGGTGCCGGGTCGTGGGGGCATCGGGGCGCTCGAGTAGATCCAGATGGATGAAGCTCACATAGGGCTTGCCACCGGCGACTTGGCGCCACAGCTCGACGCGCTTGACGTGGTCCTGTGGCGTGCCGGGGTAAGCGAGCCAGCCGTCCATCTGCTCACCGACCCAATGGGGCGTCTGCTGGGCGAGACCGGCCACAAGAAGAGGCGGTTGAGGCGCGTGGGGCAATAGCGCCTGGCCTGATGACAGCTGCGCGTCGGTCTGGCCCTTGAGGATCTCGACCGCATCACGGAACTGGGCGCCGCGCTGGGCAAAGTCCTCACCGAACAAGGGGTACTCCACGGGACGGTCGCCACTGGCGACTCCCAGCAGCAGCCGGTTGCCGCTAAGGGCCTGTACGGTGGCCGCGGCCTTGCGGACCAGCCAGGGCTGGCGCAACGGTAATACTGCGGCGGCGGTGCCCAGCAGCAGCTGATCGGTGTGACGCGCCAGGTAGCCGAGATAGGTGAACAGCTCGAAGACCTGGCCGGCATCACCGAAGGCGGGATCATAGAGCGGTACGTCACGCAGCCAAGCGGCGCGGAAACCCAGGCGGTCGACCTGGGCAATGCGCTCGGCATGAGCGTCCATATCGGGAACGCCGAAGGGACGTCCGTCCCGCCGGCGGAGGTTATCACCACTGGCACTCCAGTCATGGTCCAGCGGCAGCTCCACCCCGAGGGTCAGCGGGCCTTGAGTGAGTCGTGTCAATGACATGGCAAGAATCTCCTGGAAACGGAAGGCGCGCCCGGCATCGTTAGGGAGGACGGGCGCGACGAGAGGGGTTACGCGCTGGCGACGGCAGCGTTGCCGCGACGGTCCAGGCTGCCGGAGAGCCGGGTCAGGACCAGGGCCAGGATGACGATACCGGCCCCGATCCAGGCGGTATCGGTGAGCGCCATGCCATCGACGACGTAGCCGCCGACCACCGAGCCCAGGGCGATGCCGATATTGAAAGCCGCGATGTTGAGGCCGGAGGCGACATCGACGGCTTCGGGGACGAAGCGCTCGGCCTGTTGCACCACGTAGACCTGCAGGCCCGGCACGTTACCGAAGGCAAAGGCGCCCCAGACCAGCACCGTCAGCACGGCGGCGACCGGGTGGCTGGCCGAGAGAGTCAGTACCAGCAGGATGGCGGTAAGGCCAGTAAAGATCAGGGTCAGGGCGTGGATGGGGCCCATCCGGTCGGCCAGCTTGCCGCCATAGATATTGCCCACAGCGACCGAGGCACCGTAGACCAGCATGATCAGGCTGACGGCGTTATTGCCGAACCCACTGACGTCCTGAAGGATCGGTGCCAGGTAGGTGAAAGCGGTGAAGGTGCCACCGTAGCCTAGGATGGTAATCAGATAGACCAGCAGCAGACGCGGATGGGTCAGTACCTTGAGTTGCTGGCCAAGGGTCGCCGGTACGGCTTGCTTGAGGTTGCTCGGGACCAGCAGGGCGCTGCCGATCAGGGCCACGGCACCCAGTGCAGAGACCACCAGGAAGGTGGCGCGCCAGCCGAAGTTCTGTCCGATCCAGGTGCCCAGTGGCACGCCCGTTACCAGGGCCACGGTCAAGCCGGTGAACATGAGCGCGATGGCGCTGGCTTCCTTGTTCTTGCTGACCAGGCTCGTGGCGATGGTTGAGCCGATGGAGAAGAACACCCCATGGGCCAGGCCGGTGAGAATGCGGGCGGTGATCAGGGAGCCGTAACCGGGCGCCTGCCAGGCCAGCAGGTTGCCGGCAATGAACAGGGCCATCAGGCCGAGCAGCACCAGCTTGCGATTCAGTCGTCCCGTGAGGGCGGTAAGGACCGGCGCGCCGATGGCGACCCCGGCGGCGTAGAGGCTGACCAACAGGCCGGCCGAGGGCAGCGAGACGCCCAGATCCTGGGCGATGGTGGGCACCAGACCGACAATCACGAATTCGGTGGTGCCGATGGCAAAGGCACTGAGCATCAGTGCGTACAATGCAATGGGCATGGCAGGGCTCCTTTGATGAGCGTTCGAGGCATGTGAACGCCGCAGAGTCTGCGCCCGCCAGCTTGTGCAATAAATAGGGGTAAAACCAAAACACCTTTGCGAAAATCGTAATAGTCTGGTGGTCACGAGCGAATGGAGAGAGCATGCAGAGTCGTACCGAGGATCTTCGCCTGCTGGTGGCGGTGGTCGACAGTGGGGGCTTCAGTGCGGCGGCACGGCTGGCGGAGGTACCGGTCGCCAAGGTATCGCGCGCCGTGCAGCGTCTGGAGCAACAGCTCGACACACCCTTGCTCAATCGCACCACGCGTAGCGTGACACTGACCAGCGAAGGGCGTGCCTTCGTCGAGCGGGTGCGGGAGGGGCTGGCGGTGCTGGCACATGCGGAGGAGCAGACCCGCTTGAGCCGTGAGCGGCCCAGCGGCCGACTGCGCGTGGATGCGGCCACGCCCTTCGTGCTGCACCAGCTGGTGCCCCTGATCGGGGACTTCCGAGAGAAATATCCGGGCATCGAGCTCGAGCTGTCGGCCTCGGACGATATCATCAACCTGCTCGAGCAACGCACCGATGTGGCGATTCGCATCGGCAGCCTCGAGGATTCCACTCTGCACGCCCGGCGACTGGGGCGTTCACCCTTGCACCTGGTGGCGAGTCCCCAATACCTGGAGCGTCACGGCATGCCGGCCAGCCCGGCGGCCCTGAGCGATCACCAGTTGCTGGGATTTCTCAACGCGGACAGCCTGAACGTCTGGCCGGTGGAAGGCCTGGATAGCCATGGGCCGAACATTGCGCCACAGCTCAGCACCTCGAGCGGTGAGGTGATGCGCCAGCTGTGCCTGGCGGGGCAGGGCATCGCCTGCATGTCACGCTTCATGATCCAGGACGACCTGACCCGGGGGCGCCTGGTCAGTCTGCTAGCGGATCGGGTGATCAGCCCCAACCGACGCGAGGAGGTGCAGGCGGTGTATTACCGCAACACGGCGCTGTCGTCACGGATCGGCGCCTTTCTGGACTTCATTGCCCCCAGAATCCGCCTCTGAGACGGGTCGGAGGCTGAAAAGCGCACTCGGCAAGCGCTGATCCTCAGGCTATTTCGCAGCGCGTGTGTTGCGGAAGGAGCAGCTGGGCCGAGCGGTCGTGCTGGCCGGGCAGGCAGGCCTGGATCAAGGCCAGGCCGCCCAGGGTAACGCGGTGCTCGTCCCCGCCGGCGAAAGCGAGGCGCTTCGAGCAGGCCGGGTAGAACCGGTAGTTGAGCAGCGCCGAGATCGGGAAGACGCCGTGGTGGCGGTCACCACTGCCGTCCAGGCCGGTCTGTTCGAGTTGCGCATCCAGGCGGGTGAGATCACTGCCCAGGCGCTCGCAGTCGAAGCCGGCGTGATGCAGCCGGGGCCCCATGACGGCCAGCCAGGCGGCTAGCGGATGTGCCCGCTGCAGCAGACAGAAGGTGTTCCAGTCCGGCATCGGCCAGGGGCGCCCCCGGGCCAGCAGATTCTGGCCTCGGGTATCCTCATGATGTGCCTGCGCGACGAGCGCCTGGAGTATCTCCCGGGGTTCACGCGTCAGGGTGCCGAGTTGAAGCTCGCCGAGTACCAGCCAGGGGCCATCATCGGGGGGGGCGAAGAGCGACACCAGCAGGCCGCGGTCGGCCATGGCATGATGCTCGATGGCCCGATAGCCGAACTGGTTCAGGGTGGGCGTAAGCTTGTCTGCGGCGAAGGGCCCGTGGTTCAGGGTCAGCAACGCCAGAAACTCGGGTTCGCTGCCGACCGGCCACAGGCGTAGCCCCCCGATTTCCGGGTGGAGATGAATGTAGTCCAGCCACAGCTGCTGGAGAAACTCCTGGCGTTGCATCAGACGCTATCTCCCTGACCTCGAGCCTGAGAATGTCTTGCTGAGTATAGGTCCAGTGCATCGGTAGGCTTTCAACGCGAGGGGGACGCAAACGATGCGCATCCCGAGTATCGGCGACGCGCCAGTAATAAGGCATGCCATACATGCAGAAGGCCGCCCCAGGGGGACGGCCTTCTGCCATTCGACTCAGGGCGTTTCGCTTACTGTGCCGCGCCTTCCGGGATCAGGGCGTTGTCGCTCACGTACTGGTTGAACTCGGTGAAGCCGCCGACGTGGGTCTGGTCAACGAAGATCTGCGGTACGGTTTCGACCGGCTTGCCGATGGTCTTTTCCATGTCGGCCTTGCTGATGCCTTCTTCATGGATATCGACATAGCGGTAGCCGCTGATCGCACCAGTGTCGCTGAGCTTGTCGGCGAGCTCCTTGGCTCGAACGCAGAACGGGCAACCGGGACGACCGAAGATAACAACAAACATATGACACTCCTTGAATTAATGCGGTGAATGGCAAGTGCGATGAAAAGATGGCGCCATTGTTCCCTAATGCCCGAGCGGATGCCAATAGAGACTGGCTACGCCAGCCATTACAGGGTGCTATGGCGAGAGAGATGATGACCGGGGGCATCAGCATCCAGGCTCAGCCGGTCTCGTGGCGATCTTCATCGGCCCGTATCAGCAGCTTCGCGAGGTCGGCATGTATATCCGGGGTGCTCACCAGCAGGTTTTCGCCGTAGAGATCCTCAGGAATGCCCGACGGGCAGTCGTAGAGGTGGCCGGTACGAGCGCCTGCCTCGCGGGCGATCAGCACGCCGGCGGCAAAATCCCATGGCGAGACACTCTCGTAGTAGGCGTCCAGCCGGCCGCAGGCCACGTTGCACAGGTCCAGGGCGGCAGCGCCGTTACGGCGCACATCCTGACAGTGTTCGAGTACGGTCGCCAGCCGGCGGATCAGCGGTGGGCGGCTGTCCCGGCGGTAGGGAAACCCTGTCGCCACCAGGCTGTCGGCGAGCCGCGAGGCACGACTGACCCGAATACGCTCGCCGTTGCACCAGGCGCCTTCACCGCGCACCGCGGTATAGGTCTCGTCGAGGAAGGGCGCATGGACGACACCGAGTTCTGCCTGGCCATCCCTGAGCCAGGCGATCGAGACCGCCACGTGGGGCAGGCCATGGGCGAAGTTGACTGTGCCGTCGATGGGGTCGACCACCCACAGGACTCCGCTCTGTTCGATGGCATCACGATCCGGTGACAGTTCCTCGGTGAGGCGGGCCTCACCGGGGAAGTGCTCCTCCAGGGCGTGCGCGATCAGGGTGTCGACCGCGACATCGGTATCGGTGACCAGTTCGTTCCCGGCCTTGTAGCGGCGGGAGAAATCCTGTGACTGTCGGGCGTCGAGGATGGCCTGGCCGGCCCGTTTGGCGATGTCGACGGCGATCTCTAGGCGTTGGGCTGTCTGCATAGCGGCTCCGCGGCGGTGAGAGGAATCCTGTGTGGACAAGCCCGCATTCTAGCAGGCCGATGGCTCGGCCGCTGCCGCTCGCCTTCGTATACTGCTCAAGTGCTTCGAACCTCCCGACTGGACCCGTCATGCAAGCCCTAACCCCCGATGACTATGCCCGCCTTCAACGACTGCGTGAGCGTTATCACGCGGCTCATGCCCACGCCTTCAAGGTATCGGCAGGCGGCAACCCACGCCTGAGTGTCGACATGCTGTGCTTCCAGCCGCTGGGGGCGGCTCTGTGTGGCGCCTTGATCACGCCTCTTACCCTGTCGCTGGCGCTGGTGCCGCCTGGCGATGCAACGGCACAGGCGGCAGGGGCGCAGTGCACGGTCGCCCTGCCAGGCGGCCGATATCCCTTCATCGCCGAGTGGATCGATGACGACAGCTGGCTCTGGCGTTGCGAATTGCTCGACGACTTGAGCGACCTGTCGTCTCTCGAGGAGGCCAACCGGCTGGCGCAGCGTCTGATGGAGCAGGTCATGGCCGCCCAGGCGGATGAGTGAGAGGCATAGCGTCAGGCTTGGCGGGTCTCCTGCCTGGGCATGAGGTGCCTGGCTTTCTCCTATCTCTCCACCTTTGGTCTGAACTTTTGCGCATGTTGCAGCGCCGCACTGGTGCTCGGCGCCGGCCCCATCGTATCCTGCGGGTAGTCTCCGCTCGGCGGAGTGGCAACTTTCTTTCACTGGGAGCTAGCGATGAGTACGACGTCACAGGCGACATCGCCACGGGTTGCATTGGTCACCGGCACCACCAGCGGTATCGGTGCCGCTGTGGTCGAGGAGTTCTGTCGGCAGGGCCACCAGGTGCTGGCGGTCGACTTCAATCCAGAGGGCCAGGCGGTAGCCGAGGCGGCGGGCGCGGTCTTCTTCCAGGCTGACCTGACCGATGCACAGGCGTGTCGTGCGGCGGTCGACGAGGCTCGGCGGCGCTTCGGGCGCCTGGATATCCTGGTCAATAATGCCGGTATCCAGCATGTGGCCAGCATCGAGGAGTTTCCGGAGGCCAAGTGGCGCCAGATCATCGACCTGATGCTGACCGCGCCCTTCCTGCTGACCCAGGCGGCATGGCCGTCGATGCGCGAGGGTGGCTGGGGCCGCATCATCAATATCGCCTCGGTACATGCCCAGGTGGCCTCGCCGGGCAAGTCTGCCTATATCAGCGCCAAGCACGGCATGATCGGCCTGACCAAGACGGCTGCGCTCGAGGGCGGTAGCCAGGGCATCACCGCCAATGCAATCTGTCCCGCCTACGTGAAGACGCCGCTGGTCGACAATCAGATTGCCGATCAGGCCAAGCTGCACGGCATGGACGAGCAGCAGGTCATCGAGCAGATCATGCTCAAGAACGCGGCGGTCAAGCGGCTGATAGAGCCGGGAGAGGTCGCCTCGCTGGTGGCCTATCTCGCCTCCGATGTGGCGGGTGCCGTCACCGGGGCGAGCTGGAACATCGACCTGGGCTGGACGGCGCAGTAGGAACGACTAAGCCGCTCAACGAGAGACGAGCGGCGTCTGTGCGACGTCATGAGTCAGTAAGAAGGGAAGAGGAGCACGCCACTGGTGCTCCTGCTTCCCTTTTTTATTGCCCATCGTCCCCGGCTCAGCGACGTACCGGGCGCTTCTGCAGCTTGCGCTGCAGGGTGCGACGGTGCATGCCCAGGGCACGTGCGGTCGCCGAGATATTGCCGTCGTGCTCCTGCAAGACCTTCTGGATGTGCTCCCAGGTGACGCGATTGATCGACGGCGGGTTGTCGGCGACTTCGGTGTCCGGGTTACCGTCCTGCTGCTCCAGGGCCGCCAGGATCTCGTCGGCGTCGGCGGGTTTACAGAGGTAGTTGGCCGCGCCGAGCTTGATCGCCTCGACGGCCGTGGCAATGCTCGAATATCCGGTCAGTACCACCACGCGACAGGCGGGGGCGATGGCAAGCAAGTCGGGCAACAGCTTCAGGCCGGAACTGTGCTCGAGCTTGAGATCCAGGGTGGCAATCTGCGGGGGCGCCTGTCGCGCATGCGAAAGTGCCTGATCGGCATCGTGAGCGACCATGACCTCGAAGCCGCGGCGAGTCATCGCGCGCTGCATGACATGGCAGAACATCTCGTCATCATCGATGATCAGCAGGCGTTGTGGCGTCTCAGACATGGTGTCCTCGTGTCGTGCCTTGCGGCGTGATCGGAATGATAGGGGTATTGGAGAGGCAGGGCGTATGGGGACGTATCACCCCTGACCGGTATCCCGGCGAGGCAGCTTGACCTCCGTCAGGGTGCCGCCTTCCTCGTGATTGTACAGGCTGACATTGCCGCCGAAGCGATTGATGGTGGCGTGAGTCAGGACTAGGCCGATCCCCATGCCCTTGGACTTGGTCGACACGAAGGTCTCCCCCAGCTGGTCGGCGATCGACAGGCTGACCCCGGGGCCGTGATCGCGAATGTCGATCACGACCTCATGAGGATCCCAGTGCAGGTTGATCAGGATGTTGTCCGGGTTGGCATCGGCGGCGTTGTTGAGCAGGTTCATCAATGCCTGTTCGAGCGTCGCGTCTACCGCGAGTTCCGGGGTGCCGCGGCGCTCGGCGATCTCCAGGCGATGGCTGACGTCCGGGCGAACCACCAGCCAGCGCTGGATCACGCTGGAGAGCCACTCCTCGGCTCTGCGGTTTTCCGGCTCGCCCAGCCGTCGCCGATCGGCATTCGCCACCAGTTGCTGGAGATGGGTCTTGCAGGTGTCGACCTGTGCACGCAGCAGGTCGATGTCCTCGACGAGCTGAGGATTGTCGCTTGAGTCCTGGCGCATTTCCTTGAGCAGTACCGCCATGGTGGACAGCGGGGAGCCCAGTTCGTGAGCGGTGCCGGCGGCCTGGGTGGCCACGGCCAGCACCTGTTCGTTGCGCAGCGCGGCCTCTCGGGTCCGCGACAGGGTCTTCTCACGGCGCCTGAGCGCATGGGCCATCTTGAAGATGAAGAAGGTTACCAGTCCCGCCGAGAGGCCGAAGTTGATCCACATGCCCAGGACATGAAGGCTGATGGCGCTGCCGATGACCCCGTCGCTTAGCTGCGGCACCGGATCGAAGAACAGCATCAGGAAGGTGTAGCCGGCCATGGCGCCACTGGCGATGATCCATGCATACAGCCAGGGCAGGGTGGCGGCGGCGATGGTCACGGGCACCAGATAATAGCTGATGAAGGGGTTGGTGGAGCCGCCGGTAAAGTAGAACAGTAGGGTGAGCCCGCTGACGTCGACCATCAGGTGCAGCAGGTATTCGGTATCGGTGACGGCGCGGGGACGCCCCAGGCGCCACCAGGTCGCCACATTCATCAACCCCATGGCCACGATCACGCTGATGATCGGTAGAACCCGCAGCTGGAAATCCAGGATTTCGATGCCGAAGATGATGGCGCCGAGGAACCCGGTCCAGGTGATGCCGCGCACGATGGTCAGGCGTACCAGGTTACGGTTGGGGGTCGACAAGGGTAGCGGCAGGGCGGCTTGCATGATGGCTCCGTTTCGGGAATGTCCGCATGATACCGCAAACCCGAACGGCTGCATCAGATCGGGGCGAGTTGACCTGGGGGTGACTGACCTCGTGGTCGATATCCGCGGTGCAGGACGGCTGGCGCGCGTTAGCGGGCTGGCGGGGCGGGCCCAATTGGGCCAACTCGTCGGGAGTGGTAAGATGGGCGCCATCTTCTGGCCTTGTGGCCAGCCACCTGTAGCAGTGACGGATTACATGAGCGAGCTTGAGACTCAAGTCGATCTGCGACGCACCTTCGCGATCATCTCCCACCCCGATGCGGGCAAGACCACCATCACCGAGAAGATGCTGCTGTTCGGAAACGCCATCCAGATGGCGGGCTCCGTGAAGAGCAAGCGCAACGACCGGCATGCCACCTCCGACTGGATGAAGATGGAGCAGGAGCGCGGCATCTCGGTGACCACCTCGGTGATGCAGTTCCCCTACAACGGACGCATCGTCAACCTGCTCGATACCCCGGGCCACGAGGACTTCTCCGAGGATACCTACCGCACCCTGACCGCGGTGGACTCGGCGCTGATGGTGATCGACGGCGCCAAGGGCGTCGAGGATCGCACCATCAAGCTGATGGACGTCTGTCGTCTGCGGACCACACCGATCCTGACCTTCATCAACAAGATGGATCGGGACATCCGTGATCCCATCGAGGTGATGGATGAGGTCGAGACGGTGCTCAATATCCAGTGTGCGCCGATGACCTGGCCGATCGGCATGGGGCGGCATTTCCGTGGGGTCTATCACCTCTACAACGACGTCATCCACCTCTATAAGCAGGGACAGGGCAATCGGATTCCCGAGGACGTGCGCATCGAGGGGCTCGACAGTCCCGAGGTCGACGAGGTGCTGGGCGAGTCCCAGGCCGAGGAACTGCGCATGGAAGTCGAACTGGTGCGCGGCGCCTCTCATGAGTTCGATCTCGAGGCCTACCGTCGTGGTGAGCTGACACCGGTGTACTTCGGGACCGCCATGGGCAACTTCGGCGTGCGCGAGATGCTGGATGGCTTCGTCGAATACGCACCGACGCCGGAGCCCCGCGAGACCAATACCCGTGAGGTGGACGCCAAGGACGAGCGCTTCACCGGCTTCGTGTTCAAGATCCAGGCCAACATGGATCCCAAGCACCGCGACCGGGTCGCCTTCCTACGGGTCTGCTCCGGCAAGTACGACCGCAACATGAAGATGCGCCACGTGCGTATCGGCAAGGACGTCAAGGTGCCCGACGCCCTGACCTTCATGGCGTCGGATCGTGCCCATGTGGAAGAGGCCTGGCCCGGCGATATCATCGGCCTGCACAACCACGGCACGATCCAGATCGGTGACACCTTCACGGTCGGCGAGGACATGCGCTTCACCGGCATTCCGCACTTCGCCCCGGAGCTGTTCAAGCGCGTGCGGCTCAAGGATCCGCTGAAGATGAAGGCGTTGCAGAAGGGACTTCAGCAGCTGTCTGAGGAGGGCGCGACCCAGGTCTTCATGCCCTTCGATAACAACGACCTGATTCTCGGCGCCGTCGGCTCGCTGCAGTTCGACGTGGTCGCCCATCGTCTCAAGGAGGAGTACAAGGTCGATTGTCTCTACGAGGGCGTCAATGTGCAGACGGCCCGCTGGATCTACTGCGACGATCCCAAGATGCTCGACGAGTTCAAGCGCAAGGCAAGCACCAACCTGGCCTATGATGGCGGCGGGTGCCTGACCTATATCGCACCGACCCGCGTCAATCTGCAGATGACCCAGGAGCGCTGGCCAGACGTACGTTTCAGCGCGACGCGCGAGCACTGAGCCGAGCGTCAGTATGCTCATCGATGCCCACTGCCACTTGGACTTTCCCGCATTCGACGCAGATCGCGAGGCGATGTTCGAGCGGGCTCGGGCAGCGGGCGTCGGTCACTTCGTTGTCCCGGGTACGACTCGCGCCCGCTGGCCAGGGGTGCTGGCGCTCGGCAGTCGAACGGATACCAGCGTGTGTCTGGGACTGCATCCCTACTTTCTCGATGCGCACCGTCTCAAGGGGGCGGATAACGACGTGGCCGCGCTGGAGGCGGCGCTGGAGGCGCACTCCGAAGTGGTGGCGGTGGGCGAGTGCGGCATCGATGCCCGCTTCGAGGATTCGCTGGATGCCCAGTGGGCGCTGTTCGAGGCGCAGCTGCGCCTGGCCAAGGCGCGTGAACTTCCGGTGGTGATTCACTGCGTACGGGCCAATGATCAGGTGGCGAAGCGCCTCAAGGAGATCGGGCTGCCCGCGGGGGGATTGATTCATGCCTTTGCCGGAAGCCTGCAGCAGGCGCAGCGCTTCCTGGCTCTCGGCTTCCTGGTCGGGCTCGGCGGCGTGCTGACCCATCCGCGGGCGCAGCGCCTGCGACGCTGCGTGGCTGCCCTGCCAGGCGATGGCTTCGTGCTGGAAACCGATAGCCCCGACATGCCGCCCGCAGGCTTCAAGGGCCAGCGCAATGAGCCGTCACGGCTGGCGCTGATCGCCGATCAGGTCGCCAGCCTGCGTCATGAATCTCGCGCCACGGTGGCAAACACCAGCACCGCCAATGCGGCCCGCCTGTTTCGGCTAGATGTCTAGCCTCGGTTGGCCGCTTGGAGGCTCTCCGCTCCCTTGCTGAATTTCCCTTCAGGAGAGCTGGACTCGGTTCAGCGGTTAACCCTTGTGGGTGGCCAGGACCTCCGGATCCAGGCGCTCGAGGGGGTAGGGCAGTCGCTGGCGCTGACAGCGTACGTCGTTAACCGTGAGGGGCTCCGCCACCTCCTTGGTGGTCATCACCGCCAGCAGTTCAATCTGGTCATAGGCGTCGCGTTCGGCGGCGAAGACCTCGCCCTGGCGCTTGCCATCGGCGTCCAGCAGCTCGCTGCCGACCTCGGGGAGGCCGTTGCCCTCCAGAGTCAGGCGCACCAGCCGTTTCTTCACCTGCCCACGGAAATGCGCCCGTGCTACCACTTCCTGGCCGGTATAGCAGCCCTTCTTGAAGCTGATGCCTCCCAGGGCCTCCCAGTTGATCATCTGTGGCAGGTAGCTGTCTTGCTGGCTGGCGCCCAGCCAGCCGAGGCCGGCCTGGATATCCTGCAGGCACCAGACGGCGTTGCCGACCGGGGTGGCCTGCGCCTTGAGCACTCGCCAGGCGTCTTCGAGGGCAGTGACGGGCAGCAGGGCGATGAGCCGGGGGCGGGGACCTGGATGGCGCACCACCACCCGCTCGTCCTGCTGGCACTGGTGCCAAGTCGCCGGCGGCGTGATGTCGAACCGGGCTTCCAGCAGGGCCGGGGCATTCTGGCCGATCAGCCCAATAGGCGCCAGGTCCTCACGAACACGCATCTCTGCCTTGTAGAAGACGGCGAACTTGTCCAGGTGTGCCTTGAGCGGCTCGAGCAACGAGCGCGCCATCAGCAGCCAGTAGCGGTCAGGCCCTGCCCGCAGCAACTGGGCGTTGGCCAGCATGCGTCCCTTGGTGCCGCAGAAGCAGGTCAGGGGGGCGAAATCGCCATCGGCGAGGGACATCTGGGCACTGGTCTGTCCCTGCAGGAAGCGTTCGGCATCTTCGCCTGCCACCTCGAGAATACCCAGATGTACCAGTGGGGTGACCACGGTAGTATCCAGTGCCTGGCGAGCGGGGGTGGGGGTGTCAAAGCTGACACGCGCCTCGCCCTCGGCAACGGCGCCAAGCTGCGCACTCCAGTCGGTCATTCGAATCTCCCTGTTGGACGCGGCATCCGGAGGATGCGTCGCCATGATCTGTGTGTGGGGAATGGGGGCAGTTGTCACGGTTTCAAGGCTGGCCGGGGGGGCAAGCGGCCGTGCTAAACTCCTCGCTAAATCACGCACTGTTCAGGGGAATATCCATGGCGACCATCTCGCTGACCTTCAAAGGGGTCGAAAGCACCGAACTGGTCAATCGCATCACCACTACTTTGATGATGCTAGATGGCGTCGAGAGCGTCGAAGTGGGGCGCCATGGCGCCGAGGTCGAAGGTCGTGTGCGTCGCGACGCCCTGATAAAAGCCGTCCAGAAACTCAACGTCAAGGTGCATTGATATGACGATCACCGTGATCAGTCAACGTGACGGGCGACTGCGGCAAAAAGTCGAGCTGGAAGGGTTCGAGGATCTCTATGTCGATGCCCCCCGCGTGGCCGGCGGCGACGAGAGCGCACCGGATCCCCATGACTATTTCGATCTTTCCCTGGCTGCTTGTAAGGCGATCACGGCACAGATGTATGCCTATCGCAAGGGCTGGCCGCTCGAGGGCGTCACGGTGTGGGTGGTGCGTGATGAACGGGATGAACGCCATGGTGTCTATCGCCTGGACGTCAGCCTGCGCTTCGAGGGCATCGAGGATGCCACTCAGCTGGCCAGGCTCACGGAAATCTCCGATCGGTGTCCGATCCATCGCCTGATGACGTCCTCGACGGTAGAAATCACGACTCGGCAGGCGTCAGACGACGAGGAATGATGTTTATACCGTTAACTCTTCGGGCAAGTCAGCATACATCCATCGCCGGGAAATGACATGAGCAAAGCCTTCCGTCTTCAGTCCAAATTCAAGCCCGCGGGGGATCAGCCGGCGGCCATCGATGGCTTGATCAAGGGCCTGGACGCTGGCTTGGCCCATCAGACCCTGTTGGGGGTGACCGGCTCGGGCAAGACCTTCACCGTGGCCAACGTGGTCGAGCGAGTGCAGCGACCGACCATCGTCATGGCGCCCAACAAGACCCTGGCCGCGCAGCTCTACGGGGAGTTCAAGGCCTTCTTTCCCGACAATGCCGTCGAGTATTTCGTCTCCTACTACGACTACTATCAGCCCGAGGCCTACGTGCCGTCCTCCGACACCTTCATCGAGAAGGATGCCTCGGTAAACGATCACATCGAGCAGATGCGCCTGTCGGCCACCAAGGCGCTGCTCGAGCGGCGTGATGCCCTGATCGTGGTGTCGGTCTCCGCCATCTACGGCCTCGGCGATCCGGATCAGTACCTGAAGATGCGCCTGCACTTCACCCGTGGCGAATTGATCGATCAGCGCAAGTTCCTGCGCCGCCTGGCGGAGCTGCAGTACACGCGGAATGATATGGACTTCCGCCGTGGTACCTATCGGGTGCGCGGCGATGTCATCGACATCTTTCCCGCCGATGCCGAGGACGAAGCGGTGCGGGTCGAGCTGTTCGATGACGAGATCGATGGCATCAGCCTGTTCGATCCGCTGACCGGCGAGATTCGCGGCAAGGTGCCGCGCATGACGATCTATCCGAAGAGTCACTATGTCACGCCACGCGACACCATTCTCGAGGCCGCCGACCGGATCAAGGGCGAGATGACCGAACGTCTCGATTTTCTGCGCAAGCACGATAAGCTGGTCGAGGCGCAGCGTCTCGAGCAGCGGACGCTTTATGACATCGAGATGATGCACGAGCTTGGCTACTGCAACGGGATCGAGAACTACTCCCGCTATCTCTCGGGACGCGCCCCGGGCGAGCCGCCGCCCACCTTCTTCGATTATCTCCCGGCCGATGCGCTGCTGGTGATCGATGAGTCCCATGTCAGCGTGCCCCAGGTCGGAGGCATGTACAAAGGGGACCGTTCGCGCAAGGAGACCCTGGTCGAGTACGGCTTCCGCCTGCCGTCCGCACTGGACAACCGTCCCATGAAGTTCGAGGAGTGGGAGCGTATTGCCCCCCAGGCAATATTCGTCTCGGCGACCCCAGGGCCCTATGAGGCCGAGCATGCCGGCCAGGTGGTCGAGCAGGTGGTACGTCCCACCGGTCTGGTGGACCCGGAGATCGAGGTGCGTCCGGCGTCGACCCAGGTCGATGACCTGCTTTCCGAAATCAAGCTGCGCACCGCTGTGGGCGAGCGTGTGCTGGTGACCACCCTGACCAAGCGGATGGCCGAGGATCTGACGGAATACCTCGACGAGCACGATGTTCGGGTCCGCTACCTGCATTCGGATATCGATACCGTGGAGCGCGTCGAGATCATCCGCGACCTGCGGCTAGGCAAGTTCGATGTGCTGGTGGGGATCAACCTGCTGCGTGAGGGCCTGGATATTCCCGAGGTCTCCCTGGTGTCGATCCTCGACGCCGACAAGGAAGGGTTCCTGCGTAATGAACGCTCCCTGATCCAGACCATCGGCAGGGCCGCGCGTAATGCTCACGGCAAGGCGATCCTCTATGGCGACCGGGTGACCGATTCGATGCGCAAGGCCATGGAGGAGACCGAGCGGCGCCGCGAGAAGCAGCTGGCCTTCAACGAGGCGCATGGTATCTCGCCGGTGACCATCACCAAGTCGGTCGAGGACATCATGGAGGGCGCCCAAGCACCGGGCAGCAAGCGCAGCCGCAAGCGAGGGGAGCGCAAGGTTGCCGAGCCGGGGGGCGAGTACAGCGTCGAGCAGTTGGCAACCCTTGGCCCCGATGAGGTGCGCCGGGAAGTCTCGAAACTGGAGGATGCCATGCACGAAGCGGCCCAGAACCTCGAGTTCGAAGAAGCGGCTCGCCTCCGGGACCGACTGCATACCCTCAAGGAACGGCAATTGGCGCTAGGGTAATGAAGCTGAAGCTCTTGGGCGTTGTCGCGAGGCCGACTGCGGCCGAGATGCCGTCTGACCTGTTGTTACTGGGGGTCTAATAGAGCGCCATGTGATGACACTCTATCTTATACCGTTATCTTTCGTTGCTTCATGATCAAATTGCCAAACGAAGAGAGCGATAATTCAGCACCGGCTGGCGATACGGTATAATGCGCGCACTTCGTTCGCCGTGACCTGACCACGGTGAGCCTGACGACAACGCCAGGGAGTTGCTTTCATATGACCGTGATCCGCCAGGATGATCTGATCCAGAGCGTAGCCGACGCGCTGCAGTACATCTCCTACTATCATCCCAAGGATTTCATCGACGCTATGCATGGCGCCTACGAGCGGGAGGAAAACCCCGCCGCCAAGGACGCCATCGCCCAGATCCTGATCAATTCGCGTATGTGCGCGCTGGGCCATCGTCCGATCTGTCAGGACACCGGCATCGTCACTGTGTTCGTGCACGTCGGCATGAACGTGCAGTGGGATGCCGAGATGAGCCTCGATGACATGATCAATGAAGGCGTCCGCCGCGCGTACAAGCTGCCGGACAACGTCCTGCGGGCCTCGGTGCTAGCCGACCCGGACGGCAAGCGTCAAAACACCAAGGACAACACCCCGGCGATCATCCACCACAAACTGGTGCCTGGCGATACGGTCGAGGTTCATGTAGCCGCGAAGGGTGGGGGCAGCGAGGCCAAGTCCAAGTTCGCCATGCTGAACCCGTCCGATTCCGTGGTGGACTGGGTGCTCGAGCAGCTGCCCAAGATGGGCGCCGGCTGGTGCCCGCCGGGCATGCTCGGCATCGGTATCGGCGGTACCGCCGAAAAGGCCATGGAAATCGCCAAGGAAGCCCTGCTCGATCCCATCGACATCCAGGACCTCCAGGCACGAGGGGCGAGCAATCGCGCCGAGGAGCTGCGTCTGGAGCTCTACGACAAAGTCAACCAGAGCGGAATCGGTGCCCAGGGGCTCGGTGGCCTGACCACGGTGCTCGACATCAAGGTCAAGGATTACCCGACTCACGCCGCCAACAAGCCGGTGGCGATCATCCCCAACTGCGCGGCCACTCGTCACGTACACTTCAGCCTCGACGGCAGCGGAGCCGCCGAGCTGCCGGCGCCGAAGCTGGAGGACTGGCCGGAAATCACCCGTGAGGTGGGCGAGAACGTCAAGCGTGTCAATCTCGACACCGTGACACCGGAGGAAGTGCAGAGCTGGCAGCCGGGCGATACCCTCCTGCTCAACGGCAAGCTGCTGACCGGTCGCGATGCCGCCCATAAGCGCATGACCGAGATGCTGGCCAAGGGCGAACCGCTGCCGGTCGACATGAAGGGGCGCTTCATCTACTACGTGGGTCCGGTCGATCCGGTCCGGGATGAGGTCGTCGGGCCGGCCGGGCCGACCACCGCCACCCGAATGGACAAGTTCACCCGCACCATGCTCGAGGAAACCGGTCTGCTGGGCATGGTCGGCAAGGCCGAACGTGGCCCTGTGGCCATCGAGGCGATCCGCGACAACCAGGCTACCTACCTGATGGCAGTAGGGGGGGCCGCATACCTGGTGGCCCAGGCAATCAAGAAGTCTCGCGTGGTCGGCTTCGAGGACCTGGGCATGGAGGCCATCTATGAGTTCGAGGTCGAGGACATGCCGGTAACGGTGGCGGTGGACAGCCAGGGGGAGTCGGTTCACCAGACCGGTCCTGCCAAGTGGAAGGAGATTATCGCCAAACGGGCGTGACTTCCGACCATACCGGCATAGCCGCTGACCGGTCCCCTCGACCTCGTCGAGGGGACCGGTTCTTGATGCTTCTAGGCGAAAGGATGCGACCATGACCTCCTGGTTGCTGGCGACAGCCATCTTCCTTATCCATGTCTCGGGCCTGCTGTCGGCCGTGTTGGCCCTCATGTCCAGTCGGACCTCTCAGGGGGCTATCGCCTGGATCATTTCCCTGACCACCTTTCCCTATCTGGCGTTGCCTGCCTACTGGATCTTCGGTCGTCCACGGTTCTACGGCTATGTATCGGCCCGTGGGGAACGAGACACCGTCTTGCGTCGTGTCCTCGCACGCTACCGCTCCCTGGTCGATCCCTATCTGGCCGGTAACAGCCATGGGGATCTGCGCGCCGTCGAACAGCTGGCCATGATGCCCATGACGGGAGGGAACACGGCAGAATTGCTGATCGACGGGGAGGCCACCTTCGAGAGCCTCTTCGCCGGCATCGATGCCGCCGAGGACTATGTGCTGATCCAGTTCTTCATCGTGCGCCATGACCCCCTGGGCGTGCGGCTCAAGCAGCACCTGCTGAAGGCCGCCGAAAGGGGGGTGCGGGTCTACTTCCTGTATGACGAGATCGGCAGCCGCAAGCTCAAGGAAGGCTATATCAGTGACCTCTGCGAGGCCGGCGTCGAGGTCACGGCTTTCCACTCGTCTAGGGGGCTTAGGCATCGCTTCCAGCTTAACTTCCGCAACCATCGCAAGATCCTGGTGGTGGATGGTCGAGAAGGGTGGCTGGGGGGCTTCAACGTGGGAGTCGAATATCTCGGCCAGCATCCCAAGCATGGGCACTGGCGCGATACGCACCTCAAGCTGACCGGCCCTAGTGTGTTGGGCTTGCAGGAGGCCTTCTGGGAGGATTGGCATTGGGCCACCGGCCAGGTGCTGAACCTCTGCTGGGAGCCGCAGGGAGCCTGTGTAGAAGGACAGAATGTGGTGGTGGTGCCTTCCGGGCCGGCGGATCAGCAGGAAACGGCTAGCCTGCTGGTCCAGCATGCCATCCACAGTGCCGAGCACCGCCTGTGGGTGACCAGCCCCTATTTCGTGCCGGATCACAGTGTCCTGGATGCGCTGCGGCTGGCCGCCATGCGGGGGGTGGACGTACGGATCATGATGCCCGAACGTCCGGACCACCTGCTGGTGTTCCTGTCGGCATTCGCCTTCCTGCCCGATATGCTGAGGGCCGGCATCAAGGTGTATCGCTATCAGCCGGGGTTCATGCACCAGAAGGTCATGCTGATCGACGATCGCGCCGCCAGTGTGGGCACCGTCAATCTCGACAATCGCTCGTTTCGCCTCAATTTCGAGATTACCGCCTTCGTGCCGGATGCCCGTTTCGCCGGTGAGGTGGAGGCCATGCTGGAGGAAGACTTCAGAGGCTGTCGTGAGGTGGAGTACGAAGAACTCCAGCAGCGTGCCCTGTGGCGCAAGCTGGTCTCCCGGGCGGCCTACCTGTTGTCTCCCATCCAGTGATCGCTTCACTGACTCGCCGAAAGGCGTGGCCATTTTCGTAAGGCCGACATCGCGATTGGAAGTCGGCGGGGGAGCGGCTAGAGTAGCAGGCTTCGCGGGCCCGGCCAGCCGGGCCATTGCACAAACATGACATTCCAACGGAGTCGCGGTGAACCTCGAGACCAAGTGGCTGGAAGACTTCGTCGCCCTGTCCAATACCCGCAGTTTTTCGGCTTCTGCTCGACAGCGCCACGTCACGCAGCCGGCCTTCAGCCGCCGCATCCGCTCGCTTGAGCAGGCGGTGGGTGTGACCCTGGTGGATCGCTCCACCACCCCCGTGGGGCTGACGCCTGAGGGGCAGCTGTTCCTGGTCACTGCGCGCAATCTTGTCGAGCAGTTGAACGAATGCCTGGGGCACCTGCGCGGCGTGGCCATGGATACCGAGGCGCTGGATATCGTCGCGGCCCATTCGCTGGCCCTGGCCTTCTACCCGCAATGGATCTCGCGACTGCAGCAGGGGCTGGGCGAGCTTCCGACCCGACTGGTCGCGATGAATGTCGGTGAGGCCATTCACGTGCTTCGCGAGGGCAATTGTGACCTGATGCTGGGTTACTACGACCCCTATGCCACCATGCAGCTTGACGCCGAGGTCTTCCCCTCCTTCTCGGTCGGTCAGGTCAAGATGATTCCCGTTTGCCTGCCCGATGCTGACGGCGCGCCACGCTACCCGTTAGCCGGTGAAGGGCAGATTCCCTTCCTGTCCTACACCCAGGGGGCGTTTCTTGGCCGCAGCGTACGCATGCTGCTCAAGAATGACCCCGTGCGCCTGAGGTTACGTACCGTCTATGAGACGGCGATGGCGGAAGGCCTCAAGGGCATGGTGATGCAGGGGGTCGGCATGGCCTGGATTCCCGACTTCTGCATTCGCGAAGAGCTCTCCAGTGGGCGCCTGGTACGCGCCGCACCGGATGAGTGGGATGTTCCGCTGGAGATTCGGCTGTATCGCTGCTCCCTGGTGCACAAGCCGGGCGTCGAGAAGCTGTGGCGCCAGATGATCAAGCTGCCGCGGGACTTCCTGGAAGCCTGATCCCTGGCCCCTGGCCCCTGGCCCCGAGAGCCAGGCACACGGGCACATCAGGGTGTGCCAAGGCTGGCCGGCAACCCCAGGAATGTCTGGATAATAAAGAAGTGATCCTCGAACAGCTCCTCGGGCTCGAGGTCCGCCAGTGCCACCCAACGCGCGCGTTCTCCTCCCTTGGCAGGCTTCAGTTCGGGCAACTGTTGCTCTGGCCGCAACGCGAAGTAGAAGGCTTCTGCCAGGGTACGACCGCGCCAACTGCGGTGAGGCTCATCGAAGAGGCGCTGTCCACGCAACGAGCCCTTGAGGACCGGTGCCGGCACCTTCAGACGCACGCGTTCGCGTAACTCTCTCAGGCAGGCATCCAATAGTCGCTCGTGAGGATTGATGAAGCCCCCGGGGAGCGCCAGCAATCCCTTGCCTGGGGCCGCGCTGCGCTTGACCATCAGCACATGACCCGACTGGACCACTACCGCGTTGACCGTGACGAAGATGGGCGGGTAGGGCGCATCGGCCCACGCCTGTCGGTACTGTTGCAGCAGCTGCTGTTCCTCGAGCAGGTGCTGATAATGACGGCTCTTGGTAAAAGGCTGAAGCTTGTCGAGTACGGCCGGGGGAAGGTCATGAGCCGCACCGGTGGAGACATAGTCACTGGCGGCCGCCGGCGAGCGAAACAAACGCTCCCGGATGCCACTGGCGGAAATGCCCTCGACCAGGGGCACACTCACGGACTCCCATTGTGGGAACAGGGTCAGGTAGTAGCTTGATTGCCCGCGGCTCGCACCGATCAGTCCGATGCGGGGCAGGCGCCCCTGACTGGGTGAGGCGATATCGCGAACCTTGCGCTGCACATCCCGCACCCAGACATCATCGTTATAGAGGGCATCGAGCAAGGGTTCGATCTCCAGGCGAGCATTGTCGGTGTCATCGAAGCAGCGTCTCAGCATGTCGCGGCGCTCTTCGAAACGCCAGGGGTTACGTAACGACCGCGCCTGCCAGGCCGAACCGACCAGCACGATCACCTGATGAGCACGCTTCAAGGCCTCGTGAATGACTGCCCGATGCCCAAGATGCGGAGGCTGGAAACGGCCGATGAAGACCAGGCAATCGAAATCCTTGTGAGATTTTTCGGGTGGCTGTAGCTGCGCCATGCGGGCTCCGTGGCTGATGACCGGGATGCGCTAGGGAGGGCATTATCGATGCTCGCCATGCTGGCTGCAATCGGCTGCTGGTGGGCGACAACGCAGGACGTGGCTGACTCGGGTATGCTAAGTGTATTCGAAGACACTGTTGCAGGGACCCTAAATGTTACGAAACGGGATTCGCTTCTGGTGGAGCATTAGCCGGCGTGCCATAAAGCTTTGGCTTGAACGCAACGCGTTCAGCTATGCCGGCTCACTGGCGTTCTACACCTTGTTCTCGCTGGCACCGACCGTGATCATCGCGGTCATGGTGATTGGTCTGGTGCTGGGCGAGGAGGCCGCACAGGGCCAGATCGTGGCACAGCTGCAGGACACCATGGGATTAGGGGCCGCTCAAGCCATCGAGCATGCAGTGGCCCAGTCGCGGATCCAGGAGTCCGGCCTGCTACCCAGCGTGCTGGGCTTCGGGGCGCTGTTGGCGGGTGCCACTACGGTGTTCGCGCAGATGCAGTTTTCCTTGAACACCATCTGGGGCGTGACACCTCACCCGAGCGGTAACAGTATCCTCAAATTCATCAAGAGCCGCGTCTTGTCGCTTGCCGTGGTGCTGTCGATCGGTTTTCTGCTGTTGGTGTCGTTGATCCTTGGTGTTGTGGTTCGTGCGGTGCTGAATGCCGCCAATGGCCTATGGCCCGGTATCGGCTTCATGGTCGGAGGGCTCGAAATATTGATTTCGCTGGCCATAATCGCATTGCTATTCGCCACCATCTTCAAGGTATTGCCCGATGTGGTGCTGGCCTGGAAAGAGGTGGTGGTGGGAGCCTGTGTGACGGCGGTGCTGTTTTCCCTCGGGCGCTACGGTATCGCTGTATACCTGACCTACACGGCCACGGCGTCGACCTATGGCGCGGCGGGGTCGGTGGTATTGATCCTGCTCTGGGTCTATTACTCGTCGTTGATCCTGCTATTCGGTGCCGCTTTTACCAAATGCCACCTGCTGGCTCAGGGTAAACCCATTGTGCCCCGCAATTCCGCTGTGCTGGTGACGCAGGAAATTGTCACGGACTGATGGTCGGACGACAGCGCCATACCGCATTGCTTGGGGCTCGCAGCTGACTCCGTGATCGGGGGGCTATCCTCGGCGGGCCGACTCAGCGGCGAAAAGTCGCTCTTTCGGCCTTAGCGTGGAGGGGTGGGCGGCGAGGCTTGGGCTCGCGCGCGGGCACCAGGAGAAATTGCTTCTCCAGTGCATGCGCTTGAATCGAATAGCCAAGTGCCAGTAGAGCAAGGAAGGTACTCACCAGGACAAGTAGCGACAGTACTATCATGACGACCCTCTCTCGTTCGTTATAACGGCGATTTGCTGGACAATCTCTTAGTACCATAGCCAGGCACGTGGAGTTTGTACATAAAACTTGTACAACATTTCTTTGTGTACAACGCCGAGGCTAGATTATCGAGCTGTTTCAACTGCTCAGGAAGGATGTAATGGGCAAGTGCTGCGTGAAGGCGCTGGTCACCGGCAAGGTGCAGGGCGTCTGGTATCGAAGAGCGACGCAGGAACAGGCGTTAAGGGCGGGTGTGACGGGACATGCCCGCAACCTGCCGGATGGGCGTGTGGAAGTGTTGCTGTGCGGAGAGGCCGCCGATGTCAATGCGGTGACCCTGTGGCTGTGGAAAGGTCCACCGAATGCACGGGTCACCCATGTCGAGGTGGAAGGCGCCGACTGGCGGAATCGTGACGCCTTCCTCACCCTCTAACTGTCGCGTTGCGACGGTCCAGGGGAGCGGTTCAAGAGCCTCAAAGGCGAACGATTACTTCAGGGTGTCGACGATCCAGTCGATCACCGCGGGGCCATCGGCACTCAGGCAGGCGTTGACCAGCGGCGTCTGAGACCAGCGGGGCGCCAGGAACTCGCGACCCTCGGGGGCGAATACCGTCTGGCCTTCGCCGGTGCCTTCGGTGATCACGTTGAGGTGCCCTTTGGCGATCGTGAACAGCTCGGGGTGAATCAGGTAGGCCAGCGCGCAGCTATCATGTGGGCAGCAGCCATCGATGCCCAGCGCCTGCTGATAGAAGGCCCGATAGAACGCATAGCTATCGGCCAGCACTTGGCCCAGCTTGCCCTGGCCTGCGGCGATGGTGTCCATGTCCTTGGGCGCCAGCACACAGCGATGGGTGGCATCCAGTCCCACCAGGGTCAACGGCCAGCCGGCGGTCAGCACTCGTGCGGCGGCATGCGGATCGTTGAAGATATTGGCTTCGGCCACCGGGGAGACGTTACCGCCTTCCTTGATCGAGCCTCCCATGACGATGACCTGTTTCACCTTCTCGGTGATGCCGGGATCGAGCTGAAGTGCCGCGGCCAGATTGCCCAGAGGGCCCACGGCGACCAGGCTGACTTCGCCGGGACGTGCATTGACGGTATCGACGATGAACTGGGGAGCGCTGATCGAGAGCGCCTGGCCGTCGATGTCGGGTAGCTCGATATTGCCCAGGCCGTTGGCACCATGGATATGGGCCGGGGCCGGATGCTTGGGCTTGACCATCGGCGCGGCCGCACCCTGGGCTACCGGGATCTCCTGTCCCGCCAGTTCGGCGAGCAGCAGGGCGTTGTGGGTGGCCGTGCCGATATCGACATTGCCATAGGTGGTGGTCATGCCCAGTAACTCGATCTCGGGATGGGCCAGGGCAATGGCAATGGCCTGGGCGTCGTCGACGCCCGGATCGGTATCGAAGATGATCGGTTGACTCATGAGGCTTCCTTGGCGACGCGGGTTGTCACCCGCGCATCAATTAGAGGTAGAGGGCGTATAAAGCGGCAGGTTAGTCCCGCTCGAGCATCAGGGCCGGCCATTCGGCGAGGGCGGCGTCCACCGCACGAGCATCGGGAATACTCGGGGCGGCACCTTCACGCTGTACACATAACGCCGAGGCGGCGCTGGCTCGACGCAGACAAGTCTCGACGTCCCTACCCTCGAGCCGCGCGGCCATGAAGTGGCCGATGAACGTATCCCCGGCAGCGGTGGTGTCCTTGGCCTCGACGTGGTAGGCCGGCAGGCGCAGGCGGGTGTCGCCATGCTGGTAGCAGGCACCGTCCTTTCCGAGGGTCAGTACCAGCTCAACGCTCGGCAGGCGCTCGCCGAGGGCTGCCAGCAAGACATTGGCCTCGCTATCCTCTTCCAGGCCCACGAGGGCCGCCGCCTCGCCGCGATTGACGAACAGTAACTGACACGCCGACAGCGGCAGCGCATTCACGTCGGCGTGCATGGGCGCCGGATTGAAAGCAATCGACAGGCCGCGATCCTGGGCGCGTTCCATGGCGTGACAGAGGCCGTTGGTCTCGTTCTGCAGCAGCAGCCATCCACCCGGCTCGGCGTCATCGATGTGGGCGTCGATATCGGCCTCGAGAAAGCCGTGGTTAGCCCCCGGGTAAAGGATGATGGCGTTTTCAGCCTGATCATCCACCTGGATCAGGGCGTGGCCGCTGGGATCGTCGACGAGGTCGACGCCGGCGGTGCCGACGCCAGCATCTTCGAGCAGCCTCAGTGCCCAGTCATCGCCGCGGCCCAGGCGGCCCCAGTGCGCGACCCGGCCACCCGCCAGGGCCATGGCGATCGACTGATTGGCCCCCTTGCCACCGAGTACCTGCTGGTAGCCGGTACTGGCCAGGGTCTCGCCGGGGCGTACCAGGTGGGGCACGCGATAGACGTAATCGATGTTGATGGAGCCCAGGTTATAGAGTGGGCGTGGGGTGTCAGGCATCAGTATTTCCTTGCCATGCGCGGAGGTTGTCCACGGTCAGCCGGACCACATTGGCGCGCGCCTCGGGCGTGATCCAGGCATTATGCGGGGTGACGATCAGGTTCAATGGCTCGTCGAGGGCCGCGATCAGCGCATGGCCGTCCCTGGGCGGTTCTGCCGGCAGGGAATCGACGCCGAGGCCGCCCAGACATCCATCACGTAACGCCTCGAGAGCCGCCTGTTCCTCTATGATACCGCCTCGTGCGCAGTTGATCAGCAGCGCGTCGTCCTTGAGGCGATCGATCAGCGCCGCATCCACCAGATGGTGGCTCTCTTCGGTCAGTGGGCAGTGCAGGCTCACCACATCCGCCTGGGGTGCCAGGCCGTGCAGGGTCGGGCGTGAGTCATCGGTCTTGCCGGGGCGCGCGGCGAAAGTGACGCGCATGTCGAACGCCTCGGCGAGGGTCGCGACCCGCGATCCCAGCTCGCCCTGTCCGGCGATCACCAGATGCTTGCCGGCCAGCTGCAGGGTGCGATGGTTCATCAGGCAGAAGAACGCGCTTCGCTGCCAGGCGCCGTCGGCGACGTCCCGCTGATAGAGGGGAAGTCGGTTGGCCAGGGCCAACATCATCATCAGGGTATGTTGAGCGACGCTGGCGGTGCCATAGGCGGTGACATTGCGCACCTCTATGCCCAGTCGCCTGGCGGCCTGCATGTCGATGTTGTTGGTGCCGGTCGCCAGCACGCAGATCAGTTCCAGGCTTGGCAGTGCCTCGAGGGTCTCGGCATCCAGCACCACCTTGTTGACGATGGCCACGCTGGCCCCCTCCAGGCGCGCAAGGCAGTCCTTCGGTTCGGTAGTGGCATGGACCATCAAGGTATCGACCTCGGCGCGAATCGGACTCAGGTCAATATCATCGCCGAGGCTGGCGGCATCAAGGATCACGGCTTTCATTGAGGCATCCCGATCGGTTGGTGGGTCTCATGGAGGTTTTACGGTGATGTATAGGGGATTGCGTGCGCGCTCGCCTTGCCCGTCAGGGGGCGCAACACGCTATAATGGCACGCTTTCGCAGCAGGCTTGGAAAGTGCGATGGCTGCCCCGATATCCCCCTCGGGACGGAATCGCCCAGGTGGCCACCGGCCCCATTGTCTTGCGATGCGGCATGGCCACAGGCCGCGCCGTGTCGGTTAGCCAGTAATCGTGCTCAGGAGAGTCGAACGATGCCCATCTATGAATATGAGTGCAAGGCCTGTGGCCATCGCCTGGAAAAACTGCAGAAGATCAGCGCCGAGCCGCTGACCGCCTGCCCGGCCTGCGAGCAGGACGAGCTGAATCGCTTAGTCAGTGCGGCGGGCTTCCGGCTGGCCGGCAACGGCTGGTACGAGACCGATTTCAAGTCCGGCAACAAGAAGAACCTTGCCGGCGAGGGTGGGGCCAACAAGGGGGCCTCGACCAAGACATCTGCCAAGGACGGAGCGGCGGCCTAAGCGCCTCGTCCTTCATTTTTCGAACACGCAACAGAACAGGAATTGACATGCGCAGCCATTATTGCGGCCAGCTGAACGAGACTCTGGTGGACCAGCAGGTCACCTTGTGCGGGTGGGTGCACCGCCGCCGTGACCATGGTGGGGTAATCTTCCTCGACCTGCGCGACCGTGATGGCCTGGCTCAGGTAGTGGTCGATCCCGATACCGCCGAAGCCTTCGCGACAGCAGACCGGGCACGCAACGAGTTCGTGCTGCGTATCACCGGCCGGGTTCGTCTGCGCCCAGAGGGCACGCAGAATCCGAACATGCCCACCGGCATGATCGAAGTGCTGGCCAAGGATGTCGAGGTGCTCAACACCGCCGCGACGCCGCCGTTCCAGCTCGACGAGCATGGCAAGGTCGGCGAGGAAACGCGTCTCAAGCATCGCTATATCGATCTGCGTCGCCCGGAGATGGCCGACAAGCTGCGCCTGCGTTCGCGCATTTCCCACAGCGTACGGGCCTTCCTCGAAGGGCAGGGCTTCCTCGACATCGAGACGCCGATCCTGACCCGCGCCACCCCGGAAGGCGCCCGCGACTACCTGGTGCCGAGCCGCACCCACGCCGGCAGCTTCTTCGCCTTGCCGCAGTCGCCGCAGCTGTTCAAGCAGCTGCTGATGGTGTCCGGCGTCGATCGCTACTACCAGATCGCCAAGTGCTTCCGCGACGAGGACCTGCGCGCCGATCGTCAGCCGGAGTTCACCCAGATCGATCTCGAGGCGTCCTTCGTCGACGAGGACGATATCATGGCGATCACCGAGACCATGATCCGTCAGCTGTTCAAGGACGTGCTGGACGTCGAACTGCCGCTGTTCCCCCGCATGCCCTACGCCGAGGCCATGAGCCGCTTCGGTTCCGACAAGCCGGACCTGCGCATCCCGCTGGAGCTGACCGATGTCGACGACCTGATGAAGGACGTCGACTTCAAGGTGTTCTCCGGCCCGGCTCAGGCCGAGGATGGCCGCGTGGCGGCGCTCAAGGTGCCCGGCGGCGCCAAGCTGTCGCGTAAGGAAATCGACGAATACACCAAGTTCGTCGGCATCTACGGGGCTCGCGGTCTGGCCTGGATCAAGGTCAACGAACGCGCCAAGGGCATCGAGGGTCTGCAGTCGCCGATCGTCAAGTTCATGGACGGCATCATCGAAGAGCTGCTCGATCGCGTCGACGCGCAGGACGGCGACATCATCTTCTTCGGCGCCGATAACGCACGCATCGTCAATGAGGCGATCGGCGCGCTGCGCGTCAAGCTGGGTGAAGACCTCGAGCTCTATACCCGCGAATGGGCGCCGCTGTGGGTGGTCGACTTCCCGATGTTCGAGGCCGATGGCAACGGCCGCATGCAGGCGCTGCACCATCCGTTCACCGCTCCGTCCTGCGATGTCGCGACCCTGCGCGACCGCCCGGCCGAGGCGCTTTCCAAGGCCTACGACATGGTGCTCAACGGCACCGAGCTGGGCGGCGGCTCGATCCGTATCCACGACCACGGCATGCAGCGTGCGGTACTCGAGGTGCTGGGCATCGGCGAGGAAGAAGCCGACGAGAAGTTCGGCTTCCTGCTCGACGCCCTGCAGTATGGCGCACCGCCCCATGGCGGCCTGGCCTTCGGTCTCGATCGCCTGGTGATGCTGATGACCGGCGCCAAGACCATCCGCGAGGTCATCGCCTTCCCGAAGACCCAGAGTGCCGCCTGCCTGATGACCGATGCCCCGGGCGTGGTCTCTCAGGCACAGCTCAAAGAGCTGAACATTCGTCTGCGCCAGAAGGCGAAGCCCGAGGGGGAGACGAGCGCCTGAGGGCCGCTGCTCAAGGCGCCTCGCTAGAGGCGCCTTTCCGGGCTCGATGAAGAAGTCATGACCCGCTCACGACCCGCAATTCCGATCACCGGCGCCCAAGGGCGCCGGTGTCGCATGAAAGGAGGTTTTTTTCATGGCCGGACATAGCAAATGGGCCAACATCAAGCACCGCAAGGCGGCACAGGACGCCAAGCGCGGCAAGATCTTCTCCAAGCTGATTCGTGAACTGACGGTGGCGGCCCGGCTCGGCGGCAGCGAGCCGAATGACAACCCGCGCCTGCGGGCAGCCATCGACAAGGCCCTTGCCAACAACATGACCAAGGACACCATCCAGCGTGCCGTCGACCGTGGGGCCGGCAACACCGACGGCGACGCCATGGAGGAAACCGTCTACGAGGGCTACGGCCCGGAAGGGGTGGCCGTGATGGTCGAATGCATGACCGATAACCGCAACCGGACCGTCTCCGAGGTGCGCCATGCCTTCTCCAAGCATGGCGGCAACCTCGGTACCACAGGCTCGGTATCCTTCATGTTCCATCATCAGGGGCGCTTGCAGTTCACCGATGGCACCAGCGAGGAAGCGCTGATGGAGGCCACCCTGGAGGCCGGCGCCGAAGACGTGGTCAGCCATGACGATGGCAGCCTCGAGGTGGTCACCCAGCCGGGCGACTTCTGGACGGTCAAGGAGGCCCTGCAGAACGCCGACCTGACGCCGTCGTACAGCGAGATCGGCAAGTATCCGGACAACTATTCGCCGATTTCGGACATCGAGGTGGCTCAGAAGGTCATCAAGCTGGTGGACATGCTCGAGGATCTCGATGATGTACAGAACGTCTATTCCAACGTCGACTTCGACGAGGCTGTCCTTGCCGAGCTCGAGTGAATCCCTCGCGCGGCGCCCGGGGGATTCATGCTGATTCTGGGCATCGATCCCGGTTCGCGGATCACCGGCTATGGCGTGCTCGATGTCAGCCGACCAAGGCCGGTCTATGTCGCCAGCGGCTGTATCCGGCTCAAGGACGCCGATCTGGCTCAGCGCCTGGCCCAGTGTTATGCGGGCATCAGTGAGTTGATCGCGGTGCATCGGCCGGGGGAATTCGCCATCGAGCAGGTGTTCATGTCGAACAATGCCGCCTCGGCGCTCAAGCTCGGTCAGGCGCGCGGGGCCGCCATCGTCTGTGCCGCCAACCACGGCTTGCCGGTCAGCGAGTATGGGCCTCGCCAGATCAAGCAGGCGGTGACCGGTACCGGTGCCGCGGACAAGAGTCAGGTGCAGCACATGGTGACCGCGGTGTTGGGGCTGTCCGCGACCCCACAGGCGGATGCCGCCGATGCCCTGGCCATCGCTCTGACCCATGCCCATGCGCGGCTCGGTCTGGTGCAGCAGGGCGCCTTCGGTGGACGCGGAGGGCATCCAGGTCGGGGCAGAGGCTGGCGGGACTACCGCCCCGAATGAAGGGCGGTCTCGTCTGACTCTTTCCCGAGACACGCCGCCGTGATGGCGTTCATTTCCGGCCGGGTCGGCGGCTGCCGACATCCAGCTTCCACATTATCAAACGCTGTTTCATGTGCTGGTCAGCTCATCGGACGATCAGTATAGTGATTCGGCAGTCTCTCAAGTATTCTCAAGGAACCTGATCGCATGATTGGACGCCTGCGAGGCACCCTGCTGGAGAAGCAGCCGCCCTGGTTGGTGGTGGACGTGGGCGGCGTCGGCTATGAAGTCGAAGCCTCCATGACGACCCTCCTGGCACTGCCCGGTGTCGGTGAAACGATACAGTTGCACACTCACCTGACCGTGCGCGAGGATGCGCACCTGCTGTTCGGCTTCGCCCGTGAGCAGGAACGTGCGCTGTTTCGTGCCCTGATCAAGGTCAACGGGGTGGGCCCCAAGCTGGCTCTCGCCATACTGTCGGGCATGGATGAAGATCAGTTCATCCGCTGCGTGATGGATGACGACATCAAGGCTTTGACACGGCTGCCGGGTGTCGGCAAGAAGACCGCCGAGCGACTGGTCATCGAGATGCGCGACCGCTTTCCTCACTGGACGCAGGCGCCCGAGGAAGCGCTGTCGGGTCTCGAACAGGCCGCCGGCCGCGTCTCCCCGGCCAAGGACCCACGAGCCGATGCCGAGGCCGCCCTGGTCGCTCTGGGCTACAAGCCCACCGAGGCCGCCAAGATGATCGCCGCCCAGAACGACGGCCTGTCGACCGAAGCCCTGATCAAGGGTGCCCTGGCCCGCAAGTTGACGGGTTGATGATTCATGACCCAAGGCAAGAGTGAGTTCATGCGCCCCAATGCCGTCCTCCAGACCTCCGCCACGTCCCCGGGGGCCCCATGATCGATAGTGATCGACTGATCGCCGCTCAGCCCCGGGAGGGCGAGGTGCCGATCGATCATGCCATTCGTCCCCAGCGGCTGGCCGATTATATCGGTCAGCCCGCGGTGCGCGAGCAGCTGGACATCTTCATCAGCGCCGCTCGCGGACGCGGGGAAAGCCTCGACCACACCCTGGTCTTCGGCCCGCCCGGGCTTGGCAAGACGACGCTGGCCAATATCATCGCCCATGAGATGGATGTCGATATCAAGTCCACCTCGGGGCCGGTACTCGAGCGGGCGGGAGACCTGGCCGCCATGCTCACCAACCTTCAGCCGGGCGACGTGCTCTTCATCGATGAGATTCATCGCCTGCCTCCCGCGGTAGAAGAGGTGCTCTATCCGGCGATGGAGGACTTCCAGCTCGATATCGTGATCGGGGAAGGGCCGGCGGCGCGCTCGATCAAGTTGGACCTGCCACGCTTCACCCTGGTGGGCGCCACTACGCGGGCGGGACTGCTGACATCACCGCTGCGGGATCGCTTCGGCATCGTGCAGCGCCTGGAGTTCTATAGTCTGTCCGAGCTCACCGAGATCGTCTCGCGTTCCTCGCGGCTGCTCGGCATCGAGGCGGATCAGGCCGGCGCGGCCGAGGTCGCGCGCCGTGCACGGGGCACCCCCCGTATCGCCAACCGTCTGCTGCGGCGGGTACGCGATTTCAGCGAGGTTCGCGGCAACGGCGTGCTGGAGGCGGAGATCGCCGACCAGGCGCTCAACATGTTGAACGTCGACTCCCACGGCCTCGATCACATGGATCGGCGCCTGTTGCTGGCCATGATCGAGAAATTCGACGGCGGCCCGGTGGGCGTCGATAGCCTGGCGGCCGCGATCAGCGAGGAGCGAGACACCATCGAGGATGTCATCGAACCCTACCTGATCCAGCAGGGCTTCATGATGCGCACGGCACGGGGCCGGGTGGTGACTCGTCAGGCCTATCTGCACTTCGGCCTGAGCCGTGACGAGGCTCTGTCGCCCGGCACAGAAGAGGGCGGAAAATGAGCGGTTTCCAGCACCCGGTCACCGTCTACATCGAGGATACCGATGCCGGCGGTATCGTCTACTATGTCAACTATCTCAAATACATGGAGCGGGCCCGCAGCGAGTGGCTCAAGCGTCTGGGGATCACCCAGCGTGCCTTGCTCGACGACGGCATCCAGCTGGTGGTACACCGCCTGGAGTGCCGCTATGCCAAGCCCGCCCGACTCGACGACGAGCTTAGTGTCAGTGCCGAGATCGAGAAATACAGTGCCTGTCGCCTGAGTTTTCACCAGGTCGTCCGGCACCGTGGGGAACCCCTTTGCCATGCCACGGTCGACATCGCCTGTCTGGATGCAAACACGCTCAGGCCAAGGCGTTGGCCCGCGCGCCTGGGCGAGGCCCTGTCGGCCTGAAGGCATCATCCGTCAGCCCGCGGCGACTCGACCCGAGGCATTCGTGTGACGAACCCGTTCGATAAATGAGGACTTCCGTGAACGACTCCATGTCCATTCCCCACCTGATCCTGAACGCCAGCGGCGTGGTGCAGTTCGTGATGCTGCTGCTGATCCTTGCCTCGGTGCTGTCCTGGGTGGTGATCTTCCAGCGCAGCTTCGTACTGCGCCGTGCCAAACGCGCTCATCGGGCCTTCGAAGAGCGCTTCTGGTCCGGTATCGACCTCAACGAACTCTACCGCGAGACCCCGGCCGAGCAGGACACCCAGGGGGCCGAGCATGTGTTCCGCTCCGGCTTTCGCGAGTTCAATCGTCTCCTGCCCAAGACCCGCAACCCCCAGGCCATCCTCGAGGGCGTGCAGCGCTCGATGCGAGTGGCCTGGTCGCGGGAAGAAGAGCGCCTGAACCTGCACCTGATCTTTCTGGCCACGGTCGCATCCGCCAGCCCGTACATCGGCCTGTTTGGCACGGTGTGGGGCATCATGGGCTCCTTCCAGAGCCTGTCGATGGCGCAGCAGGCTACGCTTGCCACGGTGGCGCCCTGGATCGCCGAGGCCTTGATCGCAACGGCCATGGGGCTCTTCGCCGCCATTCCGGCGGTCATCTTCTACAACCGCCTGTCTGCCTCGTCCAGCAAGCTGCTCGGCAAGTACGAAGACTTTGCCGAAGAGTTCCATTCCATCCTGCATCGCAACCTCCAGGGTCGCGGTGATCAGGACGCGGCCTGAGGGAGCATTGCCATGATGCATGGTCCTTTCCACCGCGGTGGCCGCAGCAAGCCCATGGGCGAGATCAATGTGGTGCCCTTCATCGATGTCATGCTGGTGCTGCTGGTGATCTTCATGATCACCGCCCCCATGCTGACCCAGGGCGTTCAGGTCGAACTTCCCCAGACAGTTTCCGAGCCGATCAAGGACATCGAGGACCGGGAGCCGGTCATCGTTTCCGTCGATAGCGAAGGGAGCTATTACATCTCGGTCGGCGATGAGGAGACGCCATCGAGCCTCGAGGACATCTCCGACAAAGTGATCGCCATTCTCGATCGCCGCCCCGATACCCCGGTGCTGGTGCGCGGCGATCGCAGTGTGCCCTATGGTCAGGTCATCAGCCTGATGAGCACGCTGCAGGTGGCCGGCGTCGGCGATGTCGGCCTGATTTCCGAACCGCCGCCCGCCGACAACTAAGGAGCACGCATGGCCAGACATGACTCCCGCGTGGGCTACGGCCTGCCGGTGGCCCTGGCGCTTGCCCTGCATGTCGGGGTCGTCGTGATCAATGTGCTGGAATTTCCGGCCTCTGAAGACGAGGCCAGCTCTGCGTCGGTGGTCAAGGCCACCCTGGTGAGCACCGAGACCGCGACCGATCAGGCGCAGCGTGCCGAGGCTGCGAGAGCACGTGCCGCCGAGCGTCAGGCAGAGGAAGAGGCGGCCGCCAAGTCCGCGGCCGAGGAACAGCAGCGACAGCAAGCGGCACAAGAGGCAGAAGCCGAACGCCAGGCTCAGGAAGCCGCCGAACAGAAAGCGGCGCGCGAGGCGGCCGAGCAGGCGCGTCGCGAAGCCGAAGCCGACGCCAAGCGTCGTGCCGAGGAAGCCGCCGCGGCTGAGGCGCAGCGACAGCAGGAAGAGCAGGCGCGGCAACAGGCCGAGGCAGAACGCAAGCGCCAGGAAGAGGCCCGTCGTCAGGCGGAAGCGGAAGCCGAGCGCAAGCGCCAGGAAGAGGCCCGTCGTCAGGCGGAAGCGGAGGCCGAGCGCAAGCGTCAGGAAGAGGCCCGTCGCCAGGCGGAAGCGGAAGCCGAGCGCAAGCGCCAGGAAGAGGCCCGTCGTCAGGCGGAAGCGGAGGCCGAGCGCAAGCGCCAGGAAGAGGCCGCCAAGCGCGCCGCAGAAGCGGCCAGCAGCAGCCTCGATAGCGCCATCGCCGGAGAAGAGAAGGCGATCGCCAATGCGCGCCAGGCGGATCAGGCCAGCAACAGCTTCCAGAACCTGGTGCGCAGCGCCGTCGAGCAGGCCTGGATCGTTCCGTCTAACCTGAGCTCAGGTGTCGAGGCGCTGGTGCGCCTGACGCTGTTGCCCACGGGTGAACTGGTCAAGGCACAGCTCGCGAAGAGCAGCGGTGACGCGACCTTCGACCGCTCGGTGCTTCAGGCGGTGGAGCGCGCCGCCCCCTTCCGTGAAATGCAAGATTTGCCTCCGGCGGCCCAGCGTCGCTTTCGAGACTTTAACCTGAGATTCCGACCGGGAGATGTGCGCTGATGAAACGCTTTATGAGCCTATGGTGCGGCATGCTGCTGTTGATGATGGCAAGCCTCGCCCACGCCGACCTGACCATCGAGATCACCCAGGGCAGTGATCGGGCCATGCCCATTGCCGTGGTGCCTTTCGCCGAGCAGGGGGCACAGTTGCCCGCCGATATCGCCCGGATCATCGCCAATGACCTGGAGCGCAGCGGTCAGTTCGAACCTCTCGCCCGCGACAACCTGATCGCCACTCCGAGCAGCAGCAGCGAGATCAACTACCGGGACTGGCGAGCGGTGGATGCCGATTACCTGGTGGTAGGCAAGGTCGCCGCGGACGGCAGCATCCAGTATGAACTGATGGATGTCTACGGCCAGGAGCGCATGCTCGGCAAGGTCATCAACCTTTCGAGCCCCGATCAGGCCCGGGCCGCGGCGCATCGCATCAGCGACGAGATCTTCGAGGCCATCACGGGCATCCGCGGCGCCTTCTCCACCCAGATCGCCTACGTCACCTCCCAGGGGGTGGGCGACAATGTGCAGTATGGCCTGCAGGTGGCCGACGCCGACGGCTACAACAGCCAGCAGATCCTGTCGTCCGACGAGCCCATCCTGTCGCCGGCCTGGTCGCCGGATGGCCAGAAGCTGGCCTATGTGTCGTTCGAGACCGGGCGTCCGGCCATCTACATCCAGAACCTGGCGACCAGCCAGCGGGTTCGCGCCAGCTCCTTCAAGGGCATCAACGGGGCTCCGGCCTGGTCGCCGGACGGGCGCAAGCTGGCCATGTCCCTGTCCAAGGACGGCCAGCCGGAGATCTACGTGATGGACATCGGCGCCCGCAGCTTCCAGCGCCTGACCCGCAGCGATGCCATCGACACCGAGCCCAGCTGGTCGCCGGACGGCAAGAGCCTGGTCTTCACGTCGGACCGCAGCGGCGGTCCGCAGCTGTATCGCTACGACCTGGCCAGTGGCGACGCCAAGCGCCTGACCTTCACCGGCAACTACAACTCCCGTGGCCGCTTCGCCCCGGATGGCGAGACCCTGTTCATGATCCATCGCGGTAGTCAGGGCTTTCAGGTCGCCAAGCAGGATCTGGAGCGCGGTCGACTGGTGACGCTCACCGACTCTCGCGCCGACGAATCCCCCAGTGTGGCCCCCAATGGCACCATGGTCATCTTCGCCACCCAGCAGGGCGGTAATGGGGTGCTCTCGGCAGTCTCGGCGGATGGCAAGGCCTCCTTCCGGCTGCCGTCGGCCCAGGGTGATGTGCGTGAACCCGCCTGGTCACCGTTTCTGAACTGAACGCTATCCACTTTATATCCGCCAGAGATTGGCATCTTTCAAGGAGTCGAACATGCAAGTTACCCCCTACGCCAAGCACCTCGCTGCCGCCCTGTCACTGGTCGTGATGGCCGGCTGTTCCAGCACCGGTGGTACCCAGGACGGGGCCATGACGGGTGGCGATTCCGCTACCAGCGGCGGCGGCTCGACTCAGGGCATGAGCTCGAGCCAGGTCGGCTCCAGTAGCATGGGCATGCGCGACGGCGAGCAGGCCGGCATTCCGCAGGTCCGCACCATCTATTTCGACTATGATCGCGATACCATTCGCAATGAGTTCGAGCCGGTCATGGCCGCACATGCCCAGTACCTGCGAGCCAATCCCAGCGCGTCCGTGGTGCTGCAGGGACACACGGACGAGCGCGGCACCCGTGAATACAACCTGGCACTTGGCGAGCGCCGGGCCAATTCCGTCGAACGTTTCCTGACGGTGCAGGGCGTGTCACCCTCGCAGCTCGAGGTGGTCAGCTACGGCGAAGAGCGTCCGGCCGTGCGCGGCAGCAGCGAAGACAGCTATGCCCAGAACCGCCGCGTGGTCTTCGACTACTGAGCCCGTGCGGATGATCCGCAGCCGATGGAGTGATACATGAAAGACGGTCTGTCGAGAATCACATTGACGACCCTGGGCGCCGGGCTCTGCCTGGCGCTGCCGCCGCTGACGAGCGCCGCGCCGGTGGTAGAGGACCTCTCGCAAGGCTCCGGCAACTTCTACCAGCGTGCCGAAGTGCGCGAGGAGTCCAGTGGCAGCCTGGTGCTGTTCAATCAGGTCCAGGACAACCAGAATGAAATCAAGCGGCTTCGAGGACAGATCGAAGAGCTTCGCTACCAGCTGGACCAGCAGCGCCAGCTCGCTCAGGAGCGCTACCTGGATCTCGAGAAGCGGCTGGAAGCGGGAGCCGGTGTCGCGGCGGCGGACGAGGCCACGGGCGAAGGACCGTCGGGCAACACCGCCGCCAACGGCGGTACGGAACCTGGCACCAGCGACGAGGCCCGCGCGTCCTACCAGGCGGCCTTCGCCAAGGTGCAGGCGCGTGACTTCCCGGCGGCCATCAGTGCCTTCGAGACCTTCGTTGCGGACTACCCGAACAGCGGCCTGACCGCCAATGGCCATTACTGGCTGGGCGAGTTGTATTCCGCCCAGACCGAGCTCGAACCGGCGTCGGCGGCCTTCGATCGGGTGATTCAGGACTTCCCACAGAGCAGCAAGGTGCCGGATGCCCTCTACAAGCTGGGGCTGCTGCGGGCGCGTCAGGGCAAACCCGAAGAGAGCCGGGCACTGCTCGAGCAGGTCCGTGAGAGATTCCCCGAGAGCAGTGCGGCGGGGCTGGCCAACGACTTCCTCAACCGTTCCGACAGCTGACGCAGGCGGGCATCCAAGGAGCACCGATGAGCTGCATGATCGATTATCAGGCCCGTGCCGACCTTCTGGCGGAGCGGGTGATCCTGGTCACCGGGGCCGGCGATGGCATCGGCCGTGCGGCGGCGCTGAGCTACGCTCGGCACGGCGCTACCGTGATCCTGCTGGGACGCACGACCGCCAAGCTGGAGGCCGTTTACGATGCCATCGAGGCAGCAGGTGGCCCTCAGCCGGCCATCTTCCCGATGAACATCGAGGGAGCCACGCTCAAGGATTACCACGACATGGCCGAGACCCTGGACAAGGAGTTCGGCCGGCTCGATGGCATCCTTCACAATGCCAGCCTGCTCGGGCGGCTCACGCCTTTCGAGCAGTACAATCCGGAGCTGTGGGAGCAGGTGATGCAGGTCAACATCAATGGTCCGATCTGGATGACGCAGGCATTGCTGCCGTTGCTCAAGGCATCCGACGATGCTTCGGTAATCCTTACCTCATCGAGTGTGGGGCGCAAGGGGCGGGCCTTCTGGGGCGCCTATGCGGTTTCCAAGGCCGCGACCGAGAACTTCAGCGAGATCCTGGCCGATGAGATGGAGAATGTCTCCAGCATTCGCATCAATACCCTGAACCCGGGCGCCACTCGTACCCAGATGCGCAAGACGGCCTATCCTGCCGAGGATCCTCAGCGATTGCGAACCCCCGACGAGATCATGCCGACCTACCTCTGGCTGATGGGGCCCGATAGCCAGGGCCACAGTGGCGAGCGCTTCGACGCCCAGCCACCCAAGCTCTAGGGGAGGCGAGCTCTAGTACCTGGCGCCGGGCGCGCGCCTCGGTATCTGCCTACGACGACGGGCCTGGCTCCATGAGCCAGGCCCGTCGTCGTAGGCGCCCGCTAAACTTAGCTATCGGGAGATCGTGCCGATCAGGTGCGGTGTTGAATGGCGATCAATGCCCCAGTGCCATCGCGAGCGCGCCCGGCGTATCAAAGACATGGTCCGCGTCCCAGGCGCGTACATCTTCGGTCCCGTCCAGATAGCCATACCCGACCGCCACTGCCGTCATGCCGGCGGCACGAGCGGCCTCGATATCCCGGCGGTGGTCGCCGATATACCAGCATTCCTCGGCGGCGACGCCAATACGGCGTACCGCTTCCCAGAGCGGGGCCGGATCGGGTTTCTTGACCGGCAGGTCATCGGCACAGAGGAAGGCTCCGGGTGCCAGGCCCAGGGCCTCGATTAGAGGCTCGGCATAGGCACGTGGTTTGTTGGTGACGATTCCCCAGGCGCGAGGGGCGATGGCCCAGGCCTCGATGAGCGGCGCCAGCCCCTCGAACAGTCGACTCTCGGCCGCGACGTCCTGACCGTATGAATCGAGCAGGAAGCGCCGCGCCGGATCATGCCGGGCATGGTCACGCTCGAGCCCCAGGGCCAGGGTGACCAGTGCGCTGCCGCCATTGGAGACCTGGGCACGGATGGTCTCATAGGGCAGGGCGGCCAGGCCGTGGTGAGCTCGCAGGGCATTGGTGGCACGCGCCAGATCCGGCGCGGTATCCACCAGGGTGCCATCCAGATCGAAGAGCAGAGCCCGAGGAAGAGGAGTCGTGTCGACGCTCATTCGCTGTCCCGCCGGGTCTGGACCATGTAATTCACCGAGACATCCTCGGCGTTCAGGCGATAGCGCCGGGTCAGGGGGTTATAGGTCAGGCCGGTCTGTTCGCCAAGGTTCAGGTCAGCCGCGCGTGCCCAGCTGGCCAGTTCCGCGGGTCGGATGAACTTCTTGTAGTCGTGGGTGCCGCGAGGCAGCAGGCGCAGCACATATTCGGCGCCGAGGATCGCAAAGGCATAGGCCTTGGGATTGCGATTGATGGTCGAGAAGAACACCTGACCTCCCGGCTTGACCAGGGTCGCGCAGGCACGGACCACGGCGGCGGGGTCGGGGACGTGCTCGAGCATCTCCAGGCAGGTCACGACGTCGTAGGCACCGGGCTGCTCCGCGGCCATCTCCTCGGCGCTGGCCTGGCGATAGTCCACCTCGACGCCGCTTTCCTCTCGATGCAGGCGGGCCACCGCCAGCGGCGCCTCGCCCATGTCGATGCCGGTCACGTGGGCGCCACGATGGGCCATGGCCTCGGCGAGGATGCCGCCGCCACAACCGACATCGATGACATGCTTGCCCGCAAGGCCGGCCCGCGCGTCGATGAAGTCCAGACGCAAGGGGTTGATCTCATGCAGCGGCTTGAACTCGCTTTCCTTGTCCCACCAGCGACTGGCCAATGCCTCGAACTTGGCCACTTCGGCGGCATCGACGTTATCGCGGTAACCCTTGCCTGGACGGACGTCATCATCCTGTATCGATGCCTGGGGTTCGCTGCTCATGTCATGATTCTCCTGGAAGAATGGTTCGCGGATCACGCTCGAGCGTGATCGAGGAAGTCGTGAGGCCGGGTCGACGAAAACCAGAGCGGCCCCTGGCGTGCTAGGCGTCACGCATGGTCTTCTCATAGTGGCGCGCCTCGTGGATCAAGGCGTCGCGGTCGAGCCCGACCAATTCACCATCGGTCAGGCGAGCCTTGCCGGCGACCCAGGCGTGGCTGACCTGGCGGCTCTGGACGGCATAGACGACCGCCGATGCCGGATGGTGCACCGGCACACTGGTCAGGGCCTCGAGGTCGACGGCGATCAGGTCGGCATCGAAGCCTTCCGCGAGCTGTCCTCGCCGTTCTTGCATGCCCAGTGCACGGGCGCCGTCGCGGGTCGCCATGGCCAGTGCCGCCATGGCCGGCAGGGCGGCGGCATCACCGCTGACGCCCTTGGCCAGCAGAGCCGCGGTCTTCATTTCATCGAACATGTCCAGGTCGTTGTTGCTCGCCGCACCGTCGGTGCCGAGTGCCACGTTGATGCCGGCGGCCTGAAGCCTCGCCACCGGGCAGAAGCCGCTGGCGAGCTTTAGGTTCGACTGCGGGCAGTGAACGACGGCGGTGTTGCTCTCCCTCAGCAGCGCCAGGTCCTCGTCATCGACCTGGGTCATGTGGACCGCCTGAAAATGCGGGCCGAGCAGGCCCGCGTCGGACAGCCGGCGCAGCGGACGCTTGCCGTCATTGGCGAGCCCCTGCTCGACCTCGTCGCGGGTTTCATGGACGTGCATCTGGATCGGCAGGCCAAGCTGCTCGTGGGCCTCCCGCAGCCGGGCGAGGCTGGAATCGCCCACCGTATAGGGCGCATGGGGACCGAAGGCCAGCGAGATCAGCGCATGATCTCCCAGCCGCGCCTTGAGCGCCTCGGTCTGGCGAACGCCGCTCTCGAAGTCCCGGGACCAGGGGGTCGGGAAGTCGATCAGCGGTGTGCAGAGCTGGGCGCGCATGCCGGCCTCCTCGACCACGGGGACCACCGCTTCTGGTGCCAGGTACATGTCGGCAAAGGTAGTGGTGCCGGAGGCGATCATCTCGGCACAGGCCAGCCGCGTGCCGGCGGCCACGAAGTCCGGATTCACATGCGCGGCTTCCGCCGGCCAGATGTGCTCGTTGAGCCAGGTCATCAGCGGCAGGTCGTCGGCAAAGCCGCGCATCAGACTCATGCCGGCATGGTTGTGGGCATTGATCAGCCCTGGGAGCAGGGCATGATGCGGCAGACGCAGGGTGCGCGACGCGCGAACATGGTTCGACGCCTCGTCGATCGGCCAGGGGCCCAGCAGGCGGCCGGCATCGATGGCGATGGCGTGATGCTCGAGGGTCGGCAGGCCATCACTCATCGGCAGGATCCAGCGCGCCTCGATCACGAGCTCGACGTCACGCGGTGCTTGAAATGGCATCGCATCACTCCTTCGGTATGATGGCCCCATTCTACCCGCTCACACTGATGCTTGCCTGCCCCGGAGAGACCCCGATGGCCCCCCTGACCCCGATTCGCTGGTGCGATGATGATACTCTCGAGCTATTGGACCAACGCTGGCTGCCGAGTCGTCAGGAGACGCTGAGGATCGACAGCGCCGACGCGGCCGCCGAGGCGATTACCGCCATGGTCGTGCGCGGCGCTCCGGCGATCGGCATCACCGCCGCCTACGGTGTAGTGCTGGCGGCGCAACAGGCCACGGGACCGAACTGGCCCGAGGCAATGGCCGCGGCCATCCAGCGGCTGGCGGCATCGCGGCCCACGGCCATCAACCTGTTCTGGGCCCTTAAGCGCATGAAGGCCATCGTCGAGACACACCGCCATGCCGCGGCGGCACCGGTCGAAGCACTGCTGGAGGCCGCTCGGGACATCCAGCGTCAGGATCTCGCCGACTGCCTGGCCATGGGCGAGCATGGCGCCGACCTGCTGGCCCGCGAAGCCCCCGGGGCGGTGATGACCCACTGCAATACCGGGGCGCTGGCGACCGGGGGCCATGGCACGGCGCTCGGGGTCATTCGCACGGCCTGGGACCGGGGCTTGATCAGCCGGGTGCATGCCAACGAGACGCGTCCCTGGCTGCAGGGTGCTCGCCTGACCGCCTGGGAGCTGGCACAGGAGCAGATTCCCGTGACCCTGGCCGTGGACTCCGCGGCTTCCCAGTTGATGGCTCGTGGCGAGATCGGCTGGCTGATCGTCGGCGCCGATCGCATCACCGCCAATGGTGATGTCGCCAACAAGATCGGCACCCTTGCCCTGGCGGTACAGGCACGACATTTCGGCGTCAGGGTGATGGTGGTGGCCCCGACCAGCACCTTCGATTTGAGCCTCGAGAGCGGCGCCGACATCCCCATCGAGACCCGTGACGCCCGGGAGCTGACTCACCAGGGCGAGAGAGCCGTGGCACCCGTCGGCATCGATGTCTACAACCCGGTGTTCGATGTCACCCCGGCCGGGCTGATCGACGCCATCGTCTGCGAGAAGGGCGTCATCGAAGCACCGGATCGCCTGCGTCTCGCCGACCTGCTGGCGACGGCATCTCCCCGGCCCACCCCGTGACGCCTGGCTATGTCATAATGGCTGAATTCACCCTCGACAAACGCTAAACACCAAAAGGACTGCCATGATTCGCAAGGCTGTGTTGCCCGTCGCCGGACTAGGAACCCGTTGCCTGCCGGCCTCCAAGGCCATTCCCAAGGAAATGATCACCATCGTCGATAAGCCGGTGATCCAGTATGTAGTCGAGGAAGCCGTGGCCGCCGGCATCAAGGAAATCGTGCTGGTCACCCACTCGAGCAAGGGCGCCATCGAGAACCACTTCGACAAGCATTTCGAGCTGGAGACCACCCTGGAGGCCAAAGGCAAGCACGAGCTGCTCGAGGAGCTGCGCAATATCATTCCCGATGACGTCAAGATCATCAGCGTGCGCCAGCCCGAGCCGCTGGGCCTGGGCCATGCGGTGCTCTGCGCCCGCCCCATCATCGGCGATGACGAGCCCTTCACCGTGCTGCTGCCCGATGTGCTGGTCGATGGCCAGGGCCTTGAGCGCAACGACCTGGCCGGCATGATCGAGGCGTATGAGAAAAACGGCCAAGCACAGATCATGGTCGAAAACGTGCCCAGGGACATGACCCACAAGTACGGCATCGTGGATCTCGACGGCGAGACGCCCGAAGCGGGCAAGGCGGCCCCGATGGCAAGCGTCGTCGAAAAGCCTGCCGTGGAGGAGGCGCCCTCGACGCTTGCCGTGATCGGTCGCTACCTGCTGCCGGGCGCCATCTTCCCGCTACTGGCCGAGACACGTCCCGGTGCGGGCGGCGAGATCCAGCTGACCGATGCCATCGACACCCTGATCGCTCGAGAGGGGGTGCAGGCGTATCGCATGCAGGGCGCTACCTATGATTGTGGCCACCAGCTCGGCTATCTCGAGGCCATCCTGGCCTTCGCCAAGCGCCACCCCAAGTTCGGGGCCGGCTTCCAGGATCTGATGCAGCGCTACGCCGCCGAGGAATAAGCCATGCGCGTTGTCGTACAGGGAAGTGAGCTTGCGGCCGCAACGGCGGCGGCAGCCTTGGCCAGCGTCGGACATCGCGTGAGCTGGCGGCCCCATCCCGATCAGCCCTGGGCGATACTCCAGCGGGCCGACTGGCTGACCCGTGAGCCGGAGCTGCTCGCGCAGCTGGAGGCCGCCTGCCGCGAGGGAGCCCTGACGGTTCTGGAGGAAGAGCAAGGGGCGAACGTACCCGCAGAGGCGGCCGACGTCGATGTGCTGTGGCTTGCCCTGGCGCCGGATCAGCGCCAGTCGGCCCTGAAGGCCGTCGAGGAGCTAGCGGCCAGCCAGGCGGCGCCGCTGGTGGTGATCAACAACTCGACCTTTCCGGTGGGGGAGACCGAGCTGCTGGAATCGCTGCTGGGCCATGCCGGCCAGGTCGCCGTGGCTCTGCCGGATATGCTCGAGGAAGGGCGTGCCTGGCAGGTCTTCACCCGTCCGGTGCGCTGGCTGCTGGGCAGCGAGGATGCCCAGGCCACCGAGCAGGTGCGCGAACTGCTGCGCGCCTTCAACCGGCGCAGCGAAGTCTTCCAATGCATGCCTCGACGCGCCGCCGAGCTGAGCAAGCTGGCCATCAACGGCATGCTCGCGACCCGCATCAGCTACATGAACGATATCGCCGGCTTGGCCGATACCCTCGGGGTCGACGTCGAACATGTCCGCCAGGGCATGGGGGCCGATCCCCGCATCGGTTACGAGTATCTGTACCCGGGCTGTGGCTTCGGTGGACCGAATTTCTCCCGTGACCTGATGCGACTGGCGGATGTCCAATCGGCCAGCGGTCGCGGATCGGCACTGCTTGGCCAGGTGCTCGACATCAACGAGCACAAGAAGGAGACCCTCTTCCGCAAGCTGTGGGCCTACTTCCAGGGCCAGCTGGAGGGGCGGGTCGTCGCCATCTGGGGCGCGGCCTTCAAACCCGGCACGGCGCGCATCGATCATGCGCCGGTGATCCCCCTGCTCGAGGCTCTGTGGGCACAGGGCATCCATGTGCGCCTGCATGATCCGGCCGCCCTGCCCGCCCTGCGAGAGGCGGTGGGGGATCATCCGCAGCTCACGCTCTGTGAAGGTGATCCTTACGAGGCCTGTACGGACGCCGATGCGCTGATGCTGGTCACCGAGTGGAAATGCTACTGGAATCCCGATTGGCGTCTGCTGGGGCAACTGCTGAAGGAACGGCTCATCCTCGATGGCCGCAATATCTTCGACCCCGATTACGTGGCGGGGCGCGGCCTCGTCTACCGGGGGATCGGGCGGCGTGCCGATCCCTGACAGCAGACAGGACACAATGCCGGTCGCCTTGGGCTCGACTCCCGGGGGCGCACGCATGACGAGGCCCTGCCATTGGCAGGGCCTCGTCGTGTTGTTTCAACGCCGAACGAGGCGTCCCTCCTTAATCCTGCCAGGGGAGCAGCACGAACTTTCCGACATGTCGCTTGGTCAGGAACTCCTGCTGGGCCGCCACGATATCGCATAGGGCATAGGTCCTGGCGACCAGCGGGCGAATCTCATTGCGCTCGATATAGCTCACCAGGTTCGGGAATACCTCGGCGTCCCAGGCCGTGGTGCCGATCAGGCGCACGTCCTTGAGATAGAGCTCGCGCATGTCCAGTGACACCATCGGGCCGGCAATCGCCCCCGAAGACACCAGGCGAGCGCCGCGCCTGAGCAGCTTCAGCATGACGGGGAAGTGCGCGCCGGCCACGTTGTCCACCACCAGGTCGACGGATTCGGCGCCCAGCTCCGCGAGCAGGTCGGCACCACGGTCAAACAGTTGATCGGCGCCGACCTCCCGGAGCCGTTCATGCTTGCTCGCGTCCGCCACGGCAATGACCCTGGCCCCACGGCGCTTGGCCAGTTGAACGGTAGCCGACCCCACGCCTCCCGACGCACCGGTAATCAGGACCGTCTCGCCTGGCGACAGCTCGGCGCGAACCAGCATGTTTTCCGAAGTGCCATAGGCGCAGGGAAGGCTGCCTAGCTCCGCATCGGACCAGTCGCACTCGACGGCAAACACTTCGCCTGCCGGCACCTTGACGTATTGGGCAAAGGCGCCATCGAAATCGGACCCCATCCACTGATTGTCCCAGTGCTCGAACCCCCGGGTGCGCATGCAGGAGCGGACCAGCACCCGTTGATCGACCAGGCCGGGAGCGACACCGGGGCCCGCCTGAACCACGACACCGCAGCAGTCAGTACCCTGAATGAAGGGGAAGGGGGTCTGCGCATTCCAGCCGCCATCCTCGATAGGCGCATCGACCTCGCTGCAGGCCACGGCATCGGTGGCATCCGTCACGGACGACGAGTACCACCCGAGGCGAGTATTGATCTCGGTATTGTTGATGCCCGCCGCCAGCACCTTGATCAACACTTCACCTTGTCCCGGCGTGGGAATGGGAACGTCTCGATAGTCCAGCTTGTCGTAATCACCGGTACCGGTGGTGACCACAGCCTTCATGTGCTCGCTCATCATGTCACCCCTTGGGTCTATGGAATAACTGCATGCGAAAGACAAAACAAAAAAAGGCCCCCACCGATGATGGGGGCCTTGATCAGAGGCCATCTCGAGGAGATGGCTTCACTCTACTACTGGTTACGCGAAGTTCTGCGCAACGAAGTCCCAGTTGAGGATCTTCCACACGTTCTCGAGGTACTTCGGACGCGCGTTGCGGTAGTCGATGTAGTAGGCGTGCTCCCACACATCGATCGTCAGCAGCGGTGTCTGGCCATGCGCGACCGGAGTGTCGGCATCATCGGTGTTGACGATGTCCACGCCGCCGTCGTCGGTCTTGATCAGCCAGGTCCAGCCGGAACCGAAGTTGCCCGCGGCCTTGGCATTGAAGGCTTCCTTGAACTCGGCGAAAGAACCAAACTTGGCGTTGATGGCCTCGGCCAGCGCGCCGGTCGGCTCGCCACCGCCGTTCGGCGACAGGCAGTGCCAGTAGAAGGTGTGGTTCCAGACCTGAGCCGCCTGGTTGAAGAGACCGCCGGAGGAAGACTTGATGATTTCTTCCAGAGACTTGTTGGCATCGTCGGTGCCATCGGTCATCTGGTTGAGCTTGGTCACGTAGGTCTGGTGGTGCTTGCCGTAATGGTATTCCAGAGTCTCGGCAGAAATGTGCGGTTCAAGCGCGTTCATTTCGTACGGCAGGGCGGGTAGTTCGAATGCCATGATTTACTCCTCGTCGGTCAAGGGAAGGTACACCAACTCAAGTACTGGTGACCCACGAACATAATTCAAGGGTCTCGGATCCAATTCGCCAGGATGGATCTCAGATCATTCCGTTAGGAAACAGGGCCCGGAAGCATGCTCGTGCGAACAAAAAACCTTACAATACCAAGCATCTGCGCTTATGTAGTGTCGCCTCATCATAGCACTCTGGGGTATGCTCGCCAATGACGGAGGGCTTGGCCCCAATAGCGGTCACCCCGGCCCCATTTTATTACCTGGCAAGGAGTTTCCTATGGCCGAGCGCCCGGAGGAAGAGCGCCTGACCCGCATCGTGCCGGACGTGAATGCCAGCTTGGGCGGCCAGGCGCGCTATGCACCAGCGGCGCCTCGGTTATGGCCCCTCTGGTGCCTGGTGCTGCTGCTCATGGGCGCCTTGGCGTGGCTTGGCTACCTGGCCTGGCAGGAGCGTCTGACCCTCAACGCGGAAATCCGTCAGCTCCAGGGCCAGCTATCCAACGTGCATGCTCGCTTCGACGGCCTCCAAGACAATCGCGGTGGCAACCTCGAACGTTTCGAGAATGCCCTGGATGTGCTCGGCGAGGAGCAGGGCGAACTGGTCCAGCGTCTCAACGAGCAGGCGACCCAGCTGGCCAGGTTGGGTGATAGCCTCAGCGGTGTCGGAGACACTCAGGCGCTTGTCGAGCGTCTCGCGTCGCAGTCCGATCGCCAGGACACCCTTCAGGCCGTCCTCGATGCGACGCGCAGCTCGCTGGATGCCCTGGAGCGCAACGGCGATGATGCTCGAGCGGCCCTGACGGCCCGCCTGGACAGGATGGAGGGCAACGCCAACGCGCTACCCGAGCGCCTCGACGGCCTGGCGGAGAAACTCGCCCAGACCGAACAGCGCCAGTCCGCTCAGGAGGTGATATCCGCCTCACTGATGAGCTCGACCCGTTCCCTCGAAACCGACCAGGATGCGCTGGCATCCCGCCTCGATGCGCTGGCATCGACTCAGGACGAGGCCGCCTCGACTCGAGAGACGCTCGCGCGGCGCCTCGACGAGCACCGTGCTCAGCTCACCGAACTGCGCCAGTCGCAGCTGGCCATCAGTGCCCAGCTGGAATCGCTGGAGAGCCGCTAGATGCGCCTGCCGCGAACATGGCAAAGGGCCTGGCACCGTCCATGGCGATGGAGCCTTGCGGGCCTTTGTCTGAGCGCGGCCACGGCGGCCCAGGCGCTGGACGTGGAGATCGAGGGGCTCGAGGGGCCGGCCGCGGACAATGTGGTGCTCTATCTGGAGGGCATCGAGCCGTCCCAGTATCGCGAAGAACGGTTGCGTGCCCAGGTCCGCAATCAGGCTCTCGAGGCCATGCGCGTCTTTGGCTACTACGACCCAAGCGTCGCGATTCGCTTCACGGGCGACCCCATCGAGGAAGCCACGCTTGCTATCACGCCAGGGCCGAGGGTCACGATCACCGTCCTGGATCTGTCGATCACAGGCGATGCACAGCAGGACGAGGCCTTCGACGACGTACTGGCCGACCCGGGACTCGAGGTCGGTGACCCGCTGGAACATGCCCCATACGACAGCCTGCGCGGCAAGCTGTCATCGCTTGCCCTGCAGCGGGGCTATTTCGATGCCGACTTTCCGACCCGACGCATGGAGGTGCGCCCCTGGGAGCAGAGCGCACGCATCTACCTGCACCTGGCCAGCGGTCCTCGCTACCGTTTCGGTGACATCGATATCCAGGGCAGCCAGATCGACGAGGATCGCCTGCGCATGATGCTGCCCTTCGAGTCCGGCGATCCATATCTGGCGGGGCAACTGGCGCTATACAACCAGCGGCTGTCCCAGAGCAACTGGTTCTCCTCGATCAGTGTGCACCCGCGGCTGGACAATGCCTCCGATCTGGCACTGGAACCGCCCTCGGGGCGGGCTCTGGCCCCCTGGTGGCAAGAGGTCGAGCTGGATGGCGAGAGCGCCGCACGACAGGCCGAAAGAGAAGAGGCCGATCGCATCGCCCAGCAGGCGCTACTCGCCGCGAGCCGCCTCTATCCGGATCAGCGTCACGAAGTCCCGGTGGATGTCACCCTGGTGCCAGCCGACCGCCATCAGTTCGAGGTCGGTATCGGCTATGCCACCGACGTGGGGCCGCGTACCCGGTTTTCATGGACGCAGCCCTGGATGAACAGCGCGGGTCATAGCCTGAGCAATGAGCTGTTCCTCTCCGCACCGGAACAAGAGTTCTCCGGCGAGTATCTGATCCCGCTCGAGAACCCGCTGCGTGACAGCTATGCCATCAACTACGGCTTCCAGCAGGTCGACAACGAAGACACCAATAGCCTGGAGATATCGGCGGAAGTGTCGCGACGCTGGAAGTTCGACAACGGCTGGACCCAGGATCTGTTCGTGCGGACCACCTACGAGGATTACACCCAGGCCGACGAGGAAGATCAGGTCCTGCTGTATTACCCAGGCATCAGCTGGTCACGCACCCGTAGCCGTAATCCCATTTTCCCGACCTGGGGGGATCGTCAGCGGCTGGCCCTGGCGTATTCGGACACCGTCTGGGGATCGGATGCCACCTTCCTGAGGGCGACCCTCGATACCCAGTGGCTGCGCATGATCGGCAACGACAATCGCTTTATCGCGCGGACAGGCCTGGGCGCTATCCAGACCAACGACTTCGACAAGATACCGCCTTCCCTGCGCTTCTTCGCAGGTGGTGATCGCAGCGTGCGCGGCTATTCCTATGAAAGCCTGTCTCCCGAGAACGATGACGGGGAACTGGTCGGCGGCCGGCATCTGTTGACGGCCGGGCTCGAGGCGCAGCGCCGGATCACCGGCGACTGGTGGGGCGCGGCCTTCGTCGACACGGGTAACGCCTTCAACGCCTGGTCGGCCCTCGAGGTGAAGACCGGCGCAGGCCTCGGGATCCGCTGGGTTTCGCCGGTGGGCCCGATTCGCTTCGATGTGGCCCACCCCTATGACGACGAGGACAACGACTATCGCATTCACTTCTCCATCGGCCCGGAGTTCTAAATCGAGAGGGACAATACTGGCATGACGCGACTCAAGGCCTGGAGCAAGGGACTGATGCGCCTGCTGCTTTGGATACCCATCTGGCTGATCGGCCTGCTCACCCTGATCCTGGGGCTTGCACTGTCTCCCTGGGGCACCGGCCTGCTGCTGGAACAGGGGCAGGAGAGAGGCTCTTTCAGTTATCGCGAGGCGTCCGGCGCACCGCTGGATCGGCTGGTGATCGAGGGGCTACGCCTCGAGGCCGGGCAGGCCAGTGTCGCGATCGAGCGCCTGGAGCTCGCCTGGGCCGATGACTGCCTGCTCGACAGCAAGCTATGTCTCGATCGCCTGGGCGTGGAAGGAGCGCGCATTCGCCTGGCGGCCGGGGAACCCGGTACGCCGGACGAGGCGCCGGTCGAGGAAGCAGGCGCGCCGACGATCCACCTGCCATTTCCCGTGGAGCTGCGAGAGGTCTTTCTCGATGATGTCGAGGTGCGTCTTGCCGACGGCACCCTGCTGACCTGGTCCCGCTTCCGAACGGGGGCGTCGCTAGAGGCAAGCACCTTTACGCTGTCGCCGACCACCCTGTCGGGCCTGCGCCTGACCCTGCCGAGCTCCGAGGGGCAGGCGTTGGCCCTGGAGGGCGCCGACGCTCCACCTCGCTCGCTGTCAGCGTCCGCTATCGACAGCGCCGGCGACGTGGCGCGCCAGGCGCCAACGGTCGCCGTCAGCCCGGATGCCCCCGACGAGTCCAGCGTCCCGCTAGCCAAGCGTGAACGCCTCACGCTTCCGGCGATCAGCCTGCCGGTGGCCATCGAGGTGCCAAGCCTGGTGATCGACGACGCTGCGCTCACCGGGCCGACGCCCTATCGGATCGATCGCCTGTCGCTCTCCCTGTCGGGGGAGGGCAGCGAGATCCAGGTCTCGCCGCTGCTGCTCGCCATGCCCGAGGCCGAGGCGCGCCTCGAGGCCAGGGTCTCGCTGCGCGGGGACTACCCCCTGGAGGCAAGCCTCGTGACCGAGATCAAGGCGCTGGGTGCCTTGCCGGAACTTGCCGGCGAGCGCCTCGACCTGCGGCTGGGGGGCAGCCTCGCCGCGCTAGAGGTCTCCCTCGAGGCGGCGGGGCCTGCGGCCGCACGGATCGAGGCCAGCCTGGATGCTCTGGCGCCGACGCTACCCTTCGTGCTGACGCTTGAATCCGAGGCACTGCAGTGGCCGCTGGCCGCCGCCTCATCGGGTGAGAAGAACACCACCACGCCGGAACCCTATCGACTGCAAGATCTCAAGGCGCGCCTGGAAGGCAACCTGCTCGAGTATCGACTGGCCCTGTCGGCCGTGGCCGAAGGCCCCGAGGTGGCTCCCACGCGCTTGGCGGCCACCGGCACCGGCGATGCCGAGCACTTCGCCTGGCTGCCGCTCTCGCTGAAGAGCGGTGAAGGCGCGCTGATCAGTCGCGGGCGAGTCAACTGGGCCGAGGGAGTCGAGCTGGATGCCACCATCAACCTCGATGGCCTCGATCCCGGCGCCTATACCAGCGCCGTGGCAGGCCGCTTGGACGGTGATGCGACGCTCAGTTTCACTCAGGCCGGCGAAGGCTGGCGACTCGCGGTCCCCGAACTCGCCATCGACGGAAGCCTCAATGAATTACCGGTCTCCCTGTCGGCCAGCCTGAGTGGCAACAGCGACATGCGCTGGCAGATCGATCGTCTCGATCTGCGTCAGGGGGAGAATCGCCTCGTCGCACAAGGGCGGGTCGGCGAGCAGATGGCGCTCTCCGGTTCGCTGGAGGCGTCGGAGCTGGCCACGCTGTCACCCGAGCTCGACGGCACCCTGAACGGCGACTTCAGCCTCGATGGCAGCCTGAAGTCTCCCGCCCTTGTGCTGGACCTGCGTGGCGAACGCCTGGTCGTCGCCGACAACCGCATAGAAGCCTTGTCGCTGCGTGCTCGTACCCTTGGCCTGGATGACCCGGAGCTCGATATCCAGCTCACGGTGGACCGCCTCATCGCGGCTGGGCAGCGACTGTCCCGTCTCGAAGCAGGTCTCGAGGGGAGACTCTCCGCCCACCGCCTGACGGTCGAGGCCACCGCCGGGCGTGGCATGCCCCTATCGCGGGCCGGTCTGACGCTCGAGGGCGAGCTGAATGCGGCCCGAGACCGCTACCAGGGGCAACTGATGCCCTTGGAGGTGGATGCCGATCTGGGCACGCTGCGCCTGGAGGAAGCCCTGGCGTTCGAGCTGGACATCCCCGAGGCTGCGGCCAGCCTGTCGCCGTTCTGCCTGCGCCGAGAAGAAGGCGGTCGCCTGTGCAGCACCGATCGCATCGAGGCCTCGGCGCAGCAGGGGCGCGCGGTGCTGGAGCTCTCGGAGTTTCCCATGGCCCTACTCGAGCCCTATCTGCCCGTTGATTGGCGCGCGACCGGCGAGAGTCGCGCCGGTGTCGCTCTTTCCTGGCGCGATCAGGGCCGCGATTGGACACTCGAGGCAGATCTCGACAGTCGCCTCGCCATCGAGGCTCGGGATGCCTATGGTCAGGCCGTCACGCTGCCCACGGCACAGCTTGCGCTGAATGCGGATGCGACCCAGGAGGCGGTGAATGCTGCCCTCGACCTGGATCTGGGCGATGCCGGCACCGCCAGCCTGACGATGCGCATCGATGATCCTCAAGGACAGGGGGCGCTGGAAGGCCGCCTGCGTCTGCAAGGGCTCCAACTGGCCGCCTACCAGCCTCTCTTGCCCGACATGGATACTCTCGAAGGTCGCCTGAACGGCGATGTCGCCCTGGGCGGCGCCCTGTCCCGTCCCACCCTGGATGGCGAGATCGAACTCGCTGGCCTCCAGGCAAAGGGAAGTGGTCTTCCCATCGCCGTTCGCGACGGTCGGGTGACACTGCGCCTGGCCGGAGACAGTGGGCAGATCGACGGGGTGATCCACAGCGAGCGTGGGCGGCTGGATATCGACGGCGATGCACGCTGGCCGCGCCCCGACGATTGGCAATTGGCGCTTTCGATCGACGGCCAGGAGGAGCCGCTGCAACTGGATATTCCGGATATCGGGCGACTGCGCATCGCGCCAGACCTGTCCATCGACGTGACACCGGAATTGCTCAGTGTGGGCGGTCAGGTCAGGGTGCCCTGGGCACGCCTGGAGATCGGCCAGTTTCCGCCTTCGGCGATCAGCCCGAGTCCCGACGAGATCATCATCACCCGGCGCGATGAACGTCGTGCGCGCCGCGAGGCGGCTCGCGCCGAGCAGGCCGGGACCGGGGAGGACACCGCCGAGGCGTTGGCCGAGGCCGGGATGGCCACCCGCATTCGGGTCGACCTGCTGCTGGGCCCGGATATGGAACTGAAGGCCTATGGCCTGGAAACCGGCCTGGATGGTCGCTTACAGGTGCGCCAGAGCAGCGGACCGGTCCAGTTGTTTGGCGAGGTCAGCCTGGTCGGCGGCCGTTTCCGGGCCTACGGTCAGGATCTGACGATTCGCCAGGGGCAACTGTTGTTCAGCGGTCCTGCCGATCAACCGCTGTTGCAGTTCGAGGCGATACGCAACCAGGAAAGAACCGAGGACAATGTGATCGCAGGCCTGAGGGTCACGGGATCGGCAACCTCACCGAGCCTCTCGGTCTTTTCCGAACCGTCCATGAATGAGTCCAGAGCCCTGTCCTATCTGCTGCGCGGTCGCGCGCCGAACGATACGGAAGCCGATGATGGCGCCTTGACCTCGGCACTGATCGGGCTCTCCCTGTCTCGCACCGGCGGTGCGATCGGCCAGATCGGCGAGGTGTTTGGCATTGGCGATCTGACCCTGGACACGGCGGGAAGCGGCGAGGAATCCGAGGTAGTGGTCAGCGGGCAACTCAGCGACGATCTGCGAGTCAGTTATGGCGTGGGCGTCTTCGAACCCATCGCCGAGCTGACCCTGCGCTATACCCTGTGGCGCAACCTCTACCTCGAGGCCGTGTCGGGCGCCGCCCAGGCCATCGATCTGGTCTATAGCTTCAGCCTGGGCAAGGCGAACCCCAGGCCCTGAATCTTTTCAACATTCTTCGCAAGGCCAAGGAGCTCCTTATGCGCCATGCCGACAAGCAACACCCCGTCAGCCCCGAGCGGGCGCTGCCGGGCCGCGATGTGCCGCTGCCCATCAGCGGCATCCATCATGTCACCGGAGCCGCGATGCGCCCGCCATTTCCCGACGGCAGTGAAGAGATCGTGCTGGGGCTCGGGTGTTTCTGGGGCGCCGAACGTCTGTTTTGGGAGCTTCCCGGGGTCGTGGTCACGGCGGTCGGCTACGCCGGCGGATATACCCCCAACCCCACCTACGAAGAGACCTGCACCGGCTGGACCGGTCATACCGAGGTGGTCCGCGTGATCTATGACCCGGCAGTGATCTCGCTGGAGCGTCTGCTGACCACCTTCTGGGAGGCACACGACCCGACTCAGGGGATGCGTCAGGGCAATGACATCGGCACCCAGTACCGTTCGGCCATCTACGTTACCAGCGACGCCCAGCGCCAGGCGGCGGAGCAGAGTCGCGCGCAATACCAGCAGGCACTCAAGGCCGCGGGAGGCGGGGAGATCACCACCGAGCTCGCCCCCCTCGAGGCCTTCTACTACGGCGAGGAGTATCACCAGCAGTACCTGGCCAAGAACCCCAATGGCTATTGCGGGCTGAAGGGCACCGGCGTCAGCTGTCCGATCGGCTAGCGACGGAGGCGGGCCAGTGAGGCAACGAGCCTGACGAGGCCCAGTCGTCGAGCTGTCTCGCCACGCGGCGAAGAAGCCAGGAACCCAGCCTGCCGTGACGCGCCTCGATGAAGCCCACGTGGCCGCCGTGCCGGGCGATTTCGACCCGCACGGCATCCGCGGGGGTGGGCAGCCGCTCGAAGAGGTCACTGGGCATGAAGGGATCGTCGGCGGCATGCAGCACCAGGGTCGGCAGCTCGATATCGCTCAGCAGTCGTCCCGCCGAGGCACGCGCGTAGTAGTCGCTTGCCGAGGCGAACCCATGCAGCGGGGCCGTGACCTCGTTGTCGTAGGCCCAGAAGGTGTCCAGCTCGCGTAATTGATGTGGGGTCAAGGCGATCGGCAGGGGACCCAGGCGCATCTTGGCCACCACCTTGCGTTTCAGATCCTTCAGCAGATGGCGCTGGTAGACCCTGGCAAAGCCGCGATTCAGGGCATCGGCACTGGCGGCCAGATCCAGTGGTGCACTGATGACGATAGCACCCGCCAGGTCGAGGCCGTCGCCTCCCTGCTCGGCGACCAGCTTGGCCAGCATATTGCCCCCGAGCGACACGCCAGCCGCCACCTTGAGGGCATGGGGGTAGCGCCTGGCCAGCTGACCGAGCACCCAGTAGGCATCGGCGGTATCGCCACTGTGGTAGGCCCGGGGCAGCCGGTTGGGGGCCTGGCCACAGCCTCGAAAGTGCATCAGGACGCTGCGCCAGCCGAGCCGAGCGGCCATCGCCATCAGCCCCTTTGCATACGGAGAGTCGATCGCCCCCTCCAGCCCGTGAAACAGGATAAACAGCGGGGCATCTTCCGTTCTGGGCGCCGGCTGTCCCCAGGCCAGTTCGACGAAGTCCCCGTCGGGCAGGTTGATGATCTCCGTCTCGTAGGCGAGCCGGGGAGTCGGCAACATCCGCGGCAGCAGGGTCTGCAGGTGTCGGTTGCCAAACCCCCGGGCGGGGCGAAAGTCGGCGGGAACGATGGTTCGGGACATGCCTGCCTCGCGCAGTGGGCCTAGTCACAAGCTAATCGCGCCTGGAGGACGGTGCAACACCGTTCCGGGATCAGATGACGGGCGTCAGGTTCTCGGCCCCCTGCTCGGTGACGAGGACATTGTCCTCGATGCGCACCCCTCCATGGGGTGCCAACGCGTCCACCACGCACCAGTCGACATCTTGCCCGGCCGGCGACTGGCGCAATGGGTTCAGGAGCATCGGGATCACATAGCAGCCCGGCTCCATGGTCACGACCATGCCGGCCTCCAGCGGCCGCGTCAGCCGTAATGCAGGATGCTCGGCGGGGGGCGGAAGCGGGGCGCCCTCAGCGCTCGTTCGTCCCCCTACATCATGAACCTGCAGACCCAGCAGGTGCCCCAGGCCATGGGGGCAGAAGGCTCGAGTGATGCCCTGGTCGACGGCGGCTGCAGCGCTGCAGCGGGTCAGCCCCAACTCGCCGAGCAGTGTCCCCAATGCCTGGTGCATGCGGCCATGAAGATCCGGGTAGTCGACACCCGGTGCCATGGCGTCGATCAGCCCCCGCTGCAGGGACGTGACGCCCTCGATCAGACCGGCGAAGACATCGCTTGCATCGCCGCCGGCCCAGGTGCGGGTGATGTCGGCGGCGTAGCCCCGGTAGCGATGTCCGGCATCCACCAGCAAACCATGATGATCGGCGGCGGGAACGACATCATAGTGCTGATAGTGCAGCACGGCGGCATGGCGATTGACGCCCACGATATTCTGATAGGGCAGGTCGGATTCCCGCTGACGACTGGCGCCGAGGTAGGCGAGCTGGATATCCAGTTCGGCCCCGCCGTCGAAGAAGGCATCCCGGGCGGCGCGGTGGCCAAGCCCCGCGCACCTGTTGGCCTCGCGCAGGCAGGCGATCTCATAGGCGCTCTTGCGCACGCGGCCCTCATCCAGCGCTTGGGTCAGTGCGGCGGGATTGAGCTCGGCGCCCAGCGCACGAGCGGTCTCATCATCGACCTCGCCCAGCACCGCAAAGCGGCCGGCCGGCAGGCGAGGTGGCGTGTCGGTCGTGACTCGCTCGATCGCCAGGGTCTCGACCCAGGCTTCCTCCGGCAGCGTGGTGCCCAGATGCCAGAAGTCCTCGGGGGCGTGCAGTTGCAGCCGCGGCCTCTGTCCCGGACGCACCAGCAGCCAGCTGTGCGCCAGCCCCTGGAGGGGCACCCAATGCTGGAAGTGACCATAGGTGGCGAAGCTCGCGTGTTGGTCATCGCCGAAGTGGCGATGCGGGTGGCCGCTGTAGAGCAGCACACCATCGAAGCCGTTGGCCGCCAGGGCGTCTCCGTAGGCGCGCTGGAGCGCCCCCAGATGATCGAGGTGGTGTTGTTCGAGTGTCGGGTGCATGACGTCGCTCACTTGGGTTTGGAAAAGGAAAGAAGGGCGGCTCAGCACGTGCTCGTGTCAACGGTCGACCAGAACTGCTCGAGCCCGCTTTGCCGGGCCTCGCGATGGCGATAGAGCCGCACTTCCAGGGGAATGCTCCAGGGGGCGTCGCCCGCCGGCATGAGGCGCTTGGCGGACAGGTCCTCGCGGACCATGCCCTCCGGCACCCAACCCAGGCCATGCCCCAGGCACACCAGCTCCCTGACATTCCCGCTTTGCACGCTCTCCGCCAGCACATTGAAGTGACAGCGTTCGGGCAGACGGGCCAGGTGATCGTCGATGGTCGCCTGCATCAGGCCCTGGGCATGGTAGGCGATCAAGGGCTGGGGCGCGCGCCGTTCGCTAGGCAGTGTGAAGCGGGGACGGCCGAAGCCGTCCGGCACCGTGAGCGGCACCAGCCGCTCGTGCCCGATCACCTTGTATTCGAAGGCCTGGGTATCGAGTTCGAGGGGACTGCGGCCGACGGGCCAGTAACTGACGGCAAGATCGCATTCACCACGCTCCAGGGCCTGGAAATAGTCGGGCACCAGCCAGGAGGTGGCCCGCAGGTTAAGCTGAATCGGCGGGTCCGGTGCCTGCTGTTCAAGCCAGGCGGGCAGGAAATACGACAACAGGCCCTGGGGAGCCGCCAGAAGAAGACGGCGCGACTGTACCTCGTTCAGACGCGCGATCCGTTCGCGGGTGAGCCTGATGCGATCGGTGGTCTGCTCGCAGAGCGCCAGGAACTCCTCGCCAGCGGGGGTGAGTGACAGCGGGAGAGTCTGGCGATTGATCAGCGTCGTTCCCATCTCCTCCTCGAGCAGCTTGATGCGGCGCGAGAAGGTTGGCTGGGTGACGTTCTGTTCATCCGCGGCCCGCGAGAAGTGTCGTGTACGGGCCAGGGCAATGAAGTCTTCCAGCCAACGTAATTCCATAGGGTTCCAGTCGTCTGACGAGAGCTTTCGAGTCGTGGCGCCCGGGAGCGTTGACCGCCACCCGGGCCATCGGCCTCAGAGGCGGCCTTCCTCGACGCCGTGACAGGCTACCCGAGCTCCGTCCTCGACGTCGATCAGTGTCGGTACTTCCTTGCGGCAACGCTCGTTGGCATGCGGACAGCGGCCGTGGAAGACGCACCCGGAGGGCAGCCTCACCGGGGTCGGCACCTCCCCCTCGAGGCGGATGTGCTGCGGGCGATCATCCTCCAGTCGGGGGATCGCGGACAACAGAGCCTTGGTATAGGGATGGCGCGGCCGGGCAAAGAGGGTGCCGGTCGGCGCGATCTCGCACACGGTTCCCAGGTACATGACGGCGACGCGGGTGCCGAAGTGTTCCACCACGGCAAGATCGTGGGTGATGAACAGGTAGGTCAGGTTACGCTGCTGCTGCGCCTCCATCATCAAGTTGAGTACCTGCGCCTGGATCGACACGTCCAGTGCCGAGATCGGTTCGTCGGCAACGATGAACTCGGGGTCGACGGCCAGGGCACGAGCAATGGCGATGCGTTGCCGCTGGCCACCGGAGAACTCGTGTCCGAAGCGCTTGCCCCAGTCCGGGTCGATCCCCACCGAGGCCATCACATCGCGCACCTGATCCTGCACCTGCTGCGTCGTCCAGTCCGGGTGATGCAGGCGAATCGGCTCCTCGAGCGTCTGCTGAATGGTCATCCGCGGGTTGAGCGAGGCATAGGGGTTCTGGAAGATCATCTGCATGCGCTGGCGATAGGGCAGCAGTTCCTTGGTGGACAGATGATCGATACGCGCCCCGTCATAATGGATCTCGCCGCGACTCGGGGACAGCAGGCCCATCACGGTGCGTGCCACCGTGGACTTGCCGCAGCCGGACTCGCCCACCACGCACAGGGCCTCTCCCCGGCGGATATCCAGGTCGACGCCATTGATGGCGTGAACGTGCTCCTGCTCGCGCACCAGCTTTCCGCCCTTGAACTTGAGCTGCTCGAGAAAATCACCGGACAGGGAGAAGCGCTTGTGAAGGTTGCGGATCTCCAGCAGCGGAGCGGCGGCTTCGGTCGAGGAGTGGCCGTCGGTATCGCGTTCGTTGAGGGCAGCGCTCATTGGATCTCCTCCCGGGAGTCTTGCCGTTGATGTTCGACCAGTTCGGCGACCATGTGGCAGGCCACCCGGCAGTTACCTGAGTCGACGAAGGTGGGGACCTGCTCCAGGCAGGCCCGGCGGGGCGTGCCTTCGGCGTCCTTGACGAAGGCGCAACGCGGATGGAAGGCGCAGCCGCTTGGCAGGTTCGACAGCGACGGCATGCTGCCGGGGATCTGGTTGAGGCGCGAGCCGGGAGTGGCCATCTGCGGCAGGGCGTTGATCAGCCCCTGGGTATAGGGATGCTGAGGATCGTTGATGATCTCGCGGGTCGGCCCCTGCTCGATCACTCGACCGGCATACATCACCAGCATGCGCTGGGTCACCTGGCTGACCACGCCCAGATCATGAGTGATCAGCACCAGGCCCACATTGTGCTTCTCGCACAGTTCCAGCAGCAGATCCATGATCTCGGCCTGGATGGTCACGTCCAGCGCCGTGGTCGGCTCGTCGGCGATGATGATGTCCGGGTCGAGCAGCAGGGCGATGGCGATGATCACGCGCTGCCGCATGCCCCCGGAGAGCTCATGGGGGTACTGATCGAGACGCGTCTCCGGGGAGGGGATCTGTACCTGATTGAGCTTGTGCAGCGCGATCGCCCGGGCTTCGCGGGTCGAAATGCGGCGATGGGCCTTGAGGCATTCGACCATCTGTTCGCCGATCGACAGCACCGGGTTCAGCGTCATCATCGGATCCTGAAAGATCATCGAGATGCGGTTGCCGCGGATGCGACGCAGGCCGCGATCCTTCATGGACGACAGGTCCTGGCCGTCGAAGGTGATGCTGCCGCCGGCGATGTAGCCGGGCTTGGCGATCAGATTCAATAGGCTGAAGGCGGCCACCGACTTGCCGGCGCCGGACTCGCCGACGATGCCCAGGCGTTCGCCGCGATCCAGGGTGAAGCAGACGTCACGCAGGGCGCGCACGTCGCCGCCACGCAGGGCGAAGCGAACATCGAGGTTGTTGACTTCCAAGAGTGCCATGTGTGACTCCTCAGCCCTTGTAGAGACGTGGATTGAGGACATCGCGCAGCCAGTCGCCCAGCAGGTTGATGACCAGCACGAGAATGACCAGCACCGCCCCGGGAATCAGGGTGATCCACCAGGAGCCTGACTGGATGTAGTCGAAGCCCGACTTGATCAGGGAGCCAAGCGACGGGTGCGTCTCGGGCATGCCGAGACCGAGGAAGGACAGCGCGGCCTCGGAGATGATGGCGTTGGCCACCTGCACCGTCGAGATGACGAAGATCGGCGACAGGGTGTTGGGCAGGATATGGCGGAACATGATGCGCCGACTCTTGAGTCCCATGACGCGCGCCGCATCGACATACTCCTTGCTGCGCTCGGCCAGCACCGAGGCGCGCACGGTACGGGCATACTGCGGCCATTCGGCCAGGCCGATGATCAGCACCAGCAGCGGCACCGCATATTCGCTGAAGGTCGCGCCGCCGAAGATCGCCTTGACCAGGGCGCCGACGATGATCGCCACCATCAGGGTCGAGAAGGACAGCTGAATATCGGCGAGGCGCATCAGGAAGGCATCCACGCGACCGCCCAGGTAGCCGGCCATCAGGCCAAAGCTCACCCCGAGCGCGGCCTGCATCAGCACGGCCCCGAAGCCGATGATCAACGAGACCCGGGCGCCGTAGAGGATCGTGGAGAGCAGATCCCGCCCCTGGGCATCGGTACCCATCAGGTAGGCGGGATCGCTGCCGTCGACCCAGAAGGGCGGCAGCTCGGAGGCCAGGATATCGATCTGGGCCAGATCGTAGGGATTGGCCGGCGCCAGCCAGGGGGCGAAGACGGCGGCGAACACCAGGGCCACGAACAGCAGGAGGCTGATCTGCGCCACCAGGTCGCGCTTGAAGCTGTACAGCAGGTAGGAATCACGAAAGCGTGCCCACCGGCCGGGAACGATTGTCTCACTCATGACGTTCTCTCTTGTCCTTCGCTCAGGCGGGCTTGCCGGTGAGCTTGACGGTGGGGTTGACCAGGCCATAGATCAGATCGACCAGGGTGTTGGTGATCACGAAGATCAGGCCGACGATCATCAGGTAGGTCACGATCAGCGGGATGTCCGAACGTTCGATGGCGTTGAGGAACATCAGACCCATGCCCGGCCACTGGAATACCGTCTCGGTCAGGATGGTGTAGGCCACCAGGGTGCCGATCTGTACGCCTCCCACGGTGATCACCGGCAGCATGGTGTTCTTGAGCGCATGCACGAAGTAGATGCGGCGCAGCGAGATGCCCTTGGCTCGGGCGAATTTCACATACTCTGACTGCAACACCTCGAGCATCTCGGCGCGAATCAGGCGGATGAACAGCGGCAGCATGATCGAGGCCAGGGAGATGGACGGCAGCACCAGGTAGGTCAGGCTCTCGAAGGAAGCGAAATTGGTGTACCAGGTGCCCACCACATGGGTCGGGTCGCCACGACCATAGGCCGGCATGCCGCCTTCTGTGGAGAGCAGACCGTTGAGCCAGGCGCCCCAGCCCGTATCGGCGGGAAAGGGGGACACACTGACGCCGATGGCGAAGAGCTGGATCAGCACGATGGCGGTCAGGAACACCGGAATGGAGATGCCTACGATCGAGACGCCCATGAAGGCCCGCGACAGCCAGGCTCTGGGCTTGATGGCGCTATAGACTCCGATCGGCACCGACAGCAGGATGATCAGGAAGGTGGTCGCCGCCACCAGCTCCAAGGTCGCCGGCAGGTGACGCATGATCACCTCAGTAGTGGGCTCGTTGAAGGTGTAGGAGTAGCCGAAGTCGAACTGAGCCGCATTCTTGGCGAAGCGCAGATACTGGAGATAGAAGGGGTCGTTAAGCCCGAGTTCCTCACGCAGTACCTCGCGCTCGCTCTCGGGCACCGACTGGCCCACCATCTGCTGGATAGGATCGCCCAGGTTGTCCTGGATGGCGAAGCTGATCACGCTGATGACGAACATCACCAACAGGGCGTGATACAGGCGCTTGATCAGAAAGGCAATCATGGATTGCGTCCTGTAGACATGGGATCGCCGACCCACGCCCCGGCGGGGCGCACGTAGACGACGCTAGCGAGTGAGATGCCGGCCCCGGGTGGGGCCGGCACGGCTGGCGAGGATTACTCCTCGATGACCAGATCCCCGAGGTAGGGGAAGTTCATGACGTTGAGGATCGGCTCGATGTCGACATTCGAGGCAGATGCCCAGGCCAGGTCCTGCCAGTGCAGCGGGATGAAGGCCGCCTCGTCATAGAGGGTCTGCTCGAGCTGCTGGAGCATCTCGGCGCGCTTGGCCAGGTCGACTTCCAGGTTGGCCTCGGCGACCAGCTTGTCGAGCTCCGGGTTGCAATAGTTGCCGGCGTTGTACTGACCGGCGCCGGTTTCGGCATCCGGGCAAGCGGTGAGGTACTCGTGGAAGTTCGCGGTGTCCTCGGTATCGGCATGCCAGCCGATCATCATCATGTCGGCCACGCGGTCGTCATACTCGCCCCAGTACTGCGCCTTGGGCAGCGTCTTCAGGTCGACCGTGATGTTGAGACGGGCCAGCATGGCGGCCACCGCCTGGGCGATCTTGGCATCGTTCACGTAGCGGTTGTTGGGGGCCATCATGGTGATGGAGAAGCCGTCCTCATAGCCGGCCTCGGCCATCAGCTGCTTGGCCTTCTCCAGGTCATAGCGGGGCGCGAGGCTTTCCACGTGTCCGGCATAGCCTGCCGGCGACATCTGGGCCGCCGGGGTGGCGAAGCCCTTCATCAGGCGATCGGCGATGCCTTCCTGGTTGATGGCATAGGCGATGGCCTGACGCACGCGGGGATCCTGAAAGGCCTCGACGCGTTCCTGGTTCATGTGGAACAGAATGATCCGGGTCCCGGACATGGTGACCAGCTGGACGTCCTCGTCATCGCGGATACGGTCCAGGTCGTTGGGCGGCACCGGGGCGATGAAATCGACATCCCCGGAAAGCAGGGCGGCCACGCGGGTGGCGTTCTCGCTGATGGGGGTCATGACGATCTTGTCGACGTTGCCCGGAGAGGCCTCGTCCCAGTAGTTCTCATTGCGCTCGAAAGCGAGGCGCACGCCCTGCTGGCGTTCGGTGACCTCGAAGGGGCCGGTGCCGGACAGGTGGCGCGAGGCGTAGGAGTTGCCGTTCTTGACGATCTCGTCCTTCGGGTCGCCGTCGGCATCGGTGCCACTGTAGTACTGGCTATCCATCGGGAAGATATAGGTCGCCAGATTCAGCAGCAGCGGGTAGGGCGCCTTGGTGGTGAGCTCCACGGTATGGCTGTCGACCGCGGTGACCTCGGCGACCGGTTCGAAGATCGCCTTGAAGTCCGGGCTCTGCTTGAGACGCTCGATGGTCCACACCACGTCGTCGGCGGTGAAGGCATTGCCGCTGTGGAATTCGACGCCTTCCCGCAGCGTCATGCGCATGGTGGTGTCATCGACCTGTTCCCAACCGGTGGCAAGGCGGGGCTCGAATTCGAGATCCTGGGTCCAGCGCACCAGCGGATCGAAGCTCATGTGGGACAACTGCAGGATGCCACCGGAGAGCTGCTCATGGATATCGAGCGAGACCGGGTCGGCATCGTAGGCCATGCGCAGCGTTGTGTCGGCGGCGGCAGTGGCCGGCAGCAGGGCAGCGGCACTCATCGTGGCCCCGATCGTGGCGGCCAGCAGGGTTTTGCGGAAGATCATGTAGGTCCCCAATTCTGATTGTTGTCGACTGCGTTATGAGGTTGTTGTGCAGCCCCGCAGGGGCAAGGGCTCTGCAACACCTTAGAGAGTCGCGACAAACGGGGACAATCGAAATTTCGAGAGGCGTCATGCGCCCGACGAATCAGCCGGTGCATGACAGGTGTGAAGCAGGAGGTTAATCGGCCGGGTCGGCAGGCACCAAGCGATCGACGCGATACAGCTGCGGCACCTGATCGAGGCCTTGCACGGTGCAAGCCAGGTCGGTCACGCGCCCGTCGTTCAGCCCATAGACCCAGCCGTGCACCGCCAGTGGCTGGCCCCGCTGCCAGGCGCGCTGAATAATCTTGGTCCGGCAGAGGTTATCGACCTGGGACTTGACGTTGAGCTCGCACATGCGATCGACCTGCTGCTCGAGGGGCAGCGACTCCAAGGCACCGCGATGACGACTGTAAAGTTCTCGCACGCTGTGCAACCAGTAGTCGACGATCCCACATTCGCCTCCGGAGACGGCGGCCTTGATGCCACCGCAGCCATAGTGACCCACAATCATGATGTGCTTGACCTCAAGCACATCCACCGCGTACTGCACCACCGACAGGGCATTCATGTCGTTGTGATGCAAGAGGTTGGCGACGTTACGATGGACAAAGACCTCGCCGGGCGGCAGGTCGATGATCTGGTTCGCTGGCACCCGAGAGTCCGAGCACCCTATCCAGAGATAATCCGGATTCTGCTGCTCCGAGAGACGGGTAAAGAACTCGGGATCCTGCTCCTGTACTCCCTGGGCCCAATCGCGATTGCGTTCCAGCAGTTGCTGTATGTCATCCATCATCGTGGTCGAACCCTTGTCTCGGCGGTCGCTGTATCGTCGGCGCGTCGTTTCGTGTCGCTGCCATGCGGTCATGGTGGTACCTCCCGGCAGCCACTCATCACTGTTATCATCCTCGCATCGCTTTTTCGGTTCCAGTATTCAGGAGATCAATGTGTCCCAGTTCGATTACGACCTCTTCGTCATTGGCGCAGGGTCCGGCGGTGTTCGTGCCGCCCGCACCGCTGCCGCCACGGGTGCTCGGGTCGCCATCGCGGAAGACCGCTATCTCGGCGGCACCTGCGTCAACGTGGGCTGCGTGCCCAAGAAACTGTATTCCTACGCGGCGCACTTCCAGGAGGCCTTCCACGACAGCGCCGGCTTCGGCTGGCAGCTTCCGCAGGCGCCGCGGTTCGACTGGGCGACCCTGCGCGACAACAAGATCGAGGAGATCAAGCGCCTCAACGGCATCTACGGTCGCCTGCTCGACAACGCCAACGTGCGCCTGATCAACGGCCGTGCCACGGTGGTCGATGCTCACCATGTCGAGGTCAACGGCGACACCATCAGCGCCGAGAAGATTCTGGTCGCCACAGGCGGCTGGCCCTGGGTGCCGGACTTCCCGGGCAACGAACATGTGCTGAATTCCAACCAGGTCTTCGACCTGGACAGTTTCCCCGAGCGCTTCCTGGTCCTGGGCGGGGGGTACATCGCTGTCGAGTTCGCCAGCATCTTCAATGGCCTGGGCAGCGAATCGCATCTGGTCTATCGAGGCGAGCTCTTCCTGCGCGGTTTCGACCGCGAAGTGCGCGAGTTCACCCGTGACGAGATGGCCAAGAAGGGCGTCAACCTGCACTTCGAGACCAACATCGAACGCATCGATGTCGAGGGCGATGCCTACCGAGTCACTCTGACCAGCGGCGAGACGCTCGAGGTCGACGCCGTGCTGTCGGCTACCGGCCGCAAGCCTCACCTCGCAGGCCTGGGTCTCGACAAGCTCGATATCGCCCTCGAGAGGGACGGCAAGATCGCCATCAACGAGCGCTTCGAGACCTCGACGCCGTCGATCCTGGCATTGGGTGACGTGACGAGCGGTCCGGAGCTGACGCCGGTCGCTCTGGAAGAAGCCATGCAGCTCGTCCAGCACCATTACGGTGACAGCGCACCCAAGCCCCTGGACTATTCAAGCATCGCCACCGCGGTGTTCTGCCATCCGAATATCGGCACCGTGGGCCTGTCGGAAGAGGATGCCCGCGCCGAATACGAGGCGATCCGCGTCTATGTCGCCGACTTCAAGCCGATGAAGCACACCCTGTCCGGCAGTGACGAGCGCTGCTTGATGAAGCTGATCGTCGACGATGCCAGCGACCGCGTGCTGGGGGCCCACATGGTGGGCGAGGACGCCGGCGAACTGATCCAGGGTATCGCCATTGCCGTGCGCGCCCGCCTGACCAAGGCCGACTTCGATGCCACCGTGGGTATTCATCCCACCGGTGCCGAAGAGTTTGTCACCATGCGCAGCGTGACGCGACGCTGAAGCCGTGACCATGTCGACAGCGACATGTCTCGTTGCTCGCTAGAGTCAAAGGCCACCTCGTGCGGGGTGGCCTTTTTGTATAAACAGGGATCACGCGCAGCAGGGTGAGCTGCGCTATGCTAAATCGGTAGGTTTGCATAGGGTCAGGCCGCCGAATGCCGGGATCGGGGCAAGCCCATAATTACCCCTTATGGATTTTGCGCATCGTGATAAAGGCTTCTTTGAACTTTGCATAACCCTTTGTTATGCTCATGCGCAAATTCGCCAATAGCGAAGCATATCTATGAACGTATCGACGCAGCCCTTCACGACCTCAGCCGAGCTGGCCCGCCCAAGTGTGGCCGATGCCGTGGTGGGAAATGCCAAGACACCACTGTTCATCCGCAAGCCCAACCCGGACGACGGCTGGGGCATCTATGAGCTGGTCAAGTCCTGCCCGCCGCTGGATGTCAACTCTGCTTACGCCTACCTGCTGCTGGCCACCCAGTTTCGCGATACCTGCGCCGTAGCCACCAACGAGGAAGGCGAGATCGTCGGCTTCGTATCCGGGTACGTGAAGAGCAATGCGCCGGATACCTACTTCCTCTGGCAGGTCGCCGTGGGCGAGAAGGCACGCGGCACCGGCCTGGCGCGTCGACTCGTCGAGGCGGTGATGAGTCGTCCCGAACTCACCGATGTGCGCCATCTCGAGACAACCATCACCCCGGATAACGCCGCCTCGTGGGGGCTCTTCACCCGCCTCGCCGATCGCTGGCAAGCCCCGCTCAACAGTCGGGAATACTTCTCCACCGATCAACTCGGTGGCGAGCATGACCCGGAGAACCTCGTGCGCATCGGCCCGTTCCAGCCCGAGCGCATCTAAGCTTCACCCTCGATTTTCCGTGACAATCCGCTGCCCAAGCGGCGGATTGCCATTACTTGCGTCCCGATTTTTTCATTTTCTTTCACAAGGAGGTCAACATGCAGACCCAGATTCTCGAGCAGATGGAATCAGAGGTTCGTACCTATTCGCGTTCTTTCCCGGTCGTACTGACCAAGGCACAGGGATCGCGTCTCACAGATGAAGACGGCAAGGTATACATCGACTTCCTGGCCGGCGCCGGCACGCTCAACTACGGGCACAATCACCCGAAGCTCAAGCAGGCGATGCTGGACTATCTGGCCGATGACGGCATCGTGCATGGCCTAGACATGTGGACCAAGGCCAAGCGCGAATATCTCGAGACTCTCGACGAGCTGATCCTCAAGCCGCGTGGTCTCGAGTACAAGGTGCATCTGCCGGGCCCGACCGGTACCAACGCCGTCGAGGCGGCCATTCGCCTGGCGCGTGTGGCTACCGGTCGTCACAACATCGTGACCTTCACCAACGGCTTCCATGGCGTCACCATGGGTGCGCTGGCCACTACCGGTAACCGCAAGTTCCGCGAGGCGACCGGCGGCATTCCCACGCAAGGTGCGGCCTTCCTGCCGTTCGACGGCTATCTCGGCGAAGGCGTCGATACGCTCGATTACTTCGAGAAGATGCTCGGCGACAACTCCAGCGGCCTGGATATTCCTGCCGGCGTGATCGTCGAGACCGTGCAGGGGGAGGGTGGCATCAACCCGGCGGGTCTCGAGTGGCTCAAGCGCCTCGAGCAGATCTGTCGTGACCATGACATCCTGCTGATCGTCGACGACATCCAGGCAGGCTGTGGCCGTACCGGCAAGTTCTTCAGCTTCGAGCATGCCGGCCTCAAACCGGACATCGTCTGCAACTCCAAGTCTCTGTCCGGTTTCGGCCTGCCGTTCGCTCACGTGCTGATGCGCCCGGAGCTCGACAAGTGGAAGCCCGGCCAGTACAACGGCACCTTCCGCGGCTTCAACCTGGCCTTCGCCACCGCTACCGCCGCCATGCGCGAGTTCTGGAGCGACGATAAGCTCGAGCGCGACGTTGCTCGCAAGGGCCGCATCGTCGAAGAGCGCTTCCAGCAGCTGGCCGAGTGGCTGAGCGAAAAGGGCATTCCGGCCTCTGAGCGCGGCCGCGGTCTGATGCGCGCCCTCGACGTCGGCAACGGCGAAACCGCCGACAAGATCACCGAAGAGGCCTTCAAGCGCGGCCTGATCATCGAGACCAGCGGCCACGACGGCCAGGCCGTCAAGTGCCTGTGCCCGCTGACCATCAGCGACGAAGATTTGCTGGAAGGACTGGACATCGTCGAAGCCAGCATCAAGCATGTATTCGGGTAAGTCGACGTCAGCCACCCGATAGCTTGATGGCACAGTCCCGGGAGCCCGACCAGATCGGGTTTCCCGTCTAGTCTTTCAACAGAGGAAGTTCGTAATGATCGTTCGCAATCTCGAAGAAGCGCGCAAGACCGACCGCCTGGTAAAGGCCGAAAATGGCAACTGGGACAGCACCCGTCTCTCGCTGGCTGACGATGGCGGCCAGTGCTCCTTCCATATCACGCGTATCTTTGAAGGTACCGAGACCCACATCCACTACAAGAATCACTTCGAGGCCGTCTACTGCATCGAAGGCGAGGGCGAAGTGGAAACGCTGGCAGACGGCAAGATCTGGCCGATCAAGCCGGGCGACATCTATATCCTCGACCAGCACGACGAGCACCTGCTGCGTGCCAGCAAGACCATGCATCTCGCCTGCGTTTTCACGCCGGGCCTGACCGGCAAGGAAGTCCATCGCGAAGACGGTTCCTACGCCGCGCCCGGCGACGACAGCTGAGCCTGACGTTCGCCAAGGCATAAGAGCCGCGTAACAAAGCCCCGATGACGACGTCATCGGGGCTTTTTCGTGCTGTGGCGTTGGCTCAGGGTGATTTGTCGAAGGTCAAGGTCACCTCGCCGAGGGTCACGCCCAGCTTGGACATACGGGTACGGTTGATCAACTTGCCATCCGGTTGCAGGTACATCCAGTCGTCCATGGTGAAGGTCAGGTTGCGACCGCCCACGGCGACTTCCAGCGGGTAGTTCATATGGAAGACATGGCCGTATTGCTTGGCTTCTACCTTGCCCTCGACATCACTGGCCTGGCCGATCCAACGATGCTCGTCGACCCGCTCGAACGTCCAGACGCGGCGATCAGTGTCGCCATTGGCATAGGTGAAGTGCTCATCCAGCGTCAGCGTATCGCCCTCGACCGTGCCCGAGATATCGACGGTAAAGCGCCGCTGCACTTCGCCTGAATAGTCCTGCACCATGCCCCATGCACGCGTCTCGCCTTCGAAGTACTCGGCAATATCCAGACGCGGCTCACTGCCGGCGTAGTCTTCCACCTCCACGCCGGCACAGCCGGTCAAGGCCAGGACGAGTAACGCAAATGCCCAGAGGCGGTGTCGCTTTGATGGATGACGCATGCAATCCTCCTGATATGAAAGGTCATAGCGGTAGGATTCGAATCATGTCGGCGAGTTCATTGACGAGCCCACAAGAAGGGCGGTCATGGCCCTTTAGAGCCAGAACACGCGACCGGCGTCTTATGCGTCAGATCATCTTCACGAACGCTTCTATTGGGGCGGTCTAGACGTTCGGAGCGTCGAAGTCAGCGGGCTCGTCGGTATAAACGCATACGTTGGCATCTTCGATATCACCATCCGGCGACTCCACCTGCGCCTGGAAGAATGCCTGGATTTCCCGGCGCTGGCAGTGTGCCTCGAAGGCTTCGCGATTGGCCCAGACTTCATGGAACACGATCGGATAGCTGTCACCCTGAGCGAAGGGGTTATCGATCTGGCGGGTCACGGTGTATTGCAGGCAGGCATCCTCGCGGTGCGCATTGGGTTCCAGCGCTTGCAGTGCCTTGAAGGCGGCATCTTCTCGGCCGGGCTTGGGCTTGAAGCTGGCGATACAGTAGATCTTCTGGGACATGTGATTCTCGTGACGAATGAACGAACCGACGACGTTGCCATATGGCGCTATCGGTGGGAAGACGCGAGACTGCGATCAGATCGTGGGGCACTGTGCCAGGCGGCACTGGCAACGATGACACAACTGGGATAGTGAGGCGGTTTTAGGTGCCAGTCAGGCCGTTTTCCATGAAAGAAAACGGCCCTGGAAGCCTCGGCATGAATGCGGGATTAGAAGGCCGCGTCTTCTTCGGCAATAATGCCATCGCGCTTCAGCTGACCTTCAATCATGGCAAAGTTGGCCCGGGCTGCGGAAATCTTCTTGATATGCGCCTGACGGTTCTTGCCGTCATCTTCTTCCCATTGCTTTTCGGCCAGCTCCAGCGCTTCCTTGGCTTGGGTCAGATCATAAAGGGAATATTCTGCGCTCATCATGGGTCTCCTGTTCAGAAAGGCGCGAACGGTAGCACTTGGTGCAGCGAGTGTCGATTGGAGGCGCCGCCCGTCGCCTGATGGGAAATCTCCCAGGCGTTAAGCACTAGTGTAGCTGCATCGATGACACCGCCAGGAGTCACGTATTCCCACACCCACCCTAAACTTCGCATAATATATATTATGTTAAATTAAGTATGGCTAAGGGCCGGGCTGCCGGTGGTATTGACCTGCCCTTTGGATACTCCATCGCCGTGCTGTGAGGCCTCGACGCGCCCAACTTGGCATAAGAAGCGCCGGCCTCAAGGATCACGGACCGGTACCTGCGTTCATTGACTGCATTTTCTCTGTCTCGCTGGTCTTTTGGGCGTCATGCTTACATCATTGAGCCCTTAACTCTTCAAGTGCTTCTTGCGACGCCTCCTGGGCGTCACCTCCGTGATCACTGACGGCGCTCATAGGGAACCGGCCATGAAAACCACACTACGTCTCGCCATCGTCATCCTCGTGCTTGCGGCGGTTCTGGGCAGCATTTTCGGTTGGAAATACCTGAAAATGCAGGAAATGGGAGCGCAGAATGCCCAGGCTCAGCCGCCAACGCCCGTCGAGGCCGTCACCCTCGAGACTCAGACCTGGCGCCCGGCACTCGGCTCGGTAGGATCGCTGCGGGCCATCAATGGCGTCGAGGTGGCCAACGAGGTGGCCGGTGTGGTCAGCGAGGTCGCCTTCGAATCGGGACAAGGCGTCAGTCAAGGCGATGTATTGATTCGCCTCGAGGACAGTGTCGACCGCGCCGCGCTGGCGGCGCTGGAAGCCCGGGCCCAGCTGGCCAACGAGACCTACCAGCGCTACTCGAACCTGTTGCCTCGCAATGCGGTCTCCCAGTCGCAATTCGACGAGGCGCGCGCCAACTACCAAGCGGCGCGTGCCGATGCCGAACAGCAGCGCGCCCAGCTCGAGAAGAAGACCATCCGGGCGCCCTTCGATGGTGTCGTGGGCCTGCGCCATGTCGACCTAGGCGAGTACATCGCCGTGGGCACACCGATCGTGAACCTGAACATGCTGGACCCCATTCACGTGGATTACAGCGTACCGGAGCGCGACCTTGGTCGGGTGACCGCCGGACGCCGCATCGAGCTCAGCGTTGCGGCATACCCCGAACGGGTCTTCCATGGCGAGGTCCTGGCCATCGCGCCTTCCATCAACGAATCGAGCCGCACACTCAATGTCCGCGCGCAACTCGACAACGCCGATGCCGCCCTGCGCCCGGGGATGTTCGCCGAGGTCAGCACGCTGTCGGCCGAGTCTCGCGAGGTGCTCACCCTCCCCCGCACGGCGCTCTCCTTCAACACCTACGGTGTCTTCGTGTTTCGTGTGGTCGAGAATGACCAGGGGCAGACCATCGCGTCTCGCCAGCAGGTGACCACCGGCAGCACTCGCGGCGATACCACCGAGATCATCGAGGGCCTGTCGGCCGGTGACCAGGTGGTGGCTACAGGGCTGCTGCGCCTGCGTGATGGCCAACCGATCAAGATGACCTCGCCGGAAGACTCTGCCAACCAGGCGTCTGCCGCCGACGAGGAGGCCAGGGGCTGATGACATTCACCGATATCTTCATACGTCGCCCGGTGCTGGCCACCGTAGTCAGCCTGCTGATCCTGCTCGTCGGCCTGAGAGCCGCGATGGACATGGAAGTCCGCCAGTACCCCGAACTGGAAAGCACCGTGATCACGGTCTCCACCTCCTACCCGGGAGCCAGCTCCGAACTGGTCCAGGGCTTCGTGACGACGCCCTTGCAGCAAGCGATTGCCGAAGCCAATGGCATCGACTTCATCGAGTCGACCAGTGCCCAGGGCTCCTCGACCATCCAGGTCAACATGGAGCTGAACTACGATGCCAATGCGGCCCTGGCCGAAGTACAGGCCAAGGTGGCCAGTCAGCGCAGCGTGCTGCCCAGCGCCGCCGAGAGCCCGGTCATCGAGTCCTCGACGGGCGACAGCACGGCCCTGATGTATCTGGCGTTCTATTCCGAGCGTATGGCTGTTCCCCGCATCACCGATTACCTGACCCGGGTCGTTCAACCCAAGCTCCAGGCGTTGCCCGGCGTCGCCAAGGCTCGCAGCTTCGGTCAGAGCATGGCCATGCGTATCTGGCTGGACCCGCAACGCATGGCGGCACTGAATGTCAGCCCTGGCCAGATCATCGAAGTACTGCAGAACAACAACTACCAGGCCGGCGTGGGCAAGACGCGCAGCGAGTTCGTGGCCATCAACCTGACCACCGATACCGACATCACCGATCCCGCTCAGTTTGAAGATCTGGTGGTGCGTAACGATGGCGGCGACCTGGTGCGGCTGAGAGACGTGGCACGGACCGAGCTAGGCGCCGAAAGCTACGACAGCATCGCCTGGTACAGTGGTACTCCCGCCACTTTCATGGCCATCGAACAGGCGCCGGGCGCCAACCCTCTGGACGTGGCCACCGCGGTTCGCGACACCCTGCCTGAAATTCGTCGCCAGCTCCCCGTGGGGCTCGAGGTAGTGCTGCCCTATGACGCCTCGGAGTTCATCGAGGACTCCATCAACGAGGTGATCAAGACCCTACTGGAGGCGATCATCATCGTGCTGGTGGTGATCTTCCTGTCACTCGGCTCGTTCCGCGCCGCCCTGGTGCCAGCCGTGGCGGTGCCGCTGTCGCTGATCGGCGCGGCCTTCGTGATGCTGCTGCTGGGCTTCTCCCTCAACCTGTTGACCCTGCTGTCTATGGTGCTGGCGATCGGCCTGGTGGTGGACGACGCCATCATCGTGGTCGAGAACGTGCATCGCCACATCGAGGCCGGTGAGTCGCGGTTCGACGCGGCCATCAACGGCGCTCGCGAAATGGCAGTGCCCATCATCGCCATGACCACGACCCTGGTGGCGGTCTATGCGCCGATCGGCTTCATGGGCGGCCTGGTCGGCTCGCTGTTCACGGAGTTTGCCTTCACCCTGGCAGGCGCCGTGGTGATCTCGGGGATCGTGGCGCTGACGCTCTCGCCGATGCTGTCAGGCAAGGTGCTCAAGCCCCACGGCAGCTCGTCCCGATTCGAGCGCGGGGTCGAGGCCAGCTTCAATAGCCTGTCCAACGGCTATCGCAGCCTATTGTCGCGCACCCTGGAAGCGGTCTCGGTACCGGTGGTCTTCGCCACCGTGGTGCTGGCCTCGATCTACTTCATGTTCATCACCAGCCAGAATGAACTGGCCCCCACCGAGGATCAGGGCATCATCTTCTTCCAGGGCACCGCGCCGCAGACCGGCACCCTCGAGTACCTGGAGCGCTATGCCGGTGATATCCAGGCCAGCATGGAAGGCATCGACGGCTACAAGGAGTCCTTCATGATCCTTGGTGGCACCAGTGCCGACACCGTGTTTGGCGGCTTCAAGATGGCGCCTTGGAGCGAGCGCGAGGTCTCTCAGATGACGGCGCTGCCGGCGCTGCAAGGGGCCCTGTCCCAGGTCACCGGCCTGCAGACTGCGGCCTTCCCGCGCCCGTCTCTGCCGGGCTCCAGTGGCGGCCTGCCGGTCCAGTTCGTGCTGACCACCGGCAACAGCTACGAGGAGCTGAATGCCATCGCCGATGACCTGCTCGGCCAGGCCATGGGCAGCGGCAACTTCGCCTTCCTGCGCAAGTCGATCGATTTCGACCGTCCGACGACCCGCGTGCTGGTCGACCGTGACCGGGTGGCAGATCTCGGCCTGACCATGGCCGACGTGGGGCAGGCGCTGTCGACCCTGCTCGGTGAAGGCTATATCAACCGATTCAGCATGGACGGCCGCAGCTACAAGGTCATTCCCCAGGTCGAGCAGGCGTTCCGGCTAGACGCCTCGATGATCGACAACTACTACATCACCGCGGACTCGGGAGAACAGGTGCCGCTTGGCAATCTGGTGCGTTTCGAAGACAGCGTGGAGCCATCCGAACGCAGCCAGTTCCAGCAGTTGAACTCTTTGATACTCGAGGGCGTGCCGCGCCCCGGCGTGACCCTGGGCGATTCGCTTGCATGGCTCAATCAGACCGCCGCCGACACCCTCCCACCGGCCTACTCGGTCGATTACAAGGGGCAGTCCCGCCAGCTGATGACTCAGGGCAGCGCCCTGGTACTGACCTTCTTCCTGTCGCTGCTTGTCATCTACCTGGTACTGGCGGCCCAATTCGAGAGCTGGCGGGATCCACTGATCATTCTGGTGTCGGTGCCCATGTCGGTGGCCGGCGCCATGGCCTTCATTACCCTCGGGGTCTCGAGCCTGAACATCTATACTCAGGTCGGCCTGATCACCCTGATCGGGGTGGTGGCCAAGAACGGCATCCTGATTGTCGAGTTCGCCAATCAGCTGCAGCATGAGAAAGGGCTTGGCAAGCGGGAGGCGGTCATCGAGGCCTCGGCCATCCGGCTGCGACCGATCCTGATGACGTCGGTTGCGCTGATCGTGGCCATGGTGCCGCTGCTGTTGGCCTCCGGTGCCGGCGCGGTCAGTCGCTTCGACATCGGGCTGACCATCGCGTCCGGGCTCGGCATCGGCACCCTCTTCACCCTGTTCGTGCTGCCGGCGTTCTACCTGCTGCTGGCCCGTGATCACAATGCGGCCAACGATGCCGGAGCCAGAGTGGAGGCACCCTCCTGAGGCGCTTGGCCGCCAAGTCAGGGCCTGCCTCACATGGACAGCCGCGGCACCACTCCTTATCATCGCTGGATTCCCCGCAGGGAGCGCGGGAAGAAGTCTGAACATTCCGGCAGCGGTTGAGGTCGGATACCAGTGGCGGCTAACACATGTAGGAGAATGATGGGCAATCGCTACTCATGCCTGGCGGCATTGTTGGGGCTCTCGCTACTCGCGGGATGCGCCTGGTCGCCACAGGCACAGCAAGAGGCACATGCGTCGCTTGCCACTGCGGATCAGCTGGATGAACGTTTCATGCAGCTGGAAGCAGTGGTCGAGCGCCAATGCAGTGGTCAGCAGGAACGCCATGCCCAGCAACAGCAACGCCTCGATCGTGTCGATGCCGATGTCCGTGAGGTCGGAAGCCTGCTGCGGGGACTGACCGCCCAGCTGGCGCAAGCCGACCGCCAGCCGGAAGCGGTGGTCAGGGAGTGCTCCACCGACTCGGATATTGGCAACAAGACGCTGCTGGGGCGTTCCGAATGGATCGGCTTGCCCAGCATCGGCACCCATCTGGAGGCGCGCATTGACTCCGGTGCCGATACGTCCTCTCTCTCGGCCCGCGAGATCACGCCCTTCGAACGCGATGGTGACAACTGGGTGAAGTTCAAACTGGCCCTGGAAGACGACGACACGGCGGTCGCTGCCGTGCGTGACGACTGGATCGAGGCCCCCATCGAACGCCGTGTGCGAGTGCTTCAGTCCAATGGAGAAGAGTCGCGCCCGGTGATCAGCCTGCTGATGACCCTGGGACCGATTCGCGAACAGGTCGAGTTCACCCTGACCGATCGCCGTCCCCTCAGCCATCCCGTCCTGCTGGGGCGTGGCTTCATGATGGATATCGCGGTCATTGATGTTGCCGAGCGCCACCTGCATCCGCGTCCGGAGTTTCCGGAGCGAGAGGCTGACAGCGCCTCGCCGGACGATGATGCTCAAGACCGCAGCGGTGGCGACCCCGTCGATCAGGGCTAAGCTCCTCCCCTGCCGCCAGACATCATTACCGTCACCCGCCGCACTCCCGGCGGGTGCCGTTTCATTTGAGGACCGTACATGTCACGTCTGCCTTTTTACCTGCTCGTCGGCGTCCTGATGATCGCTGGCATTGCGCTCAGCGTGCATCGTCATGTGGCCTTCGAGGTGCCCTGGATGCCTGGCGAACAACGCCAGGTCTGGGAAGTCGAAGCCCAGGTCAACTTCACGGCCCTAGGCGAGCCGGTCATGGTCGACCTGGCGCTGCCCTCTACCCAGCGCGGGTATCGCGTGCTGACCGAGAATACCGCCTCATCCGGTTTCGGGCTTTCCTTCGTCGAAGATCAGGGCAGCCGTCGCGCCCAATGGTCGATCCGCGAGGCCACCGGCTCCCAGCAGCTCTACTACTCGGTGCAACTGCTAGTGACGCCTGCGGCCGGTGATCGAGAGATCACCCCGCCCGCCCTGCCCCGTGACATTGCCTGGGAACGTCCCTTCGATACCGCCGCCAGTCAGGTCATCGAGCGCGCCCGCCAGCGCTCGGCTGACGCCATCACCTTTGCCCGCGAGCTGATCCGGGATTTCACCGGTGATCGCCAGGGAGAAAATGCCCGCCTGCTACTGACCCAGTTCGAGCGCACCCCCTTGCTGGTGCGCCTTCTCAATGAGGCCGGAGTGCGCGCCCGTGAGGTCAGCAGCCTCGCCCTCGATGACGGACGTCGTCGTCAGTCGCTGCAAAGCTGGCTGCAGGTCTTCGGCGACGATGGCGAAGCCGTGCTCTTCAACCCGGTGAGTGGCGACCAGGGCCGGCCCGAAAACCTGCTGCTGTGGGAGGATCGCGGCGACGCCGTGCTCGAGGTACAGGGCGGCACCAATTCCCGAGTCAGCTTCTCGATGATCCAGCACAATCAGCCCGCCTCGACCGCGGTGCGCAACCAGCTGGCCGATGACACCCTGATCAACTTCTCGATTCACAGCCTGCCCCTCGAGGAACAGGCCCTGTTTCAGACCATCCTGCTGATCCCGATCGGCGCCCTGGTGGTTGTCTTCCTGCGGGTCCTGGTCGGCATCAAGACCTCGGGCACCTTCATGCCGGTGCTGATCGCCCTCGCCTTCATCCAGACCACTCTGCTCACCGGCCTGGTCGGTTTCCTGCTGGTGGTCTCGGTGGGGCTGGTGATCCGAAGTTATCTCTCGCACCTCAACCTGCTGCTGGTGGCGCGAGTGTCGGCGGTGATCATCACGGTCATCGCCATCATCTCGGTGTTCTCGGTGCTCTCCTATCGTTTCGGCCTCAATGCCGGCCTGACCATCACCTTCTTCCCGATGATCATCCTGGCCTGGACCATAGAGCGCATGTCGATCCTGTGGGAAGAAGAAGGCCCCAAGGAAGTGCTAATCCAGGGCGGCGGCAGCCTGCTGACGGCGATCCTCGCCTATCTGGCAATGAACAACCCCTGGGTGCGCCATATCACCTTCAACTTCCTGGGCGTGCAGCTGATCCTGCTGTCCCTGATCCTGCTGCTCGGCAACTACACTGGCTATCGGCTGCTCGAGCTCAAACGCTTCAAGCCGGTCACTGAGGATTGAGCCCATGTGGACGACTCCCGGCAAGTTAAGCGCCAAGGGCATCATCGGCATGAACCGGCGCAATATTCGCTACATCGGGCGCTATAACAGCCGCCGGCTCTATCCGTTGGTCGATGACAAGCTCAAGACCAAACTGCTTTGCCATGAACACGGCATCACCACCCCGGGGCTGATCGGCACCGTGACCAGTCAGTTCGAGGTCAAGCAGGTGACGCGCATGGTGGAGGGGCACCCAGGCTTCGTGATCAAGCCCGCCAAGGGATCTGGTGGCAAGGGCATCCTGGTCATCGAGCATGTCGATGCCAGTGCCTACATCAAGCCAAGCGGCGCGCATCTGGGCCGCGAGGACATCGAACGTCATGTCTCCAATATCCTCTCGGGCCTCTACTCCCTGGGGGGATCGCCGGACGTGGCGGTCATCGAGTCCCTGATCAACTTCGACGACACCCTGACCCAGTACACCTACGAGGGCGTGCCGGATATTCGTGTGATCGTCTTCCAGGGCTATCCGGTGATGGCCATGATGCGCCTGTCCACCGCCGCTTCTGATGGCAAGGCCAACCTGCACCAAGGGGCGGTGGGCGTCGGGCTGGACATCGCCAGCGGCTGTGCGCTGCGTGGGGTCCAGTTTGACCGCCCCCGCCACGATCACCCGGATACCGGCCACGAGCTCGCCAGCCTGAAGATACCGGGCTGGAACACCCTGCTGGAGCTGGCGGCCAGCTGCTACGAGGTGACGGGACTGGGATATCTCGGTACCGACATGGTGCTGGATCGCGAGCATGGCCCGATGCTGCTCGAATTGAATGCACGCCCGGGACTCGCCATCCAGATGGCCAACGGCGAGGGGTTGCGCCCTCGCCTGGATCTGATCGAGCGTCAGGCCCCCGGTATCGATGCCGCCGCACGAGTTGCCTTCGCGCAGAAGCATTTCGCGCGTCGTGGGGAGCTGCCGCCACCTGGCGAGGCAGTGCCGGCCTGATGAAGGCGTAACGACGGATGAGTCGACTGGCTGGCGGCACAGGTGACGCGTAGAATGAGGGCTTTCGACAGATCGCCAGGCACTCCATGCCCGAAACGCATTCCCTGATCCAGCAAGCCGAACGCCACTGCGAGTCGCAGGGGGCCCGCTTCACCCCGATCCGTCGCCGGGTGCTCGAGATGATCGCCACCACCCGAGGCGGCCTCAAGGCCTATGAGCTGCTCGACCGCCTGACCCAGGAGCATGCCGCCGCCCGTCCGCCTACGGTGTATCGGGCGCTGGAATTCCTGATCGAGCAGGGCTTGATCCACCGAATCGAATCCCTGAATGCCTATGTGGCCTGCCCCTGTCCTGAGCACGCTCATGGCTTCCAGCTGCTGATCTGCCGCCACTGCGGCCGGGTCGAGGAACTTCACCTGGACGACGTCAACGACCAGCTGGCGCGACGGGCCCGGGATCAGGGGTTTCGCGTCGAACGGCAGACCATCGAGCTGCTCGGGAGCTGTCACGATTGCCTGGCCGCCACCCGCGAGCCGGCCCTTCACGCCCACTCTTGAGACAAGTCTGACATGAGCGACCTCTTCAAGCGCCTCGAGCGCGCCGCCACCGGCACCCGCGAGCCACTGGCCAGCATCCTCGACCATGCCGGCTGGAACGAGGCCGGCCTGATGCCGGCCATCGCCCAGCAACACGACAGTGGCGAAGTGCTGATGATGGCCTGGATGAATCGCGAGTCGCTGTCGGAGACCCTCTCTACCGGGCGGGTCTGCTACTGGTCTCGTTCCCGGGGAAAGCTCTGGCGCAAGGGGGAATCCTCGGGCCAGATGCAATTGCTCAAGGCGGCCCACCTGGATTGCGACGGCGATACCCTGCTGCTGTCCGTCGACCAGACCGGGCCTGCCTGCCATACCGGGCGGCGCAGCTGCTTCTATGTCGCCCTCGGCGATGATGGCGCACAAGTCGACAGCGATGCCTTGATCGACCCCGACCAGCTCTACGCCCGCACCTGATTACGATGACCCGACGCCCCGGTGCCGCGAGCGCCCCTGACAGGCGAAGTCGACTAGCTCGACTGGCAAGCCTGCCCTTGATCGCCCTGATCAAGGGCTACCAGTACGGCATCAGCCCGTTGCTGGGGCCCCGTTGCCGCTTCTGGCCGAGCTGCTCGAACTACGCTCTGGAGGCGATCCGCCACCGAGGCCCCTATAGGGGCGGCTGGCTCGCCCTGAAACGAATCGGCAAGTGCCACCCCTGGCACGAAGGCGGCATCGATCCTGTTCCCGGCGGCCCCAGCGAGGCACTCTGCCGAGAGGACGACAGCCTGAACGAGCACTTCTGCACCCGTCAGGACGATCATAACCGGCCATCGCCTCGCTGACCTTCAGGCCCGTCTCATTGAGGCCTTCAAGCCCCCTCGTGAACTACCAGAGCGTTGCCTGTGACCGTCAGGCTTCTGCCTTCGCCACCTGATAGATGCGCTCGAGCATGGCGTGCAGGCCATTGCTGCGGGTCGGCGAGAGGTGCTTGTCGAGGCCAAGGTCCTCGAGAAAGCTGGGCGGCGTGTCGGCAATTTCCGCCGGCGGGCGATCATTGAAGATGCGCATCAGCACGGCGATCAGGCCGGAGACGATGGCGGCATCGGAGGTCGCGTCGAAATGCAGGCGATCGCCGTCACGCTGGCAGTGCATCCAGACGTTGGACTGACAGCCCTGAATCTTGAGTTCCTCGGTCTTCCACTCCTCCGGGAAGGCGGGCAGTGCCTTGCCCATGTCGATAATGTACTGATAGCGATCCATCCAGTTATCGAACATCTCGAACTCTTCCACCAGTTCGGCTTGAGCCTGTGCGGCTTCGCTCATGCGGGGCTCCGTGAATCAATCGGTGTGTCGTCGGGCCACTGGCCCGTGTTGTCACCCATGATACCGTGCCTGCCGGGTCGGGCACAGGCGCTCACGGCTGATTGAAGAGCGAGCGCAGGGTGCGGCACTCCTCGACGCTACCTCCCCCTGGGCAGGCGCCGTCCAGCGCTCCCAGGGCATCGGACAGCGCCTGAAGATCGGCGATACGCTGCTCGATCTCCTGACGCTGACGCGATACCAGGCGATCGATATCCCCACAGGCTGCCCCTTCCTGGTGCATCAGCCGCAGCAGCTCGCGAATGCGCTCCAGCGAAAAGCCGAGGTGGCGGCAATGTCGGATCAGGCGCAGGGCATCCAGGCTCTCTGGCGGAAAGTAGCGATAGCCGTTGGCACCGCGTCTGGCCGCCGGGATCAAGCCATCGCGCTCGTAACGGCGAATGCTTTCCACACTGATACCGGAGGCACGTGCCAGCGTGCCGATGCGGTGGGGCGCCGGCTCCGACGAAGAACGGTGCTGCATCATGTCTTGACCCTGTCACGGTGACAGGGTTCATGCTAACGCAACTCAACCCATATCGACGAGGTGCGAAGATGCCCTGCTGTTCCAGCGATTCCTGCGGGTCCGCGACGAGCCGCCCCCCCCAGGGCGCCTACCGGCGCGTGCTGTGGGCCGTACTGGCCCTGAATGCCGCCATGTTCGGCGTCGAGATGTCGGCGGGCCTGATTGCGGGATCGTCGGCCCTGCAGGCCGATGCCCTCGACTTTCTGGCCGATGCTGCCAACTACAGCATCAGCCTCTGGGTGCTCGGCATGGCCTTGACCCTGCGGGCTCGAGCCGCCTTGATCAAGGGGTTCAGCATGGGCCTGATCGGCATCTGGGTGCTGGGTAGCGTGATCTGGCATGCGCTATCGGGCACCGTGCCGTCGTGGACGGCGATGAGCGGTATCGGCATGTTGGCCCTGGCAGTCAATATGCTCTGCCTGGGGCTCTTGTATGCGTGGCGCCATGGCGACGCCAACATGCGCTCGGTATGGATCTGCTCGCGCAATGACGTGATCGCCAACCTCGCGGTGCTCGCCGCGGCGCTTGGCGTCTTCGGCACCCGTCACGGCTGGCCAGACCTGGCGGTCGCGACCCTGATGGCCCTGCTGGCCCTCCAGGGTGCCTGGCAGGTGGTGGGCGAGGCCCGCCGCGAGCTGGCCCAGGCGGCCACGGCCTGATGGCCTAGGGCTCCTCCTCGGCAAGCGACAATGCATGCCGCGTCATCTGTTGCTGCCACTCCTGGTCCTCGGCGTGCAGGTAGCGCGAGGTGGTATCGAGGCGCGAATGGCGCGCCGAGCGGGCCAGAAAACGCAATTCGACCCCAGCCTGAGCCTGGTGGGTGATGGCGGTATGACGCAGCCAGTGCGGCGTCGCTTGCTTGAGCGTGCGGGCCAGGCGCGCCCAGTCATGCTGTCCCGCGTCATCGCCAGGCTCTCCCGCCAGGCGTTGCTCGATCTCGGCCGCCGCATCTCGAAAGTAGCCGGTGATCAGGCGATAGAGCAGGTTGTCACCGACCGTCGTTTGCCCATCCAGGCGCGTCAGCAGCGGCAAGGCCTCATCTTCGGCCACCGGCCTTGGCTGTGCACTCAGTCCGCGGACAAGACGCCAGCGCGCCAGGGCCTCCATCATCGTCGGTGGCACGGGAATCTCGGCGGCCTTGCGACCCTTGCCGACCACCCGCCACCACCAGCGCCCCTCGCGGCGCCTGATGTCGCCCATCCGCGCCGCCGCCATCTCCGCGATCCGCGGAGCCAGCAGGTAGGCGAAGGCGAACAGGAAACGACGCCGCTCGGCCTCGAGCCGTGCTCGCGCATCTCTCCCTCTCCCGACCTCGCCTTCGTCATACAGGTCGGCGCACTGCCGCTCCAGGCGACGCCATAGCCAGTCCCAGTCCGGACGCTCCAGATAGCGTTCGATGCGTGCCTGGCCGTTGCTCAGGCGTCGCTTGTCCCTCACCAGCCGAAACGGATTGCGCGTCAAATAACCCGCCTCGACCAGATAACCATAGAGCCCCTGCAGGATGACCAGGCTCTGGCGTCGGCTCGCCGGCGACAGGGGGCCCCGAAAGGGCCGCCAGCCGGGGTGCTGACGCTTGCGCACCGTGCCGATCCAGCGCGAGGCCGGGCGCGGATCGGCCAGGAACTGCGCGAAGGCCTCCAGCCGCCCGCGGTCCAGACTGTCCAGCCGGTCGCCCCTGCCCTGCTCGCCCTCGGCAGACAGCCACAGCAACAGACGCTCGGCCTCCTTTCGATAGGCGCGAAAGGTCTGCGGGCTTTGGCGGTACTCGTTGAGCCAGGCGCCTACCGCCTGAATGTCGTCCCGAGCATCGATCAGGTTGGCCGGCGCCGTGGCCAGACCGCTGTCGAGGGCGCCGATCAGCGCCTGGGTCGCCTCCTCCGCCGGCCCGATCTGCCCGGCTCTCTCTCCAGCTCCCTCTCCGCCTGACTCTCCCTCTGACTGGCGCATCTTTCGCTTGTCCTTGTCCATCCGGTGCGTGGGTTGCCCCCATCGGGCGCCTCGGGGCGATTATCCCGGCTGTAAGGCTTAATAATCAAGATAAGGCGCGTAATCATGAATTAATCATCCATTTGATAAATATAATTACGTAATACGTTTTACGTAATATGCTTTATCCGAACCCCAAATGCCGCTAAGATGAATCTATCGGCAGGGCCCGCGAGGCCCACGGCGACGACCAGGGCCAGGCAGGCAAGCCCTTGCAAAGACTCGATTCAAATCAAGGAGAGGCGCGACATGGCGCGAAGCGGTGTGCAGTACGAGGATGTACAGCGGGCGGTGCATACGCTGATGAGCCGCGGGGATGCGCCTAGTGTTCAACGGATCCGCGAGGTGCTGGGGACCGGCAGCTTCACCACCATCAGCGAACATCTGCGTCAGTGGCGTATAGAACGTGAGGAGAATCGAGATCAGCCGCCGTCTCAGGAGCTGCCCGAGACCTTGCAGACGCTGACGCTGGAGCTGTGGCGCCAGGCCCAGGAAACCGCCAATGAAAGCCTGGCGCTATATCGCCAGGAGGCCGAACAGCGGGTCGCCGATGCCCTAGAAGCTGCAAAAGAGAGCGAGCGGCGTGCGGAAGATGCCGGTCAACGAGAATCTGCGGTCGCCGATCACCTGGCCAAGGCACAGACACGCCTGGAAGAACAAAGCGCCACCCTGGCCAGCTGTCAGGCCGAGCGCGACACCCTGTCCAATCGCGAGGCCAAAGCCCTGCAGCGGGTTCAGCAACTCGAGAAGGAGCTCGCGCGACTGCAGGAGCGCAATGAGGCGCTGGCAACGCAACAGCAGGAAGAACTGGCCACTCGTGATGCCGAGCACCAGAAGCGTCTTCATCAAGAAGAGCAGCGCAATGAAGCCGCCGAGGCCCGCCTGATGAGCCTGCTGGACGATGCCCGACAGGAGCGCCATACCGCTGATAAGCAGCATGGCGCCCGACAGGCGCAACTTGAGTCCCGAAACGAAAGCCTCGACAAGCAGTTGCAGGAACAGCGCACGCAGCTGGCCGATTACCGCCAGCAGAATCGCGAAGCGCACTGGGAACTCGAACAGCGCAAGGAGCAAGACAGGGATCGCCAGCGCATGCAGGAACGCCTATCGCAACGGCTCGAGGAAAAAGATGAGGAAGTCGCGGCGCTCAAGAAGCGCCTGCTTGAGACCGAAGCGCGACTCGCCAACACGCCCCTGCCGCCCTTCGTCTACTGAACAACCAGCGACATAGCGACCGGCGAACACCTCCCGACGACCCAACGCAAGACGGGCGCCCATGGGCGCCCGTCTTGGGATAAAGCTGAAGGGGCTGTCGCCCGGTCAGCGATGCACTATCGACGACATCGCATCAGCGATAGTAAGCCTGGCTGGTGTCGGTATGGTCGGTGATGTCGCGAATGCCGGCGAGCTCGGGGATACGCTCCAACAGCGTCTTTTCGACGCCTTCCTTGAGGGTCAGATCGACCGCTGCGCAGCCCTGGCAACCGCCACCGAAGGCCAGCACGGCCACGTTATCTTCGGTCAGCTGCATCAGCTTGATTTCGCCACCGTGGGCGGCGAGCCCCGGGTTGATCTCGCTGTAGAGCACGTAGTTGACGCGATCCTCAAGCGGGCTGTCGGCGTTGACCTTGGGCATCTTGGCGTTGGGCGCCTTGATGGTCAGCTGGCCGCCCATGCGGTCGGCATTGAAGTCGACAACGGCCTCATCGAGAAACGGCAGGCTGTTCTTGTCGAGAAAGACCGTGATCTTGTCGAGGGCGAGCTTCTCGTCGCTGGGCTCTTCCTCGCCCGGACGGGAGTAAGCCAGGCAGGTCTCTGCGTAGGGCGTACCCGGCTGGGTGATGAAGATGCGAACCGCAATGCCCTCGACGTTCTGCTTTTCGAGCAGTTCGGCGAGGTAGTCCTGGGCACTGTCGGTGATCTGAATGCTCTGGCTCATGGGGCGATGGTCCTGATTCGAGAGGTCGAATTTGCTTCTCATGTTAAGGAAAAGTGAGAAGCGAAACAATCCCGAGTGAAATACTCAGGCTTGCACCCGGCCCGCCTACCGCTGCCCGTCGCCACCGCCTTTCTGATAAGCTATCGCGCAAAACCGAGCCCTGGCATCAAACCCGCTCGTCACAGTACAAGATGCGACCCACGCTGGAGACCGCCCCGAATCATGGCCGCTACCCCGACCCCCGTCACTGCCACCCTCGCCGAACGCCTTGCCTCACGCATCCTGATTCTCGACGGCGGCATGGGTACCATGCTGCAGAATGCCGACCTGAGTGAGGCCGATTTTCGTGGCGAGCGGTTCATCGACTGGCCCTCGGACCTGAAGGGCAACAATGACCTGCTGGCGCTGACCTGTCCGGACCTGGTGACGCGTATCCACCGCGATTACCTGGAAGCCGGCGCCGAGATCATCGAATCCAACACCTTCAACAGCACCCGCCTGTCCCAGGCCGACTACGGCATGGAGGCGCTGGTTCCCGAACTCAACCGGGAATCGGCACGCCTGGCGCGCGAGATATGTGACGCCGTGGGCGCCGAGACGGGCATTCCCCGCTATGTCGCCGGCGTCCTCGGCCCGACCTCCCGCACCGCCTCGCTGTCACCGGACGTCAACGACCCGGCCAAGCGCAACGTCACCTTCGACGAGCTGCGCGAGAACTATTACGAGGCCGCCGAGGCTCTGATCGAGGGTGGCTCGGATCTGATCCTGATCGAGACCATCTTCGACACCTTGAACGCCAAGGCGGCGATCTACGCGCTCGAGGAGCTGTTCGAGGCACGGGGCACGCGCCTGCCGGTGATGATCTCCGGCACCATCACCGACGCCTCGGGGCGCACCCTGTCCGGGCAGACCACCGAAGCCTTCTGGAACTCGGTTCGCCATGCCGCCCCGCTATCGGTAGGCCTCAATTGTGCGCTGGGGGCCGAGGAACTGCGCCCCTATCTGGAGGAGTTGTCGAACAAGGCCGATACCTTCGTCTCGGCGCACCCCAACGCCGGCCTGCCCAACGAGTTTGGCGAGTATGACCAGACCCCCGAGGAAATGGCGGCGATCGTCGCCGAGTTCGCGAGCAGCGGCCTGGTCAACATCATCGGCGGCTGCTGCGGCAGCACGCCTGAGCATATCAAGGCCATCGCCGACGCGGTTCGTGACATGGCGCCTCGCCAGGTGCCGGAACGGCCGATCGCCTGTCGGCTGTCCGGTCTCGAGCCCTTCAACATCAGCGCCGACTCGCTGTTCGTCAATGTCGGCGAGCGTACCAACGTCACCGGCTCGGCCCGCTTCAAGCGGCTGATCAAGGAAGAGGATTACACCACCGCCCTCGAGGTCGCGCTGGAGCAGGTCGAAAACGGCGCCCAGATCATCGACATCAACATGGACGAGGGCATGCTCGAGTCCGAGGAAGCCATGGTGCGTTTCCTCAACCTGATCGCCGGGGAGCCCGACATCTCGCGGGTGCCGATCATGATCGACTCCTCCAAGTGGGAGATCATCGAGGCCGGCCTCAAGTGCGTACAGGGCAAGGCGGTGGTCAATTCCATCTCCATGAAGGAAGGCGAGGACGCCTTCCGCGAGCAGGCGACCAAGTGCATGCGCTACGGCGCCGCCGTGGTGGTAATGGCCTTCGACGAGCAGGGCCAGGCCGACACCTTCGCCCGCAAGACCGAGATCTGCGAGCGCGCCTACCGCCTGCTGGTCGACGAGATCGGCTTCCCGCCGGAAGACATCATCTTCGACCCCAACATCTTCGCCATCGCCACCGGCATCGAAGAACACAACAACTACGGGGTGGACTTCATCCAGGCCACCCAGTGGATCCGCGAGCACCTGCCCCATGCGCTGGTCTCCGGCGGCGTGTCCAATGTCTCCTTCTCGTTTCGTGGCAACAACCCGGTGCGCGAAGCCATCCACTCGGTGTTCCTCTATCACGCCATTCGCGCCGGCCTGAGCATGGGCATCGTCAATGCGGGTCAGCTAGCGGTCTATGACGACCTGCCGGAAGAGCTGCGCGAGGCAGTCGAGGACGTGGTCAACAACCGCCGCGACGATGCCACCGAGCGGCTGTTGGATATCGCCGACAAGTTCAAGGGCGACGGCAGTGGCGCGGCCAAGAAGGAAGACCTCGAGTGGCGCTCCTGGGAGGTCGAGAAGCGCATCGAGCATGCGCTGGTCAAGGGCATCACCGCCTACATCGAGGACGACACCGAGCTGGCCCGACAGCGGGCGACCCGCCCCATCGAGGTCATCGAAGGCCCGCTGATGGATGGCATGAACGTGGTCGGCGACCTGTTCGGGGCCGGCAAGATGTTCCTGCCCCAGGTGGTCAAGTCGGCACGGGTCATGAAGCAGGCGGTGGCCTATCTGATCCCCTACATCGAGGCCGAAAAGAGCGGCGAGACTCAGGCCAAGGGCAAGATCGTGATGGCCACGGTCAAGGGCGACGTCCATGACATCGGCAAGAACATCGTCGGCGTGGTCCTGCAATGCAACAACTACGAGGTCATCGATCTCGGTGTGATGGTGCCGGCCGAGAAGATCCTGCAGACCGCCCGCGAGGAGAATGCCGACATCATCGGCCTGTCCGGGCTGATCACCCCGTCACTGGATGAGATGGTCCACGTGGCCAAGGAAATGCAGCGCCAGGGCTTCGACCTCCCGCTGCTGATCGGCGGTGCCACCACCTCAAAGGCCCATACCGCGGTCAAGATCGAACCCCAGTACGAACATCCGGTGGTCTATGTCACCGATGCCTCCCGGGCGGTCGGCGTGGCCTCGCGGCTGCTCTCGCCGGAGCTCAAGCCGGCCTACACCGCCGACCTGCGGGCCGAATACGAGGTGGTACGAGAGCGCAACGCCAAGCGTCGCCCCAAGGCCGCCGACCTGAGCTACGAGCAGGCCCGTGAGCGTCGCTTCACGACCAACTGGGCCGCCCAGCCGCCGAAGGCGCCCAGCTTCACCGGCCTCAAGGTCTTCGACGACTATGACCTCGAGGAGCTGATCGAGCGCATCGATTGGACGCCCTTCTTCATGAGCTGGCAGCTGGCCGGCAAGTACCCCAAGATCCTCGACGACAAGGTGGTGGGCGAAGCCGCCCGCAACCTCTTTGCCGATGCCAAGGCGATGCTGGCCAAGCTGCTCGACGAGGGGCACATCACGGCGCGGGGCGTGATCGGCATCTGGCCCGCTAACAGCGTCGAGGATGACGTCATCGAGGTCTATGCCGATGAGTCGCGTAGCGAGGTCATCGAGCGCCTGCACCACATTCGCCAGCAGACCACCAAGAATCGCGATGGCATCTGCTATAGCCTTGCCGACTTCATCGCGCCCCGTTATGACGCGAACGGAGAGGAAAGCGGCATCCCGGACTGGATCGGCGGCTTCGCGGTCACCACCGGGCATGGCGTGGACGAGCTGAGCAAGCGCTATGAGGCCGCCGGCGACGATTACAATGCCATCATGGTCCAGGCCCTGACCGACCGTCTCGCCGAGGCCTTCGCCGAGCGCATGCACGAGCGAGTCCGCAAGGAGTTCTGGGGCTATGTGCCAGAGGAGTCGCTCGATAATGAGGCGCTGATTGCCGAGAAGTACCAGGGCATTCGGCCGGCGCCGGGCTACCCGGCCTGCCCGGACCACACCGAGAAGGCCACCCTGTTCCGGCTGCTGGAGGCCGAGAAGCACAGCGGTCTTACGCTGACCGAGAGCTTTGCCATGTGGCCGGCGGCGGCGGTCTCCGGCTGGTACTTTGCCCACCCCCAGTCGAAGTACTTCTCCACCGGCAAGATCACCCGTGATCAGGTCGAGTCCCTGGCCAGCCGCAAGGACCTGCCGCTTGGCGAGATGGAGCGCTGGCTGTCGCCGGTGCTCTCCTACGACCCGAGCTGACGGCGAGACGGCGAACATCACGCCGATACCCGGCCCTCACGATCTAGCGTGGCGCCCACCCTCCGGTGGGCGCCATGATTTGACTGGAAGACGGCATGCTGCCTGAACCCGCGCGACGAAACACCATCCTCAAGCTGGCGCTGCCGATCATCGGCGGCATGCTCTCGCAAAGCCTGCTGAACCTGATCGATGCCGCCCTGGTCGGTTCACTGGGCGAGACGGCGCTGGCCGGGGTCGGCATCGGTGGCTATGCGATGTTCATGATCACCGCCCTGGTATTCGGTCTTTCGTCGGGTGTGCAGGCGCAGACGGCCAGGCGTCACGGCGAGCAGGCCTGGAGCAGCCGGACCGACGCCCTGTCCGCCGGCCTGACCATCGCGCTCGCGCTGGCCCTGCCCCTGACGGCGTTGAGTCTGTGGCAGGCACCGGCCATTCTGGGCCTGATCAACCCGGACGCAGGCGTTCATGCGCAAGCGGTCGAGTACTTTCGCTGGCGCGCGGTCTCGCTGGTACCGATCGCCATGATCTTCTGCTTCCGTGGCTACTGGAACGGCGTGCAGCAGACCGGCATCTACCTGCGCATCATCCTGATCATGCATCTGGTGAACGTGCTGGTGAGCATCGGCCTGATCTTCGGCCACGCCGGCCTGCCCAGGCTCGGAGCCGCCGGGGCCGGGGCGGGAACCAGCCTCTCGCTGCTGCTGGGGCTGATCCTGTGGGCCGCCTACTCCTATCGCCATGCCGATCCGATTGGCGGCCGCCCCAGCCTCACCACCCTCGTGACCACCCTGCGCCTGGCGACGCCCCACTCCTTCCAGCAGTTGTGGTTCGCCGGCGGCTATGCCGTGCTGTTCTGGATCCTCGGTCAGCTGAACACCGCCAGTGTGGCGGTGGGGCATGTACTGGTGAACCTTTCGCTGCTGTTGATCCTGCCCGGTGTCGGCCTCGGACTGGCGGCCATGAGCCTGGTCGGTCAGGCCATGGGGCAGCAGTCCAATCGCGAGGCCCATCGCTGGGGCTGGGACGTCGTGCGCATTGCCTGGGCCTGCCTGGCGGCGCTCGCCTTGCCGATGCTGGCGTTTCCGGATCGGGTGCTCGAGCTCTTCCTGCACGACCCTGCCCTGGTGGCTCTGGGCCATCTGCCGTTGCAGCTGACCGCGATCATGATCGTATTGGATGCTTGCGCCCTGGTGCTGGGGCAAGCCTTGCTTGGCGCGGGCGCCCATCGCACCGTCATGACGATCACCCTGACCACTCAGTGGTTGGTCTTCCTGCCCCTGGCCTGGTGGGTCGGCGTATCGTTGGAGTACGGGTTGCTGGGCATCTGGTGGGTGCAGCTCGGCTATCGCTGCCTGAATTCGCTCGGCTTTGCGCTGATATGGCAGCGTCGGCATTGGCAGCGGCTGGCCATCTAGTCCCAGTAGGGTCACAATCCCAGCAACTTCAATGGCGGAGCGCGGTCGGCATGCGATGGGTCACGGTGTATCTGGTGGCATCACTCATGATAATCGGGACAGGTGGGCCTGCCCTGGCAGAAACGCATGCCCTGAAGGTGACCTTCATCAATCCCGGCCACGACCAGGAGCGTTTCTGGGTCATGGTCAGTGACACCATGCAGGCGGCCGCCGAGGATCTGTCGATCGAGCTCGACATTCACTACGCGCAGCGCGATCGCGCCCGAATGGTGGCACTGGCACACCAGGCCATTGAAGCCCAGGAGCCCCCTGACTACCTGATACTGGTCAACGAGGAACAACAGGCCATTCCGCTGCTGGCACCCGCCGAGTCACGTGATGTCAAGGTATTGATGCTGCTCAACGGCCCGACTCCCGATCAATTCGACTCGGTGGGAGGCCCCAACGGCGAGTATCCGAACTGGATCGGCGTCATCGAGACCAACAACTACGATGCCGGTGCCCGCATGGCACGGCGACTCATCGAGGCCGCTTCGAGTCGGGAAGCTCCCGTGCCGGCACTGGCCCTGATCGGTGATACCCTGACACCCGCGTCCATTGCCCGCAACCACGGCATGCTGGATGTATTTGAGCGGTCCGCGGCGGTGCGACTGGACCGGGTGCTGACAGCGCACTGGAATGCCGAAGAGGCCGAAGCGCTGACCGCGGGTTACCTGGACTGGCTCGCCACGCGGGATCAAGGCCCCGGCATCATCTGGGCCGCCAACGATCCGATGGCGCTCGGAGCCATTCAGGCGCTGGAGGCGGCCGGCATCGAGCCGGGGACCGAGGTGGCCATCGCCGGCCTGAACTGGTCACCTGAGGGAGTGGCCCATGTCACCAGTGGCCAGATGGTTCTGACCGATGGTGGACACTTCCTGGCCGGCGGCTTCGCCATGGTCATGCTTCGGGATCATGCCGACGGTCGCTTGCCTCCACGTTATGCCTGGGCACGCTTTCCGATGGATGCGCTGGATGCCTCACGCGCCCGGCGGTTCTCTCCTTATCTGACAAGCCCCGACTGGTCTCGTGTGCAATTCGCAGATTTCCGACGTCGGGACGGCGCCTATGATTTCTCTCCGCTTGGCGTGCTGGAGCAACTGGAGGCACATCCCCCATGACCCCCAAGACCAGTCTTAGCGGTGCCTTCCTCAAGCGCCTGGTACCGGTCGCTCTCCTGGTGACCCTGGTCTGCAGTCTGCTCAGCGCCTGGCAACAGCAACAGCGGTTCGAGGCCGAGCTCGGCCACAAGAAGACGCAACTGCTCGAACTCGGTGCCACCATGCTGGCATCCCCACTGTGGAACTTCGACTCGGTGCGTATCGGTGACATGCTCGACACCCTGCTGGCCGATGCCGATGTGGTGGGTGTCCGGCTGCATGACAGCAGCGGTGACTTGCTACAGGCACGCTATGATGGGCATCAGGCCACGGCATCGGAGACACGCAAGACCCCCATCATCTTCCGCAATGCCTTTGTCGAGCGACCTATCGGACAGCTCTCCCTGAGCTTCAGCGACCAGCGACTCACTCAGCAGATCCTCACATCCGCCCTCACGGCGTTGCTGGCCACCGGCCTGCTGGCGATGCTGGTGACCGGCTGGAGTCTGTATTTTCTGCGTCGCCGCGTCGTCGCCCCGCTCTCCGCCATCCATCGACGCCTGGCGGCCGTCGGGCGGGGCGAGACCCTCCCCCCTCAGCCTGTCTCGGCCCCCGGTGAGGTCGGCCAGGCGCTGCAGGCCTTCAACACCCTGGCCCTGCAACTGAAATCCGCCCAACAAGAGATCCAGCAACAAGCCAGGCGCGATACCTTGACCGGGCTTTGCAATCGATACGGGATGAATGACGAACTCCTGTGCTGGATCGACCGTCATCCCGACCGCCCCCTGGGCCTGTTGCACCTGGACATCAACCATCTGCGCTGGACCAATCTGGGGTATGGGCGAGAGACCGGCAACCGGGTCCTGATCGAGCTGGCGAGGCGGCTGCAAGGCATCGGTGCCCAGCACCTGGTCATTCCGCCCGTCCGACTGGGCAGTGACGAATTCGCGCTGGCGGTGGCCGATGCCTGCCCGACCCGTCTCCAGGCGCTGGTGCGCGAGGTACAGGATCGCCTGCGCGCCCCTTTCGTTGTCGACGACCAGGAGCTGTATCTTTCCATGACCATCGGCGGCGCCCTGTACCCTGAGCATGCCGAGACGCTGCAAGAGCTCCTCAAACGAGCCGAGCAGGCGCTGTATCGCAGCAAGGAAAGCGCCCGGGGAGACTATCGACTCTATCAACCGGCGGTGGCGTCGCAGCAGGTCGAGCAGATGGCGGCAATTGAGCGCGACCTGCATCAGGCCCTCAGCCACGAAGGGCTCGAACTGGCCTTGCAGCCGATCATGGGCAGGGGCGGAAGGCACATCATCGGCGTCGAAGCCCTGGTAAGACTGCACCACCCGGAGCGCGGCATGCTGTCACCCGCTGATTTCATTCCTGCCGCGGAAGAGTCCGGTGTGATCGTGGCGATCGACGAATGGGTCATCGAACAGGGGCTCGCCTGGCTGGCTAAGGTCAGCGCCGCCGGACAGGAGCAGCTGACCATCTCCTTCAATGTCTCGGTGCAAGAAATTCATACGGGCCGCCTGCCCTGTCACCTGGAAGAGGCCCTGCACCGCCACGGGCTGGCGCCCGAACGCATCATCATCGAGGTGACCGAGCACCTGATGCTTGAACCCAGCGAGACCGTGCTCGAGGTCTTCGCGGCCCTTCATCGCCTGGGCTGCCGGCTGGCCATCGACGACTTCGGCACCGGCTTCTCCTCGCTGGGCTATCTGCAGCGCCACGCCTTCGACATCATCAAGATCGACCGCAGCTTCATGGTCGACGCCACAACCGATCAACAACAGGGAAAGCTGGTCAATGCCATGGTCGAGATGGGCCATGCCCTCGGGCTTCAGGTAACGATCGAAGGCGTGGAGACCGACGACCAGGCCAGCTATTGCCGCCAACTCGGTGCCGAGCATCAGCAAGGCTTTCACTATGCCCGCCCCATGCCGGCGCAGACCCTGTTGGAACGCCTATCGAGCAGTGAGACGCTGGTCGCATCACCGGCCGTGCGCTGCTAATAACTCTTTAATTAAAATCTATGAACATTTATTCTTTCATAGAATATACGGTTAGGAGTATCGTCGCCCCCTAACGGCATGCTCCTTCATCACGCCCTGACCAGCAGGACACGACTGAATGTATCGGTACGACAACTACGACCAGACCCTCGTCGACGAGCGGGTCACCCAGTTCCGTGACCAGATGACCCGCCACCTCGATGGCCGGCTGGGCGAGGAGGAATTCCGCCCGCTGCGCCTGCAGAACGGTCTCTACATCCAGAAATACGCGCCGATGCTGCGCATCGCTATCCCCTACGGGATGCTGTCCAGCGACCAGCTGCGACGCCTGGCGTCCATCGCACGGCGGTATGACCGGGGATACGGTCACTTCAGTACGCGGCAGAACCTGCAGCTCAACTGGCCGACCCTCGAGAGCGTGCCCGATATCCTCGGCGAGCTGGCCGAGGTGCAGATGCATGCCATCCAGACCAGCGGCAACTGCATCCGCAATACCACCAGCGATCAGTTCGCCGGCATCGCCGCCGACGAGGTCGAAGATCCGCGTCCCTGGTGCGAGCTGATTCGTCAGTGGTCGACCCTGCATCCCGAATTCGCCTTCCTGCCGCGCAAGTTCAAGATCGCGGTGACCGGCGCCGACGCCGACCGGGCCGCCATTCAGGTACACGACATCGGCCTGCGTCTGTGGCACGACGACAATGGCGAGGTTCGCGTGCGAGTACTGGCCGGTGGTGGCCTGGGCCGCACGCCGATGATCGGCGACGTGGTCCGCGACGACCTGCCGTGGAAGCACCTGCTGACCTACCTCGAAGCCTGTGTCCGCGTCTACAACCAGTTCGGCCGTCGCGACAACAAGTTCAAGGCCCGCATCAAGATCCTGGTCAAGGCGCTGGGCATCGAGGAATTCCGGCGTCGCGTCGACGCCGAGTGGGAGCATCTCAAGGATGGCCCTCAGACCCTGACACCCGCCGCCCTGGAGGCCGCCAAGGCACACTTCCCGGAGCCCGATCGCCGCCCGGTCAGTGACGAGGCCATCGCGGCCTTCGAGCAGACGCGTCAGGACAATCGTGCCCTGGCCCGCTTTGTGACCAACAACGTGACCGATCACAAGGTGCCCGGCTACAAGGCCGTCACCCTGTCACTGAAGCGTCGCGAACTGGCGCCTGGCGACGTGACCTCCGATCAGATGGATGCCGTGGCCGATCTCGCCGAGCGCTTCAGTTTCGGCGAGGTCCGTGTCACCCACGAGCAGAACCTGGTGCTCTCCGATGTGCCCGTCGATCAGCTGGAGGCCCTCTGGCAGGCCCTGGACGACTTGGGCATGGCCAATCCGACCGTGGGCACCCTCAACGACATCATCTGCTGCCCGGGCGGCGACTTCTGCGGCCTGGCCAATGCGGTCTCGATCCCCATCGCCCAGGCGCTACAGGAGCGGTTCGAGGATCTGGACTTCCTGTATGACCTGGGGCCACTGGATCTCAATATTTCTGGCTGCATGAATGCCTGCGGTCACCACCATGTGGGCCATATCGGCATTCTCGGCGTCGACAAGAAAGGCGAGGAGTACTATCAGATCTCGCTGGGTGGCAACTCCACCGACGATGCGTCTCTTGGCAAGATCCTCGGCCCGTCGTTCTATCGGGAAGATGTCCCTGACGTCATCGACAAGGTGCTTAACGTCTATGTCGAATCTCGTCATGAAGACGAACGCTTCCTCGACACCTACCGTCGCATCGGCATCAAACCTTTCAAGGAGCGGGTCTATGCCTGATCAACAGCTGACAACGGCCCAGACGCTGCTCAAGTTGGGCCAGCCGGAAACCGACACCTGGTCCCTGTCACGCCATACCGAAGCCTTGCCGGAGTCGCGGCCGGTGATCGTCCCGCTGGCCCTGTGGCTCGATGCCGGAGAAGACAATGGCCTGGCGCCGTGGCTGCCCAGCGACACACAGCTCGATGGCGAGCTTGCCGAGAAGCTGATGGCGGCGCCGCTGATCGCCATCGACTTTCCCGCCTTCACCGACGGGCGTGGCTATACCCTGGCCCGGCTGCTGCGTGAGCGCTACGGCTACCAGAGCGAAATTCGTGCCATCGGTGATGTGCTGGTCGACCAGCTCTACTACATGAGCCGCTGTGGCTTCGATGCCCTGGCGCTGCGTGACGACCAGTTGCTCGACGATGCGTTACGTGCCCTGGGCGCCTTCAGCGTGAGCTATCAACCGGGCGTGGACACTCAGGAGGCCCTCTTCGAGCGCCGTCTGCGAGAGGGAAGCTCCCCCTGACCCGACTCTCGACGTCGGTCAGCGCCCCGTCATCTCGACAGACGGAACCCCCAGGGCCCGGCTTATGCCGGGCCCTGGCATTTCAAGCCAAAAAATCGGCGGGATGAGATACGCTCAGCCACGACGCTTCTGCTGACGCTCCCGGTTGTTGGCCCTCGCCTGGTCAGACTTTCTCAGCATGACCAGCGTGGCCCCGAGCCCGCCCTGGGATGCCGGCGCCGAGGCAAAGGCCTGCACTTCCTCGAACTGGGCGAGCCACTTGGCCAAATAGGAACGCAGGATGTTGGCGGGACTGTCGTCCTCGCGCCCTCGCCCATGCACCACCATCAGTGAGCGCAGCCCTTGTGCATGGGCATCGCGGATAAAGCCGAACAGCTCGCGACGACACTGGGCCAGAGGCCGACGCTGCAGGTGCAGGTGCGCTTCGGGTGCATATCCTCCATGGCGCAGACGCTCGACCACCCCGAGCTGAATCCCGTCACGGCGATAATCCAGTGGATCATGCGAGCCCACCAGTTCGACAAAATCATCCGATAGAAAGTTGCCCTCCTCACCGTCCTGCTCTGCCGCTTGACGTCGCGCGACCTGGGCGTCGTTGGGCCCTGCGGGGCGCGAGCCGACATCGGCTCGGCCCTTGCCCTTGGCGAGGGGACGAACATCGCCCATCTGACGACGAAACTCGCGATCCATCATATGCATGGCGACCCTCTCCCGATCCGGCGATGTGTGCGGTCTGGCGACCCGTTGGCATAGGAACAGCATGCCATGACAGGATGACGGCGCGAACCATTCACGGCACAAAGAATTCAACCGAGATATACACCATGCGCGTTCTCCGCTTTGCCCTCGGCTCCACCGTCGGCACACTATCGATCGTCGCCGGATATCTCTGGTGGACCCTGCTGAGCCCGTTCGCCTATGAACGACCGGCTGATCTGCCGCCGATTCAGACGGGCGAACATCAGGTGTTCGTCTATGGCACCTTGACCCATGCGCCTGTTCGCTGGCTCGTCTATGGAAGGATTGGTGATCCCGAACCCGCGAGTCTGCCCGGCTTTCGCCAACAGGCGCTCGACCTGGAGAGCGCACCGGATCAAAGCGTCCAGGGTATGGTACTCGAGGTCGATGCTGAAGAACTGGCAGCGCTGGATCGGTATGAGCGGCTGGGGTATCGCTACAAACGGGTACGCTTGCGTCTTGGCGATGGGCGACAGGTCTGGGTCTATCGACGTCTATGATTTCCGACAGCTCCTCTGATTTGGCGGATACACTGAGAGAAGGATAACGGTATAAAGTAATGGGCTCAATGACGGCTAACAGGAGTGGTTGTGAGGCAACCGAGCCCCCCCTACAATGTTTAGCCATTGCTTGAATGCCAATCACTAGGACCCTTGTGACGTGATCACTCTCTACCACAATCCACGCTGCTCCAAGTCACGCCAGGCACTGGCTCTGCTCGAAGACGCCGGCATCGAGACCCGTGTCCACCGCTACCTCGACGCGCCGCTGGATACCGACCAGCTCAAGGCCCTGCTCGACCGCCTCGAGGGCGACCACAAGGCCCTGGTTCGCACCAATGAAGCCGAGTGGAAATCCCAGAGCATCGATATCGACGACCCTCAGGCCGTCATTGCCGCCATCGTGGCTACGCCCAAGTTGATGCAGCGTCCGATCGCCGACCGTGGTGATCGAGCCGTGATCGGGCGCCCACCCGAAACCGTGCTGTCCTTGATCGCCACCGCCTGACCCGCCCTTCCCCCTCGATCCCTGGAGCCTTGATGAGCGCCGCCACGCCTTATGTGCTGATCCTCTTCTATTCTCGCCATGGCGCGACCCGCGCCATGGCAGAAGCCATCGCCGCTGGCGTCGAGTCGCTGCCGGGGCTCGATGCGCGGCTGCGCACTGTCCCCGCGGTCTCTCCCACCTGTGATGCCGTCGATCCGGATATTCCTCCGGAGGGCGCCGTCTATGCGTGCCTCGATGACCTTCGGCACTGTGCCGGCCTCGCCATCGGCAGCCCGACCCGCTTCGGCAACATGGCGGCCCCGCTCAAGCATTTCCTCGACAGCAGCAGCGAGCTGTGGATGAATGGCGCCCTCATCGACAAGCCGGCCAGCGCCTTTACCTCCACGTCGAGCCTGCATGGCGGCCAGGAGACCACCCTGATGACCATGCTAATGCCACTGCTGCATCACGGCATGGTGCTGTCCGGTCTGCCCTACAGCGAGACCGACCTCTTCACCACCACCACCGGCGGCACCCCCTACGGGGCCACTCACCTGGCCGGTCAGCGCAGCAATCGCTCCCTCGACGAACAGGAGCGGCGCCTGTGTGTCGCCCAGGGACGACGCCTGGGACGGCTGGCACTGGCCCTCGAACCCATGCGCGAGACGTCCTGATGCGACAGATGATGGAACGCTGGGAACACAAGCACGGCCTGGATACATTGACACACAAGAGTCGCCGGCTGGTGCTGATCAGCTATGGCATTCTGGTAGCGGCCCTGGCCAGCTGGGCGCTGACGCTATACCAGCAGAACGGCAACCTGCGCTCCGCGCTGGTGTTCTTGCTGCCCTTGCTGCTCTTTCTTCCGTCGCTCATCGCACGTCGCCCCCGCGGGCACGCCTGGCTGTGCTTCGTCAGCCTGCTTTACTTCATGATTGGCGTGAACGTGGCCATTCTGCCCGGAGTCGGCTGGCTGGGGCTGCTGATTGCGATGGCCGCCCTGGTGCTGTTCGTCGCCAGCATGGGCTATGCGCGTTTTCGCAGCCGCCAATTGCGGCGATGATCTCCTCTCGCCAAGCGGACCAATCCGCCGGCTCGCTCGGGCCCTGGCGCTCGGCGGCAGTGACCACACTGCCGGTCATGTTCGGCTACCTGCCGCTAGGCGCGGCCTTCGGCATCCTGGCAGTCGATGTAGGGATTCCCTGGTGGGGGGCCCTCACCATGTCCCTCCTGATCTATGCGGGTGCGGGCCAGTTCCTCGCCGTGGCCCTGCTGGCCAATCAGGCCGGCCTGCTGGAGGTGGCGATAGCGACGCTGATGCTGAACTCGCGTCATCTCTTCTACGGTCTCTCGCTGTTGAGGCCCTTCGCCGGCGCCGGCTGGCGCAAGCCCTACCTGATCTTCGCCTTGACCGATGAGACCTACTCGCTACTGACCGCTCGGGCAAACACTACCGGACACGATCACGCCCAGGCCTTCAGGCTCAGTGCGCTGAACCAGCTGTGGTGGGTGTCGGGTAGCCTGGCGGGTGTGCTGATCGGCAGCCAGATGGCGTTCGACACTCGCGGTATCGAATTCGTGCTGACGGCCCTGTTCATCGTGCTGACGATCGAGCAGGCACGGCGACTACGGCAATGGCGGCCGTTCCTGATCGCTCTGTGCACGGCCCTGGGTGCCCTGGTCATCCTTCCTGAACGGCATATGCTACTCGGGGCCATCGGCGCGGCCAGCCTGATCCTGTTGATCCAGTACCGACTCGACGCCTCACTGCGCCGGCATCAGGAGGCATCGTGACCCAGACGCCCATGTCCCTGTTGTGCTTCATCGCCGTTTGCGCCCTGGCCACCTTCATGACCCGGGTCCTGCCTTTCATTGCCTTGTCTCGCCAGGCTGACCACCCCCTGATCCTGCACCTGGGCCGCTACCTGCCACCGGCGGTGATGCTGATCCTCGTCATCTACGCGATGCGTGATTGGCGCCCCTTTCTCAATGGCGCAGTCAATCTGACCGCCACGGGAGGACCGATTCTGCTGGCAGGCCTCATCGTGGCCGGCCTGCAACTGTGGCGACATAACGCCCTGCTGTCGATTGTGGCCGGGACCGGCGCCTATATGTCCATGATTCAAATGATGGACTAACCGACAACGTTGGTGGGACATCTCCGACAAACGGTTGAGCCTTCGCCACGCAACGGCGAAGATAGAGAAAATCCAGAGGGAGAGATTGCCATGACAAGGAACATTGCCGATATCCGGCGCGATTACGAGGGCGGCAGTCTCAGCGAAGAGAGCACGCCAGAGACGCCCGATGCACTCTTCGAGGAGTGGCTGACCCTGGCACTGGAAAGCGAGGGAGTCGACGGCAATGCCATGACGCTTGCCACGGTCGATAGCCTGGGGCTCCCCCATGCTCGCATCGTGCTGCTCAAGGGACATGACGAGCGGGGCATGGTCTTCTACACCAATTATCAGAGCCACAAGGGCAGCGAGCTTGCCACCGTTCCCCATGCGGCGTTGGTGTTCTGGTGGCCCACACTCAGCCGTCAGGTCCGCCTCGAAGGGCGAGTCGAGCAGGTCGATGAAAGCGAGTCCGATCAGTACTTTGCCAGCCGGCCCCGGGAGAGCCAGCTCGGGGCCTGGGTCGCTACCCAGAGCGTCGAGATTCCCGATCGGCAGTGGATCGAGGAGCGCCAGGCGCGCTTCGAGCAGGCCTATGACGGCCAGGAGATTCACCGTCCCGCCCATTGGGGTGGCTATCGTCTGGTGCCGGAGATGATCGAATTCTGGCAGGGGCAGCCTAGCCGGCTACATGACCGCATCCGCTATCAGCTTCGCGATGGAGAGTGGTACAAGGTTCGCCTGGCCCCCTGATCCCCGACCTGACCACCATTCTACCCGCCTGAAACGACATCGCCCGGCCATTGTGGCCGGGCGATGTGCGTTCACCAATGCGGACTAGCCGAGATCACTCACCGGCAGGCAGCCACTGCGCCACCACGTCCTGGTTGTCGGCAACCCACTTCTGAGCATTCTCGTAGGGGTCGCTGCCGTCCTCCTGGTTCATGAGCATGACTTCGCCCATCTGCTCAGGCGTCCACTCGAAGTTGTCGAGGATCGCATAGGCACCCGGCAGTTCTTCCTGAAGGCCATTGCGGGCGATGGTGTGGATCTGTTCGGCACCGCCATAGATGCCCTTCGGATCCTCAAGGTACTTGAGATCCCAGCGGGCGAACATCCAGTGCGGCGTCCAGCTGGTCACGACGATCTCTTCCTCGTTCTGCAGCGCACTGGCCAGAGCCGCCGTCATGGTCGCGCCACTACCGCTGCGCAGGTCGGCCTCGAGGCCGTACTCATCGATCACGTCTTCGGTCAGGCTCATCAGGCCGGCGCCCGGATCGATGCCGACAATCTGTCCATCCAGCGCCTCGGCGTTGGCATCGATGTCGGCGATCGTTTCCATGTCGCTGTAGGCCGGCACGACGAGACCCAGCTTGGTGCCGTCCAGGTTGGGACCCAGGTCCTCGACATTCTCTTCGACGCGGTCGTAGTAGTCCGCATGCGTAGTGGGCAACCAGGCCGCCACGATGGCATCAGCGTCACCGTAGGACATGGCCTGCCACATGGCGGCGGCGGACAGGGATGACATCTCGACGTCATAGCCCTGATCTTCCAGCACGGCGCGCACCACATTGGTGGAGGCGACCTCGGAGGCCCACTCGACGTAGGCGAGGGTTACGGTGCCCTTCTCTTCGGCTTGCACCTGACCGGCCACCACGGCAGAACCAGCCGCCATCATCATGGCGCCCAGGCGCACACCGCGTGACAGTGTCTTGATATCGAACATCCTTCACCTCTCCATTGCTTGTTGGTGTTATGCAGGTCACCCCGCGCACAACCGACTGGCTTGAAGGCGCCAGCATCTGCCCGAGGACCTGCGAGGCGCGGCTCCACCGCGTCTCAGTGCCCACCACGCCGGGTTCCTGCAAAGCGGGGCATGGTGGGCGCACGCAATATGATCAGGACTTATATGATCAAGACTTGCGTGTCTTGCGGAAAGACTGGGTCAGGCGGTCCAGCAGCATGGCCAGGATCACGACCGCGATGCCGGCCTCGAAGCCGTCACCCGGACGCAGGCGCTGGATAGCGCGCCACACCTCGTTACCCAGGCCGTCGGCCCCGATCATGGCGGCGATCACGACCATCGACAGCGCCAGCATGATGGTCTGGTTGATGCCAGCCATCACGGTCGGCAGCGACAACGGCAGCTGCACCTTGTAAAGCTTCTGCGCAGGCGTGGAGCCGAAGGCATCGGCGGCCTCGATCAACTCCTTGGGCACCTGACGAATCCCCAGGGTGGTGAAGCGGATCGCCGGCGGCATGGAGAAGATCACCGTGGCGAAGATCGCCGATACCGAGCCGATGCCGAAGAACGGGATCGCCGGGATCAGGTAGACGAAGGCCGGCATGGTCTGCATGAAGTCCAGGACCGGCATGATCACGCGATACAGGCGCTCGGACAGTGCTGCGGCAATCCCTACGGGAATGGCAATCACCACCGCGACCAGGGTCGCGATCACCACCAGGGTCAGCGACTCGATCATCGGGTCCCACAGATCCAGGTTCCAGATCAGGGCAAGACCCAGCACCGCGCCGATCCCCAGGCGAATGCCCGCCATGCGCCAGCACAGCAGCGCGATCAGGCCCATCAGGCCCCACTCTGGGATCCACATCAGCAGATCGTTGAGGCCGTTGATGCCGGTCTGGGTCACCGCGGAGATGCCGCGGGTGACGCCAGAATAGTTGCTTGTCAGGTAGTTCAGACCGGATTCGATCCAGTCACCCAGTTCGATACGGGGAATCTCAATCGCCATCTCAGTTGTCTCCTGCTTCTGCCAGTTCGGCCAGTACCGCACCCTTGACTACCACACCGAGCAGACGACGTTCTTCGTCGATCACCGCGATGGGGAAGCTTCGTTCAGTGAACATGGCAAAGAGGTTATGCAGCGGCTCGTCGGGCGAGGCGCTGGGGAAGTCCTGGTGGACCAGGCTTTCAATGGTCTGCTTGCCGTCCTTGACGGCCTGATCGGCAGTCTCGGCTTCGATGAGGCCGATCAGCTTGCGATCGCGGCTGGTGACGTAGATCGAGTCCAAGCCGTTCTCGCTCATCTTGCGCAATACCGTGCGAGGACCATCGTCTTCGCGGGCGGTGGCGCGAACGGGTCGCATGGCGTTGCGGGCTGTGAGGACGCGTGACATGTCCACGCCCTCGATGAAGCGCTCGACGTATTCGTCGGCCGGCGACGTCAGGATCTCTTCTGGCGTGCCGATCTGCACGATCTCACCGTCCTTGAGCAGGATGATGCGATCGCCGATGTTGAGGGCTTCATCGAGGTCGTGGGTAATGAAGACCGTGGTCTTCTTCATGCGATGCTGCAGCTCGAGCAGTTCCTGCTGCATGTCCTTGCGGATCAGCGGATCGAGAGCCGAGAACGCCTCATCCATCAGCAGAACACTGGAGTCGTTGGCTAGTGCGCGCGCCAGACCGACACGCTGCTGCATGCCGCCAGACAGCTGGTTGGGCAGGGCATCTTCCCAGCCATCCAGGCCAACCTGCTTGAGCGCATTGCGTGCCGTCTCGGTACGCTCGGCCTTGTCGATGCCACGGATTTCCAGGCCATACTCGGCGTTCTGCTGCACCGTGCGATGCGGGAACAGGGCAAAGTTCTGAAAAACCATTGAGAAGTGGCGACGACGGCACTCCAGGAGCTCCTTGGTGCTGAGCGTCGGAATATTCTCGCCGTCGATGACGATCTTGCCTTCGGTGGTATCAATCAGGCGATTGAGGCAGCGAATCAGGGTCGACTTGCCTGACCCGGAAAGCCCCATGATCACCAGCAACTCGCCTTCATAGACATCGAAGTCGATATTGGACAAGCCCAGGGTCTGGCCTGTCTTCTCGAGGATCTCCGGACGCTTGAGTCCCTGGTCACGCAGCTCGAGCGCCTTCTTCGGCTGATTGCCAAAGACCTTGCTGAGGCCGCGCACCTCAATCTTTACGGGTCGTGTTTCGCTCATCGGCTCTGCCTGTTGTTATGTCATGCCGACATGCCCTGGCTGGCCGCTCAAAACGGCCTTTCCGGCTATGCACGGCGGATGACTGTCGTGATTGAACTCGGCGGATCATACATACTTATAGATAGCCCCTCAAATCAGAACAATTGATGATTAACCAACGGTTCAATAAAAGTCGGTCGCCAAACGATCAGGTCAGGGGCATTTGCCAGCAAGCGTCCACCACGGCCAAGGGTCAATCCGGGGGCGACTCCAGACGGTGGCGCTGCCAGTCGGTCTCGGGTTCGTTGAGCCTGAGAAGCGCATCGACCACCTGCTCTTCCATGTTGTAGCGAAGACGGAAGCCCAGCTGCTTCATCAGCGAGCGCATCGGCTGATTATCGATCATGATCTTGCCGAACATCTCGAGGGTGCCTACCCCTCGGCAATAGCGGATCATCTTGGTCATCAGGAGACGCCCAAGCCCCTGGCCATGCAGGTCATCGCGAATGATCACCGAGAATTCCGTGCGGATATTGTCAGGGTCGTTCCATACCCTCACGACACCGAGCATCTCCGACTCCCCCCCCTGATCCAGCCGCACGGCGATAAATGCCATCTGACGGTCATAATTGATATCGGCAAGGGTCGCCAGGTCACGCTTGGTGAGGTCGGCCTTATGATGGAAGTAGCGAAAGCGAATGCTCTCTTCAGACAGGTGCTTGTGAAAGCCGGTGATCAGAGGCGCATCCTCGGCCCGTATCGGACGCACCTCGACGTCCATCCCGTCCAGCTCGACTCGCTCACGAAGCTCCTCAGGATAAGGCATGATGGCGTGGCGAGCGGGAGCCCCCAGATCCAACGCAAAATCCACGGCCAGCAGGCCATCGCGGTTGAGCAGCAGAGGATTGATCTCCATTCCCCTCAGGCGTGGCAGGTCCGACGCCATCTGGGAGAGCTTGACCAGCAGTTCACAGATGGTCTCGACATCCTGCTGGGGCTGTCGGGAGTGTTCCTCGATCAGCTTCGCTGCGTGGGTGCGACTCACCAGATCGGCCGCCAACGTCATGTTCAGTGGCGGCAAGGCCACCTGGCGATCGGCCAGCACGTTGACCTTGTAGCCCCCCACGCCGAAGACCACCACCGGCCCGAACTCCGCGTCTCGGGTGATGCCCGCACAAAGTTGCAGGGAATGCTTGCCGCGTTGCATCGGCTGCAGGCAATACTCATGGATGGCCGAGTCGGGAAACTTCTCGTGCACCTTGTTCGCAAGCCGGTTCACTCCCTCGCCCACCTGACCGGGAGTGATCAAGTCCTGTAACAGGCCCGCCGAAAGCTTGTGGGGGTGGCTGCGGTAACGAAAGGGCACGATGTTGTGATCATGTACCACCTTGAGTGCCAGAGCGCCCCCTTGCTCACCCTGTGCGCCTAGCAGGTCGCGGGCGGCCGCGGCGCCCTCCTCCGGTGAGCCAACATAGCGACTCTTGGGGGTGGCGATGCCGTACGCGCCCAGCACCTGGGCGGTCTCGGCATGGGTCAGGCTGCGCCGCTGCTGCTCGAAGGCCTGATCGATCAGTTCATGACAGTGCCCGCGGATGGCGGCGCTGGTGGCAAAGGGTAACGAAGGCGGCGTTTCCTGAAGCAGCGCCTGCACACGGCGATAATTGACCATGTGCATGAAGGCGCCGACCGCCTTTTCCGGTGACATGTAGGTGGGAATACCGGCCAGATGGCTCTCGTGCCGAGCGGAAAGCGCCTGTTCCAGGCCCATCCAACTGGTCAGCAGATTACGCTTGAAGCGGCGACGATTGGCGACCACCGCCTCCGCGGTGGCCTTCGAGGGGGCAAGGCGCGTCGGCGCATGCACCAGCAGGACAGCATCCACCTGGGGGTCGGCGGCCACGATCGTCAACGCCTCGACGATCTGATCGGGGGTGGCCCCGCCACCCAGATCCACCGGGTTGCGACCCGGCAGAGTCATATCCACATCATCCCGCGCCAGCGCCTCGCGGGTGGTGTCGGTGAAGTCGGCCAGGCGCCCGCCCTGACCAATCAGACGATCGATGGCCAGCATGGCCGGGCCCAGGCCATTGGAAACGATGGCCAACCGCTCGCCGCGCAGCGGCCGCATGCGCGAGAGCGTCTCCAGGGCATCGAAGAGCTCGTCGGAGTGATCGACCCGCACGACGCCAGCCCGCGCCAGCGCCGCATCGAAGACGGTGTCGCGATTGGCGATCCCCGGGGTCGGAGGCACCCTGGACAGGGCCGAAGCCGGTGTTCGGCCACTCTTGATCGCCAGTACCAGGCGATGTCGGGAAGCCTCACGCAGGGCAGTCATCAAGTGCTGCGCATCCTGGGTCCGCTCCAGGTGCAACAGAATGGCCTGCGCCGCCGTATGTTGATTGATGTAGTCCATCAGGTCGGGCAACAGCACGTCGATGCTGTCCCCCAGGGTCACCAGGTGCGAGAGACCGATGCCACGCCCCGCCGCCCAATCGATGATGGCATTGCCCAGCATGCCTGACTGGCCCAGGTAAGCGACCCGCCCGGCCTTCACCGGCTGACCGGCATAGGACGCATTGAGGCGGCGGCCCGGCACCAGTACGCCCATGCATTCCGGCCCCAGCACGCGAATGCCGGAGGGACGAGCGGCGCGCAGCATCTGCTCGCGGATGGATCCGCCATCACGGCTCCGATCGTCCAGGTAGGCGCCTCCGGACAGGACCATGGCAGCCCTGACACCGGCATCGCCCAGCTCACCGATCAAGGCCGGCACCGCCTCCACCGGTGAACAGATCACCGCCAGCTCAGGCAGCTCCGGCAGGTCGCTGACCTGTGTCACACAGGGCACCCCATAGACACTCTCGTACCCCTTGGTATTGACCGACCAGAGCCGGCCCGGAAAGCCGCTCTCCTTGAGGTTCTGGATCACCAGACCGCCCATGGAGTAGGGCTTTTCCGAGGCGCCGATGACGACCAGGCTTTGCGGCTCGAAGAAGTGGCGCAGAAATCGCGTACCCAAGACCGTTTCTCCCGCGTGGGTGTAGTCTCCTTGTGTACGACTTATTGACACTGTCATGCAAGGAAGCTGGCCGATTAAGGTCGCATCATTAACCGCGGAGCCGTCGATGATCACCTCGTATATCACTCACCCTCGATGCCATGATCACTTCATGGGGCCTGAGCATCCCGAGAGCCCGCAGCGCCTGGACGCCATTCGCGCCCGACTTTCACTGAGCGGGGTGCTGCAGCAGACCATGCAATCGGAGGCCAAGCCTGCCACCGCGGAACAGATCGAGCGCGTTCATCCTGCGCGACACTTGGCGTCTCTCGACCGCTGCGTGCCCGAGGAAGGGCTCACGATGCTCGATGGCGATACCCTGATGAACCCCGCCAGCATGGAGGCCGCCCGAGTGGCTGCGGGTGCCGTGGTACGCGGGGTGGACCAGGTGTATCGCGGACAGGCCGACAATGTCTTCTGTGCCGTGCGACCTCCCGGTCATCACGCCGAGGCCAGCGATGCCATGGGCTTCTGTTTTCTCAACAACATCGCCGTGGGTGCCGCCCACGCCATCGCCCAGCATGGCGCCGAGCGGGTCGCGATCCTCGACTTCGACGTACACCAGTGCAATGGCACCGTGGACATTTTCAAGGACCATCCCAACGTGCTGGTATGCTCCAGCTTTCAGTATCCCTTCTATCCCTGGCGCTATCTGCGCAGTCAGTGGCATAACATCATCGACACTCCGCTTCCCGCCGGCACCGACGGCCCGGCGTTCAGGCGTGCCGTGGAAGACGACTGGCTGCCCGCCCTGCATGCCTTCAAGCCCGACCTGGTGCTGGTCTCTGCCGGCTTCGATGCCCACCGCTGCGATCCCATGGCCGATCTCTGCCTCGAGGCCGACGATTTCCATTGGGTGACGCAACTGGCCCTGGACATCGCCGCCCTGTATGCCGACAACCGGCTGGTCTCGGTGCTCGAAGGCGGCTACGACATGGAGGCGCTCGGGCGCTGTGCCGAGGCTCACGTCAGTGCCCTGCTCGGCTTGCCCTTCGAGGACTGAACGACCGCCCAAGCCCGACAGGCTCGTGTACATGTTTCAAGCCCCAGGGAAAAGTCGTCCCGTGGTACCCACCGCGCACCTTGCACTGCGACGAGGAATGGTCGCCAATGGGCAGCATCAAGGCGCAAAAAAGCGCCCTCCGTGCAGGGCGTGATGTGATAGCCTTGCGGAAACTAAGTTTCCGATAGTGAAAAACCGATGAGCGCGAACAACGATCAAACCGCCGCCCTGCAAATTGCCTCCGGCCGCAAGGCCTTCGTCGAGCCCCTGCAGCTCGGGGAACGCCTCAAGGAAATCAGGCTTTCCAACCACTGGACCCTGGAAGACGTCAGCAAGCGCACTGGACTGGCTCGCTCCACGCTGTCCAAGATCGAAAATGATCACATCTCCCCTACCTTCACCGCGGTACAGAAGCTGATCAACGGGCTCGATATCGACCTGCCGCAGCTGCTGAGCCAGCCCAAGCCCCAGAGCCGTACCCTCGGACGACGCGACCTGACCCGTACTGGAGAGGGCCAGCAACACCCGACCCCGACCTACGAGCATGAGCTGCTCTCCTGTCAGCTGGCCCAGAAGCACATGATTCCCTTCAAGACCATCGTGCGGGCCCGCGCCTTCAGTGAGTTCAGTGAATGGGTACGCCACGACGGCGAGGAATTCCTGATTGTGCTCGAGGGCGCGATTCTGCTCTACACCGAGTTCTACGAGCCATTGCGCCTCGAGCACGGCGACAGCATCTATTTCGACAGCGACATGGGGCATGCGCTGGTCTCGGTCAGCGACGACGATGCGGTGGTCCTGTCCGTCTGTACCCGCGGTAAACCCAGCTGAACCTGCCTCATATGATGTCGCCAACCAGGCGCTCATCCGGTCGCAACCGATAACGCGACAATAAAAAGCCCTGGCGCAGCATGCGCCGGGGCTTTCTTTCACCATGAGAAAAGCGAGACGTCTGCAGGCGTAAAGCGCCAGTCCGATCAGCATCCTCCCGGCGGTGATCACCCACTCGAGGGGATTGTGCTCCGCGGGTGAAAAGCTAACACTCTGGCATCGATAATTTATTACATGCTAGATGTCTTGCGGTCCCCCGCGCGCGGTGTTGGCCTAGCGTCGTAGACTAGGCGCTCGGTGGCATGAATGGCCTGAAAATGCCGCCCCTTGGCGCGGGCGATCAGCATGACGCCAAATCGCTCGGCCAACTCGACGCCCTTCTGCGTCACTCCCGAACGCGATACCAGAATACCGATCCCCATCTGGGCGACCTTCAGGACCATTTCGGACGTCAGCCGGCCAGTGGTGTAAAAAATATCGGCAGACGTCGCGACGTCATCCTCGTTGAGCCAGAGGCGCCCGGCCAGGGTATCCACGGCATTGTGTCGCCCTACATCCTCGACGAAATCCAGCACCTCGCCCTGATGGCACAAAGCACAGCCATGTACCGCACCAGCACTCTTGTAAGTTTCGTTGTAAGCACCCAGGTTCTCGAGCAAGGCATAGAGCGTGGATTGCGCCAGCACGGTCCGCGGCAACGGGGCCAGCCCCACGGTATCGAGTAGCCGCCCGAAGACAGTGCCCTGCCCGCAACCGGTCGTCACGGTGCGCTGCCCCAGGCGCGCTTCCAGGTCATCAGGCGCTCGACGGCTGACGACCGCCGCCGCTTCCACGTCCCAGTCGACATGGACGGCTGCCAGGTCGTCTCGCGTCGGCACCAGCCCCTGATTGCGAAGATATCCCACCACCAGCGCCTCGGGATCGGCGCCCAGGGTCATCAACGTAACGATTTCCCGCTTGTTGAGATAGACGGTCAGCGCACGTTCAGCGGCGATGGCCTGCCGACGCGTTTCACCAAACTCGTCACGGACATCGATCTCAAGGGTGGCCGGCAAACGGGCATGACTAAGACGTAACGCACACATGCATCGCTCCTTGGCGGCAAGCGCGGCGCTTGCGATCACGGTGCCCCGCCGCGCGAATAGACATTAGGCAAACTTCAAGTGCCCCATATTGACCATCATTGCATTCGCAGCGCTTACTGTCTTTACCTCCTCATCGCCAATGGCACCTCGCGATATACCGCACCACTGCAACTAGCCAAACCGCCTTATCACGCGACGTCTCTGTGAAAGAAGCTCAGAAGTGAGAAGCCCCGCCATGAGAACCCCTGACATGATCGCCCCCGTCAGTCGTAAGCAACTCAGCTTCACCCTCGTGCCCGAACACAAGCGCATCAAAGGGTTCACCGCAACCCAGTGGCGTATTCATGATCTGATGCCCGGCGACACCGGCCCCCAGGTCCTCGCGTTGCAGCTCTACCTGACAGAACGCGCCGCCTATCGATTCAATCTGGGATCGCCCACCCCACGCCTGTTCCTGCGTGCGGGATTCTCGGGACAAGCGCCTGAACCCACCGCCCTGACCGCCAGCCAGGAAGTGGCGGCCAGCTGGATGGATGGCGAACAACAGGTCCTCGACGTGGCCATGCCACCGGCTATCCAGCTGTGGCTGGAAGCCTACCTGGCACATCATGGCGAGGCTCCCGTCGAAGGGCGCAAGAAGAAACGCAAGGGCGCAGGACGCGCTCGGGAGGATCAGGCATGACCCGCCTTACTCGCTGGTCGCAGCGCAAGCGTGGCCTGGAACCGGTCAAAGAGAAAGCGCCAGACGACCCCAGCTCATTGAGCGAGGCCGGCACGGAGCCCGATCACAACACTGCTGACAGTACTCCCTTGCCGCCAACGCCCGGCGAAGAGGCGCCTCCACAGGCCCCTGCGGACGACTTGCCCGACCCGGACACCCTGCCACCGGGCAGCGACCTCACTGCCTACCTGGCCAGTGGCGTCAGCCGCGAACTGCGTCGCCGGGCACTGAAGCGTCTCTTTTCGGCAGACCACTACCATCAGCGAGATGGACTCAACGATTACGACCAGGATTATCGTCAGCTCAAGAACCTCCCTCAGGAGGTCGCCGATCGCCTTCGTCAATGGACGCGTCAGCTCGATGAAGAAGACGACCGTCACGCGGTTAGTCACGCAGACACCGACGCCCCGGCCACCCCATCGAGCGGCGATCCCGAAGACGCTCCCGGATCAGATGATGCTCTCAAGAGCGAGCCTGTGGCTGAACGCTCGTCGGACAGGCTGGGACCAGACGACCTAGGCGGTTCGGACAAGGTCTAGTCCCACTGGGTGGCCGGCCCCATCGGCTGGACTCGTCGTCAGGAATCATCGGCAGGGCTCATCAGAAAAACCAGAGAACTGCCGCTTTCGGGAAATAGGGGAAGGCTATCAAAACGATAGTTACATTAGTGATGATCATAGACTAATGAGGATTGGCGTCGTCAGCCTTAAGCGACAAGACTGAATTGAAAAATATTCTGGCCCCTGACTGTTGAGGTGACATGAATCAGCGTATCGACCTAACCTCGCTGGATGCCGGCCCGAATCTGGCCGCCCGAAACGCCGCGCAATCCCGAGTCTCCTGGCCCGTCAACCTCACGCCTGAGAGTGTCGCCTACACTAGCGATGGGCACCTGTTGATCATCGCCAATGAGCTTGAGGGGCGCCTGGCCGCACGAGAGCTCAAGGATCAAGGCCTCGCCTCGATGACCCTGCTGGTCACCTCGGCCGCGACTGAGGCAGGCACGGGCGAAGTAGGCAAAGAAAACGCCACAGACGATGAGACGCGGCTGGCATCATTGATGGCCGACACCGCCACGCTGTCGGTTCATCAGGCACGTGACTGGCACCTCGCCGGCTACCTCGGGAAGTTCACGCTGACCCTGCCCCACCAGGACGGTGACATCGACCTCGCCAAGGCGAGCCTCGGTCGCGCGCACTTCGACCTGGTGCTGGATCTCGGCACACCGCCGACACTCACTCTCGAGCTGCTGCCACCGGGCTATACCGCCACCACCTGGGGCACCGACGATTCCCAGAACGCCATCAACGACCTCCCTCAACAGGTCGGAGAGTTCGCCAAGCCCCGCTATTTTCACATCGACCACGACATCTGCGCCCATGATGGCCGTGGCAAGACCGGCTGTACCCGCTGCCTCGATGTCTGTCCGGCCGACGCGCTGAAGCGCCAGTCGGGACGCATCGAATCCTGGATCGAGATCGACCCCATGCGCTGTCATGGCGCCGGCAGCTGTACCAGCGCCTGCCCGACAGGAGCCATCCAGTACCGATTGCCGCCGCCCGTCGACCAGCAGACCTACGTAGAGCGCCTGCTGAAAGCTTACCGCCTTGCAGGTGGGCAAGCCCCGGTGGTGCGGTTCGTCGAGGCTAAATTTCTCGAGACTGAGCTCCTCGAGACAGAATCACTCGATACACAATCACCTGGTGTGCCAGGCCATGTCCTGGACGTTCCTCTGGAAGAGCTCGGCGCTGCGGGAATGGATCACTGGCTGTCAGCACTGACCGCCGGTGCTGCCGAGGTGCGCGTTCAACTGACCGCGACCCTCCCGCCCAGCCTCAAGACACTCATCGATGACCAGTATCGCCAGGCCTCCAGCCTGCTCGAGGCCCTCGGGCATGACTGCCGCCGGCTGACCATCCTCACGCCTGGCGACACTGCGAGCCGGGATGCCTTGCCCACACTGGCCTCGCTTCCCGTGCAGGATGCGTCCGACCTATCAAGGGATGCCGGCAAGCGTGAACGGCTCAATGCCACCCTCGCCCATCTCGCCACGACTGGCCACCCCAGCCACCGGCGTCATGACATGCCGACTGGTGCGCCCTTCGGCGATGTAGCCATCGACAACACCGCCTGCACGCTCTGCATGGGCTGTGTGGCGGTGTGCCCGACACCGGCACTGGCCGGCGGTCGAACATCCCCCGAGCTCAGCTTCCGGGAGACCGACTGCGTGCAGTGTGGCCTCTGTGTGGCGACCTGCCCTGAGGATGCCATCCGCCTGGTGCCTGGCTTCCTGGCAGCACCGGAGCGCGACACACGCCAGGTACGCAAGCAGGAAGCCGCTTTTCCCTGCATCCGCTGCGGCAAGCCCTTTGCCAGTATGAGTGCCATCGCCAGCATCAAGACCAAGCTCGCGGATCACCCATATTTTGCCGGTGATGCCCTGGCTCGCCTGGAAATGTGTGAGGTCTGCCGCGTCAAGGATGTCTGGCAGGACCTGGTAAAGGACCCCGAGTCCCAGTTGAAGATCTAAAACAAGCGCTGAATGACGGCCTCAATGACGATGTTGACGACCAGGTAACCGCCATGACCGAAGCCTCACCGACCAATCAGCCCGGCTCACAGCATGACACCGACGCCCTGCGCGCCGACATCTACCGGCTGTTGGCCAGACTGGTGCGCGAACCTCCCACACCAGATCTTCTGGCCTGGCTTGCAGAGCTCGACGCAGAGACGGATGGCAGTGTACTGGCAACCTGCTGGACCTCGCTGATCCAGTCGGCAGGGGAAACCGTTCCGGATGAGCACGCAGCCCAGCTGTCCCGGGCACATTTCCGTCACCTGGTAGGGGTCATCGAGGGAGAGATCACGCCTTATGCCTCCTGGTATCGGCAAGGCAACCTGATGGATGAGCCACTGCTGGCCCTGCGTCGCGACTTGCGTCGTCTCGGCATTGCCCGCGCCGAAGACTGCCGCGACCCGGAAGATCATCTCGCTGCCATCTGCGAGGTCATGGCGATGCTGCTGGACGACGATCATCGCGATGAGGCCGCCGCCTTCTTCATGGCACATCTCTCGCCCTGGGCAAAGCGCTGCTTCGATGATCTCGCGTCCGTCGACACCCCCTTCTATGCTCATGTGGGCGCACTCGGTAGCGCCTTCATGGCCGAAGAACATCGCCATCAGGCGGCCGAGGCGGCGCACCAACCGGTACGCATTCTTTCCCCCGACGCAGACACCATTAGACCGACGCCAGACATGACCGATAACTGAACATGACCGATAACCAAGGCAGCCAGTACCGATAAAAACGATCCCGGGAAACCGGATCCGGGTCGCAGAGGAGTGAACCATGGCACAACAACACAACCCACAACGACGCCACTTCCTGAAAACTCTTGGCACCGGCACCGCGGCGGCGGGCGCCATCGTGGCCATCGGCCAGGCGCCCCTGGTGCAGGCAGAGACCTCGCCGGCGGCGACGCCTGACACGCCTCGCGGCTATCGCGAGACCGACCACATCCGCCGTTACTACGCCACCCTGCGTGACTGACCCGGATCGCCCTTTCGGCCAAGAGGATCGACACCATGCGATTGACGCGTACTTCCGACACCGCCAAGGCGAGTAACGGCCTGGGCATTTCCCGCCGACAATTCATGCAGCGTGGCGCCCTCGCCACGGGGGGCATCGCCAGCGCCGGTTTCATGGGCCACTCGATGGTGCGATCGGCGGATGCCGCCGACAAGACACCAGTCCTCGATTCGCCGGTGGAAACCAAGCGGACCATCTGCTCGCATTGCTCGGTAGGCTGCGGCGTCTATGCCGAGGTTCAGGAAGGCATCTGGACCCACCAGGAACCGGCCTTCGACCATCCGATCAACCGCGGCGCCCACTGCGCCAAGGGTGCCTCCCTGCGCGAGCACGGCCACTCCAGCCGGCGTCTCAAGTACCCGATGAAGCTGGTCGGCGGTGAGTGGCAGCGGCTCTCCTGGGAAGACGCCATCGAAGAGATCGGCAACAAGGTGCTCGAGCTCAGCGAGACCTACAGCCCCGACAGTATCTACTGGCTGGGCTCGGCCAAGTTCAACAACGAACAGTCCTACCTGATGCGCAAGTTCGCGGCCCTGGCAGGCACCAACAACACCGACCATCAGGCCCGCATCTGCCATTCGACCACCGTCGCGGGGGTGGCCAACACCTGGGGTTACGGTGCGATGACCAACTCGCTCAATGACCTTCAGAACAGCAAGTCGATCATCTTCATTGGCTCGAACCCCAGCGAAGCCCACCCGGTCGCGATGCAGCACATCCTGCTGGCCAAGGAACGCAGCCAGGCGCAGATCATCGTCGTCGATCCTCGTTTCACCCGCACCGCCGCCAAGGCAAACAAGTATGTGCGCCTGCGCCCCGGCTCGGACGTTGCCTTCATCTGGGGCCTTCTGTGGCACATCTTCGAGAACGGCTGGGAAGATAGCGAGTACATTGAGCAGCGGGTCTACGCCATGGAGGAGGTGCGCGCCGAAGTCGCGTCCTACTCGCCTGACGTGGTGGAGAACATCACCGGCATTCCCGAGGCAGTGATGTACGACACCGCCAAGACGCTGGCCGACAACCGTCCCGGCTGCGTCGTCTGGTGCATGGGCGGTACCCAGCACACCACCGGCAACAACAACACACGCGCCTACTGCATCCTCGAACTGGCGCTCGGCAACATCGGCAAGTCCGGCGGCGGGGCCAATATCTTCCGAGGCCACGACAACGTTCAGGGCGCCACCGACCTGGGCCTGATGTCGCACTCCCTGCCCGGCTACTACGGCCTCGCCGAAGGTGCCTGGAAGCACTGGGCAGGGGTATGGGATCTGGACTACGAGTGGCTGAAGAGTCGCTTCGACCAATCCGACTACACCGATGGCAAGCCGATGTACTCCAGTGGCATCACCGTGTCGCGCTGGATCGATGGGGTGCTTGAGCAGGAGGACCAGATCTCCCAACGCTCCAAGCTGAAGGCGATGTTCTACTGGGGCCATGCGGTCAACTCGCAGACTCGCGGGCCGGAAATGCAGAAGGCCATGCAGCAGCTCGAGATGATGGTCATCGTCGATCCCTACCCGACCGTCGCGGCGGTCATGCACGGGCGCAGCGACGGCGTCTACCTGCTGCCGGCCTGCACGCAGTTCGAGACCTACGGCAGCGTGACCGCCACCAACCGCTCCATCCAGTGGCGGGACAAGGTCATTGAGCCCGCTTTCGAGTCCAAGCCCGACCACGAGATCATGTACCTACTGGCCCGCAAGCTGGGCTTTGCCGATGAACTGTTCAAGAACATCACCGTCAACGGCACCGAACCGCTGATCGAAGACATCACGCGCGAGTTCAACCGCGGCATGTGGACGGTGGGTTACACCGGCCAAAGCCCGGAACGCCTCAAGCAGCACCAGCAGAACTGGCACACCTTCAGTTTCAGCGACCTGAAGGCCGAGGGCGGCCCCGCTGACGGCGACTATTACGGCCTGCCCTGGCCCTGTTGGGGAACCGCCGAGATGCGCCACCCCGGTACGCCGATCCTCTACGACACCTCCAAGCCGGTCTCAAAGGGCGGGCTTACGTTCCGCGCCCGCTTCGGCATCGAGCGCGACGGGATCTCGCTGCTGGCCGACAACTCCTTCAGTCAGGGTTCCGAGCTCGATGACGGCTACCCGGAGTTCACCGCCGATATGCTCAAGGACCTGGGATGGTGGGATGACCTGACGCCCGCCGAACAGCAAGCCGCCGAGGGCAACAATTGGAAGACCGACCTGTCCGGCGGCATCCAGCGCGTCGCCATCGCCCACGAATGCGCGCCATTCGGCAACGCCAAGGCCCGCTGCAACGTCTGGACCTTCCCGGACCCCATCCCCAAGCATCGCGAACCCCTCTATACCAGCCGTCGCGACCTGGTCGCCGACTATCCGACCTGGGATGACGTCGCCTCCCACTACCGCCTGCCGACCCTCTACAAGAGCATCCAGCAGAAGGATGTCACCGACCGCTACCCGATCATCCTCACCTCGGGACGCCTGGTGGAATACGAAGGGGGCGGCGAGGAGACCCGCTCCATGTCCTGGCTGGCCGAGCTGCAGCAGGAAATGTTCGTCGAGATCAACCCGGCGCTGGCCAATGACCTGTCGATCAAGGACGGCGAGATGGTGTGGGTCGAAGGCGCCGAAGGAGGACGCGTCAGGGTCAAGGCCATGGTCACCCCGCGCGTCGCCCGGGAGGTGGTCTTCATGCCCTTCCACTTTGGCGGCATGTTCCAGGGCGAGAGCCTGCATGACCGCTATCCGGAAGGCTCGGCGCCCTATGTGCTGGGCGAGGCCGCCAACACCGCAACCACCTATGGCTACGACACCGTGACACAGATGCAGGAAACCAAATGCACCCTGTGCCGGATCGAGCGGGCCAGCTGAGCCCCGACCCCCTAAGCAATCCCCCCGGGCATGACCGGTCCCGGGGGTGAGGAGACGACCATGGCGACGATGAAATTCATGTGTGACGCGGAGCGCTGCATCGAGTGCAACGGCTGCGTGACCGCCTGCAAGAACGCCAACGAAGTGGAGTGGGGCATCCAGCGCCGGCGCGTGGTGACACTGAACGACGGCGAGCCCACCGAGGTATCGATCTCGGTGGCTTGCATGCACTGCGATGATGCCCCCTGCATCGCGGTGTGCCCGACCGAGACCCTCTTCCAGCGCGACGATGGCATCGTGCTGCATGACAAGGATCTGTGCATCGGCTGCGGCTATTGCCTCTATGCCTGCCCCTTCGGTGCACCGCAGTTTCCTGGCACCGAGGCTTTTGGCGAGCGCGGCAAGATGGACAAGTGCACCTACTGTGCCGGCGGACCGGCCGAGAGCAAGGAGGAGGAATATGCGAAGTACGGTGCCAACCGCATCGATGAAGGCAAGCTGCCGCTGTGCGCCGAGATGTGCTCCACCAAGGCGCTGATTGCAGGTGACGCTCAGACCGTGGCCGACATCTTCCGTCAGCGCGTAGTCCAGCGCGGTCACAAGGATGCCGCCTGGTCATCGGTCCAGCGAGCGGGCCCGCAGACCTCGATGGATAACCTCGCCTACGACGCGACCCGTCAGGAGTAAGGAGGCCCTATGCACACCCACAACGCATGCCTGGCCCTTGGCCGACGGCTGACCCTGCTCCTGTTGCTGCTGACGAGCCTGCTTCTCGCCGGTCAGGCGCTGGCGCAGGGCGCCGACCCCAAGGGCGAACTGGCCACCGCTGTGCCGCCGATCGACGCCGAGATCTGGCGGCAGGTGAAGAGCGGCGAGAACTTCATCGACACCCGTTTCGAGTCCACCTACAACCTGGTCAACCCGAGCGGTGAGACCTGGCGGCAGATCCGCAGCCGTTGGGTCTCGCCCTTCGGGCTGATCGCCGTCGGCGGCATGGCAGCGCTGATCCTGGTGTTCTACCTCATCGTTGGCCGCAAAGACCTTGAGGAGCCACGCACCGGGCGCAAGTTGCTGCGCTGGTCCACACTGTCGCGTGCCTTGCACTGGTCGGTGGCGAGCCTGTTCATCGTCCTGGCGCTGACTGGGCTCAACCTGCTCTATGGCAAGTTCGTGTTCCGCCCTCTTTTCGGCGACGGTGTCTGGGCGGCCATGATGTCGGGCACCAAGGTACTGCATAACTACCTGGGACCGCTGTTCGGCATCCTGCTGATCGTCATTCTGGCCAAGTTCCTGAAGCTGAACATACCGAACAAGCGGGACTGGGAGTGGTTCAAGAAGGGCGGCGGGCTGGTCGGCAAGGAGCACGTCGATGCCCACTTCGCCAACGGCGGCGAGAAGGCCTGGTACTGGTTGCTGGCCACCGCCGGCCTACTGGTGATCGCCAGCGGCCTGGTGATGGACTTCCCGAACTATGGCCAAGGCCGAGATACCATGCAGTGGGCCAACGTCATCCACTCACTGGGTGCCCTGGCACTGACCGCCGTGGCCCTTGGCCATATCTACATCGGCACTATTGGTACCGAAGGCGCCCTGGAGGGCATGGCTACCGGCTACGTCGATGAGACCTGGGCCAAGGAACACCACAGCCTGTGGTATGAGGAGGTCAAGGATCAGGCCGTCACCCCGGAGCCTTCGGCATCAACTGACGAGCCCCATCAGGCCAGCCAGCCGCCCGGCACCCCCGGCTAGACTCACCCGAACTCGTCAACCGCCAAGACACCGCCCACCGGCGGTGTCTTTTGTTATGCTTGATGAATATCTGAACCAGCGGCCCTCTCTCTTCCTCTGGGGCCCCACCAGCAGGAGCCACGACCATGCAGCATCTCGACGACGCGACCCGCACCGACCTCGAAGCGGCCGCCTTTCGCCGCCTGCTCAAGCATCTTGATGACAACAAGGACGTGCAGAACATCGACCTGATGATTCTTGCCGACTTCTGTCGCAACTGCCTGTCGAAATGGCTGGCGACCGCCGCCGATGAGCGAGGCGCCGAGCTCGATTACGAAGCAGCTCGTGAGTATGTCTACGGCATGCCTTACAGCGAGTGGAAGAAGCACCATCAGACACCGGCCACCCCCGAGCAGCTGGCAGCCCTGGAGGCCCGCAACCAGGGCAAGAAGGATAAGGCATGAGCGAGACGCGTCCCGGCTTCGAGCCCCTGCGTATCGCGGTACTCACCGTTTCCGATACTCGCAGCGAAGATACCGACCGCAGTGGTCAAGCCCTGGTCGAGCGACTAACGGCGGCCGGCCACGTGCTGGCCGAGAAGCGCATTCTGCCCGACGATGTCTACGTGATCCGCGCCCAGGTCGCCACCTGGATCGCCGCGCCCGATGTCCAGGTGATACTGACCACCGGTGGGACCGGCTTTACCGGCCGTGACTCCACACCGGAAGCGGTCGAGGTGTTACTCGATAAGCGCATCGAAGGCTTCGGCGAACTCTTCCGCCACCTGTCGTGGCAGGAAATCGGCAGCTCGACCATCCAGAGCCGCTGCCTCGGCGGGCTCGCCAACGCCACCGTGGTGTTCTGCCTGCCCGGCTCCACCGGCGCCTGTCGCACCGCCTGGGATGGCATTCTCAGCGAGCAGCTGGATGGCGGTCACAAGCCCTGCAATTATGCGAATCTCGTGATCCCGGAGCGTGGCACCCATGGATAAAACGCACGCCCTGCCCGAGCCCTGCACCGTTCTATCACCCCAGGCCAGCCTCGTGATTCCGGAGCGCGGCACCCATGGCTGACCCGTCGAGCGAGCTACAGAGCGTCGAAGATGCCCTGGCGGCATTGCTCGAAGGCGTCAGGCCAGTCGCGAGCGAATCGATCACCTGCGAGGCCGCAGCCGGACGGGTGCTGGCCGAGGACGTCGCGGCGCGTCTGGACGTGCCGACCTTCGATAACAGTGCAATGGACGGCTATGCCCTGCGGGCCGAAGACGCCGGCCAATGGCTACCGGTCAGCCAGCGGATTCCCGCTGGCGCGCCGGCCAAACCACTCGCGCCCGGCACTTGCGTACGCCTGTTCACCGGCAGCGAACTGCCGCCTGGCGCCGATTGTGTGGTCATGCAGGAGCGTGTCGAGCGCGACGGCAACCAGGCATGGATACCCGCCGATATCCCGGCCGGTGATAACGTCCGCCGACGTGGGCGAGACGTCAGCGTCGGTACTCGCCTGTTGGCCACCGGTACACGGCTCGAGGCCGCGGCCCTGGGCCAGCTGGCGGGTCAGGGCATCACCGAGGTCACCGTGCGTCGTCGACCGCGGATTGCCCTGCTGTCGACCGGCGACGAGATCGTCGATCCCGGCGAGCCTTTGGGCCCCGGGCAGATCTATAACTCCAACCGCCCCATGCTGAGACGCCTGATCGAGCGCTTCGGCGGCGAAGTGGTGATGGCCCGGCGCGTCGCCGATGATTTCGCCACCACCTGTCACTTGCTTGGCGAGGCCGCCGCACAGGCCGACGTGGTTATCACCACCGGTGGTGTCAGCGTCGGCGAAGAGGATCACGTCAAAGCGGCTCTGGAACAGCTGGGGCAGCTCGACCTGTGGCGACTGGCCATGCGACCGGGCAAGCCGCTGGCACTGGGACGCCTGCCGACCACCAATGGCGAGGCCCGGCTAGTCGGCCTGCCCGGCAATCCTGTATCAAGCTATGTGGGGGCCTGGATCTACCTGCGTCCGCTGCTTGGCGCGCTGCTGGGCAGCCCTGCCCTTGCTGAACTGCCTCGGCTGCGCGCCCGTGCCGACTTCACCACCCATACCAGGGAACGTCGGCACTATATGCGCGTCGAGCTGCGTTTTCTTCCGGAAGGACCGGTGGCCAGCGCCTTTGCCGACCAGAATTCGGGGGTGCTGTCCTCCTGCGTGACGGCCAACGCCCTGGCCGTGGTGCCGGCTAATACCAGCATCGCCCCCGGTGATGCCATCGATTGCCTATGGCTCACGGAAGCCTGACGCCGGGCGCGCCCAGCGACTGCTCCATGTCGGGCCAGAGCAGGCGGAAGTCGGCCTCCAGCGATGAGTAGTCGGCATCAAGCCAGGGCAACAGTTCGGCCAGGCGATTGGGGCCGCTGAGGCGTTGACCAATGCCGGCGATGGCTCGGCAGGTAAAACCGAAGTCCGCGTAGCGATTCAGCCAGTCCTGCTCGACGAGCACCGGCACCATTGCGGCCAGGCGCGCCGGTGCCGGCTGTGCATCGAGCAATCGGTAGCAGCGAACGATCAACGCCTGCTGGGCAGTGTCATCGGCCAGCAGGCGGGACAGGAAGTGATCCCAGACAAGATCTAGGGCAATCGGCGCATAGCGGCCAAGGCCCTCGGGCGCCCTGCCCCTTGCGGCCAACGTGCGCGGATGATGATCGACCAAGGCATCGACGCGGCGATGATGGCGGATGCCTGCCGCCACCGATAACGGCCAGGCGCTCAGATCACTGCCCTTGACACCATCGGCAATCAGGTTTCCGTACAGGAAATCATCACTACCGTGATGAGCCAGCCAGGCATGGGCGAGAAAATTCATGACCCCGGCTCCTTCATGCGGGCGCTCTCAGGCCTGATCGCCACGAGCATGGCAAGGGAGGGCTCACAGGCAGTTCGCGGGCTTGGGCAGCCCGGCAAGCCTTGCTCCGACCTTGGCCGGGCTATCCGGGAAGAGGCGCATCAGGTGCAGAGACTTGCCCTTCTCGGCACCCAGCGCCAGCCCGACGGCCTTGACCAGCGGACGCATGGCCGGCGCCATCTCGTAACGGGCATAGAAGTCCCGCAACACCTCGATGACCTCCCAGTGCTCCGCGGTGAGCGTGCGCGATTCTTCCGCTGCCAGCGCCTCGGCCACCGCCGGTGACCAGTCCGCCATGTTGACCAGAAACCCCTCCGGGTCCAGGCCGACATGCTTCTCTTGCACAGAGAGATAACGGTATATTTCGGTAGAGGCCATCAGTACCAGCTCACTGTCTTGTAGGTTTCCTCGGTCAGGGTCACGAAGCCCTCAACATCCACGATATTCACGTGCGCCCCGCAACGCTCAAGCAGGCCGCGAGCGTCCAGGTCCTCCCGCAGGGCAAAGACCCGTCCAGCGAGGGCCGTGAAGACCTTCGCGTGAACGGGCAGCCCCCCCATCACCCCGTCCTCGATGAGCAGCAGCCGATCATCGGGCCCCATCGCCGCCAGGGTGTCCTCGACGACCCGGCTGGTGGCGGGCGAGCGGTTGAGAAGATGAAGAATCATGCGTAAGGCTCTCCTTGTAGCCGGAAGATATCACCCTGTAGAACTGGCGAGAGCCTCAGAAATTCAAGACCAGTCGATGGCCGTCGAGCAGTGCCGCCAAGGAATCGCCCTCCACCGATGACACCGGCAGCATCAGATCCTCCACGCTTAGGCCTCGGCTGCTCAGGGCACGTTCATCGACCAACAGCGTCTCGATATCATACATGGCCAGCATGTCGATCACGCCATGGGTGCCCTTCTGCCCCAGCGGCCCCGCCTGCTGGCCAGTCAGCAGTGCCAGCACGCCGTCGCCTGCAAACAGCAGCGATACCCGTTGCCCGAAGGCGGCAGCGACCAGGGCGGTGTCGAGGCCTTCACGCAACCAGCTGGAACCGTGTGGCGCATGACGCAGGATGACTAGCAGGTCACCCTCGGCCACGGTCTTATCGAAGGCAGTCTCGGGCTCGCTCATCACAAGGCCTCATTCATGGGGAAAAGGTCACCAGGCGGTCATGGCTAAGCCCGGCTTCGACCAATTGGCCAAGCCCGGTCAGCTCGAAGGGGGCTTCAAGGCTGTGCCCCTCCTTGCCATGGCGAGCCGCCTCTCGCGCGTCGAGCAGGCCACGACGTAGCCCGGCCGCAATGCACACCAGCAGTTCGGTGCCATGCTCGTCATGCAGGGAACGCCAGGCATCGCCCAGATGGGGTTCATCCTGAGGTGGCGCCGACAGGCGGGCCGCATTGTAGACACCGTCGTGATAGAAGAACACCGTGTCCAGGCGATGCCCCCGGGCGATCACTGCTCTGGCAAAGCGAAGCGCCGAATGGGCCGCCTGTGAGCTGTAGGGTCCCCCCTGGACCAGCAATGCATAGCGCATGGTTTCCTCGCAGCAAGGGGCGGGTGTAGAAAGTTGTTGGCAGGTAGTCAGACGACAAACGTGACCACTACACCAGAAACGACTTGGCCCCACCGGGTAGGCGGGGCCAAGAACAACTCGCCTGCTGGGCTCAGTCGTTGCTCATGATCCCAAGGATCGACAACAGGCTGATGAACAGATTGTAGATCGAGACGTACAGGGTAATGGTCGCGAGAATGTAGTTGGTCTCGCCACTACGATGCACGATCTCGCTGGTCTGGAAGAGGATCGCCGCCGAGGAGAACAGCACGAAACCGGCGGAAACAGCCAGCGACAGGGCCGGAATCTCGAAGAAGATCCCCGCCACCATGGCCAGAATCAGCACAATGGCACCGGCCGTCAGGAAGTTGGCCAGGAAGCCGAAGTCCTTCTTGGTAACCAACGCCACCGCGGACAGGCCGATGAAGGTCGCCCCGGTCATGGCCAGGGCGTTCATGATCAGCGCCGCGCCATTAGGCAGCGTCAGGTAAGCACTGAGGATCGGCCCCAGCGTGAAGCCCATGAAGCCAGTAAAGGCGAAGGTCGAAAGCAGACCCATGGCGGAATTGGCGGTCTTGTGCACCAGAAACATCAGCCCATAGGCGCCGATGAAGAAGACCAGGATATTCATCTGCTGGATGCCCATGGCCACGGCGGCGCCGGCGCTCAGTGCAGAGAACAGCAGCGTCATGGCCAACAGCGCGTAAGTGTTACGCAGCACCTTGTTGGCGCTGACGGCACTCTCCTGGCGTTGTGTTACCTGCGTGTCTTGATAGGCCATCTGTCGATGCTCCCTTTGTTGATAATCATACCTTCGACCAAGGATGCCGCGTCGGCGTTCAGGACGCAAGAACCTATGGTCAGGCAACATACCTTGTTTCAACGCTAGGTTGTGATAGCCAAGCGTTTATTTTTCAAGCGCCTTTAGACTTCACGTGACCTCAGTTCAGGGGCGCCCTCACACCTCGGAGTTCGACACTGACGCCATTCGACGACACCTCGTGACATCCATCGGCGACGGATATACTGCCTGTCCAGGCACTCAGGAGGAAGGGACATGATGCGATGGAGCATGGTGGCAATGCTGGCCCTTGCACTCACGGGCTGCCAGATTGCCCCGCAATGGCCGACCACTCCCCCGGGCGGGCCCACCGTCGAGGATCTTCCGGGCCCCGATCAACCTCGCCAGGATGGCCGAGTGCCGCGCCAGGTGAGTTTCCCCGAGCGGGAATATGCAGTGCTCGAGAAAACCGGCAATGCCAGCATTCGCGGCAGACTCTACCAGCGCGATGCCGCCGGCCAGGTGGTGTCCGGGGCCGGCGAGACGATATCCATCGCTCCAGTCACCACCTACTCGGCGGAAGCCGCGGAGGTCGTGCTGTCAGGTCGTTCCATCGCCCCGGCCGATCCGCGCGCCCGGGAATACACGCATTATGCCCGCACCGATGCCAACGGCTATTTCGTGGCCAGCGGCCTGCCGGCGGGTGATTACTACGTGGCTGGGCGTGTCGGCGCCCTGGGCGGCCCGCCGATCATTCACCAGGTCAGCGTGCGCCGCGGTCAGACGATCTCGGTGACGCTGAAGCGATAGCCCTCCGAGCATATATCGCTTCCCTCCGGACCCGCTGCGCTACCTGCACAAACCTTGACCCAGAGCACTCGGACGCCGGTCACGACCCGGCCACTCAGCCCTAAACGTCAGACGCTAGGCAGCAAATCCTATCGATCATGCAGGAGATACCGAGATGCCGAACTACAAGGTCTTCAAGGCCATCAGCGTATCCGATCCTCCCGATACGCCGGCTGAATGGTGGGTCGTCGACAACCGCGCCCCTAGCCAGCGTGCCGCTCGCCTGGTGGTGGATCGCTTCGAGACCGAGAAAGAAGCCGAACACCAGGCAATCAGGCTCAATTCGGAGTGAGCGAGCACGCCTCTTATGCCTACCCGTTGAGCGAGGCCTGTGAGCTTTTCCTTTTAGGAAGGCACGTCAAAACGCGCGGCATCTGCCGCGCGCTGTGTTTTTGACGAGATTGCTTCAAGAGTTGGTTTAAGAGTCCACGCAAAGCATTCATGCGAAGGGCTCATGAGACATGATTCGCGAGATAGATTCGCAAAAATTTCTCAGCGATTCACATCCACCACAGTGCGCCCGCGCACCTTGCCTTCGATCAGCTGGCCCGCGGTGTCGATGGCTTCCTCGAGGCCGATCTCGTGGGCGATCTCCTCCAGCATGGCGGTATCCAGGGTCTCGGCCAGTCGCTTCCAGGCCGCCAGGCGATCCTCCCGGGGGCGCATGACGCTGTCGATGCCGGCAAGGGTCACGCCACGCAGGATGAAGGGCGCAACGGTCGAGGGAAAGTCCATGCCCTGGGCCAGGCCACAGGCGGCGACTACGCCACCGTAGCGGGTGCCGGCGCAGACATTGGCCAGGGTGTAGCTACCCGCCGAATCGATGGCGCCGGCCCAACGCTCCTTGGCCAGTGGCTTGCCCTTCTCGGTGAGCTCGGCCCGATCGAGGATCTCGGAGGCCCCCAGGCGCTTGAGGTAGTCGGCTTCTTCCGGCCGCCCGGTCGAGGCCATGACCTCATACCCCAGCGCCGCCAGCAGGGCGATCGAGAAGCTGCCGACCCCTCCGTTAGCGCCGGTGACCAGCACTGGCCCCGAGGCTGGCGTCAGACCGTGGCGCTCTAGAGCCATCACCGAGAGCATGGCGGTATAGCCCGCCGTGCCGATGGCCATGGCCTGCTTGGACGAGAACGCCTCGGGCAGCGGGATCAGCCAGTCCGACTTGAGACGCGCCTTCTGCGCAAGGCCGCCCCAGTGGCCCTCGCCAACGCCCCAGCCATTGAGCAACACCCGGTCACCGGCCGCAAAGCGGGGGGAGTCGCTTGTCTCGACGGTCCCTGCCAGGTCGATCCCCGGCACCATGGGGAAGCGGCGCACCACCGGGCCCTTGCCGGTAATCGCCAGGGCGTCCTTGTAGTTGAGCGTGCTGTACTCCACCCGGACGGTGACCTCGCCTTCGGGCAGCTGCGCCTCGTCCAGTTCCGTCAATCCGGCGCGATAGCCGGCCTCGTCCTTCTCGATCAGGATGGCCTTGAACATCACTCCTCCTTTTAGACTGGTCGTCTAGTTTTGGGTATAAAAAAATCTCGACCCGTTGATCGAGCACCGACGTCAGCCGCGCCGGCGAGGTAATCCCGCCAGGTAGGCGGTCACAAAGGTCTCCAGCGGGCCGGGCGATTCGCTCAACTTGGCGCGCATCACGGCCCCTTCCCAACCAATCCAGAAGTAGTCCGCCAGGGCGTCGCAATCCGCATCAGCCGACAGTTCCCCGCTCTTACGGGCCTCGAAGAGACACTTAGCCAGGCGCTGCTGCCAATCGCCAAGCACCCTCTCGAGCGCGGCGCGATAGCTATCGGGCAGCAGGCCGACTTCCTGGCCGAGGTTGCCCACCAGGCAACCCCGCTGGAAGGCATGTCTGGCCATGCCCGCCTTGGCATCCTCGGCAAATGCCTCGATGCGCGAGAGTGGCGACAGAGCGTCATCGCACAAGTAACGGTCGAGCTTGCGCGCAAAGTACTCGGCATACTGCTCCAGCACGGCCCGCCCGAACGCTTCCTTGCTCGCGAAGTAATGGTAGAAGGAGCCCTTGGGCACCCCGACCCGCTTGAGAATGCCGTCGATGCCGGCTGCCATGAAGCCTTGCTCGGTGAGCACCTCCAATCCACTGCGGATCAGGGCCTCCCGGGTATCCGGGTGTTCTCGCGGCACCTTGGGTGGCCTGCCGCGACGACGGGGGGGCGTGGATTCAGTCATGGAAAACAATTTAGACCAGTCGTCTAGTCATCTCAAGCAGCCCCCGACCAAGGTCGGAGGCAGCGTGACCATGGGCTTTCGCACCTCACGGCCCGAGAGGCGCCTCATGCGTCCTGGCGGGCGCGCTTGCGGCCCGCCACTGCTCCAGATACGACAGCAGTGCCGGCACCACCGCCAGCACCAGCAGCGTCGAGAAGCCCAGACCGAAGGCGATGGACACCGCCATGGGAATCAGGAACTGCGCCTGCAGGGAGGTCTCGAAGAGCAGCGGCAACAGGCCGCCGATGGTGGTCAATGAGGTGAGCAACACCGCCCTTACTCGCTGTACCGCGGCCTCCACCAGCGCGGCATCGATAGAGAGGCCCTTGTCGCGCTGCTGGCGGTAGAAGGTCACCAGAATGATGGCGTTATTGACCACGATGCCGGAAAGGCCAAACAGCCCGAACAGCGAGAGAATCGTGAGATTGATGCCAAGCGCCCAATGCCCCAGCAGCGCGCCCACCAGGGCGAAGGGAATGATCGCCATCACGATCAACGGCAGGCTCCAGGAGGCGAATACCCATGCCAACACCACGAACATCAGCGCGAGCCCCATGATCAACCCGGTACGCATGTCGCCGAGGGTGTCGCGCTGATCCGCCGAGCGACCCTCGAAGCTGTAACGCAGGCGATGTTCCTGCGCCAACTGTGGCAGCACTCGGGCCTCCAGGCTGGCCAGCACCTGGTCGCTGGAGGTGACGGCCTGGTTGAGCACCGCGGTGACTTCGACGGCGAGCTGACCATCGGCGTGCCGCAGCGCCTCGAAGCCCTGACGGTAGGAGATATCCAACACCTGATCGAGGGGCACGAAGCGCCCGTCATCCAGGCGCACCGGCAGGCGCGCGAGGGTACTCAACCGCTCCCGCTGCGCTCGGGGCAGCGAGACCCTCACCTCGATCTCATCGGCACCGTCCTGATAGATCTGCACCAGGCGGCCGTCGAAGGCCGAGCGCAGCTGGGCCCCGAGCGTTGCGGTAGTCAACCCGAGCGCCTCGCCTCGGGGGCTGAGCGAATATACCAGCTGCTCGCGACCCCAGGGCATGTCGTCGCTGGTATCCAGCACACCGGGCAGGTTGGAGAGCGAGGCGGCAAGCGACGTGGCCGCCTGCTTCAGGTCCATCGCGTCGGGGCCGGTCAGGCGGATGTTGACGTCCTCCCCCGGCGGACCTGCGCGGCGCTCGCTGATGCTCAGGTTCTCGAGCCCGGCAGGCAGGCGGATGCGCTCCCGCCAGGCGGCGATGAAGTCGGCATTGCGCACATCACGGGCATCCGGGGAGACCAGCTCCAGCCGAATGGCGCCGACCTGATCGCCGCTGCGACTGCCGCCGCCATCCTCGAGGCTGCTGCTGTGAAGGGTCACGGCGTGCTCGACCAGCGGCGTCCCGAAGGCCTGCTCGGTCTCGGCCAGGGTGTCCTCCAGATGGTCAAGAAAACGATCCACCCGTTCACGGTCGGTGCCGGAGACGAAGCTGGCATTGGCATAGAGGATGCTGGATTCCGGCGTCGGGAAGAACTCGAAGCTGATTCGCCCGCCGGCCAAGAGCCCTACGGTGACGAGCATCACCGCCAGCCCCGAGGCGATGGTGCCGGCACGATGGCGCAACGTGAAAACGGAGAAGGCACGAAAAGGCCCCTCACGGAAGCGCTCAAAGGCCCCATCGAAGCGCTCGCGCAGCCGCGTGACAGGATGCGAGCGTCGGCCCGGCGACGCCGGCTGGAAGGCATGGCGCAGATGCGCCGGCAGCACGATGAAGCACTCAAGCAATGACGCCGCCAGCACGCAGATCATCACCAGGGGAATATCGACGAGAATGTTGCCGATCACCCCGCCGACGACCAGCAGCGGCATGAAGGCGGCCACGGTGGTCAGGGACGAGGCCAGCACCGGCCAGACCATGCGCCGGGCCGCCCCCTCCGAGGCGAGATGCGAGGCCTCGCCCAGCCGATAGTGGGCATCGGCATCCTCACCGACCACGATGGCATCATCGACGATGACCCCCAGCGCCATGATCAGCGCGAACAGCGAAATCATGTTGATCGACCCACCGATGCCCCACAGCACCGCCAGCGCCGCCAGGAAGGCGGTGGGAATGCCCACCGCCACCCAGAAGGCCACTCTCCCGGGCAGGAAGAGATACAGCAGCAGCATGACCAGCACCAGCCCGCCCAGTCCGTTGCCGACCAGCAGGGAGATGCGATCGTCGATCAGCTGCCAGCTCTCGTCATAGGCCTCCAGCGTCACCGACGGCGGCAGCGTCGGGCGGGTTTCGGCCAGCCACTGCTCGAATACCCGGGCGGCCTCGAGGGAGTTGCCGTTCTCGGCACGCTGCAGCAACAGCTCGACCGCCGGCGCTCCGTCCCGCGACAGGCTGGCCTGACCGTCCTGGGGTTCCTGGCGCAGGGTAGCGATATCCCCGAGGCGCAGCTGGGCCCGTTGATCGGCGATGACGGGAAGCTCGGCGAAGGCTTGGGGATCGCGCCGTTGCTCCACCGCCCGCAGCTCCCGGGTACTGTCCTGCTGCCCGATCAGTCCCGCCGGCAGGTCGCGGGACATGCCCTGCACCCGCTCGGCGATCTGATCGAGGCTTAGCTCGAGAGCCATCAGCCGTTCGGCGGGCACCTCGATGCTGATCTGCTGCGCCGGCAGGCCACTGACCTCGACCCGGTCGATACCGGCCTGCAGGAGTTCATTCTCGAAGCGATGCGCCAGCCGGCGCAGCTCCGCGGGGGCAAGGTCGCCATGCACCAAGAGCCTCGCGATCGGGTCGTAGCGGGCGACCCGAATCACCTGGGGCTCCTCGGCCTCGGCGGGCAGATTGGTGAATTCATCGACCTGCTGGCGGACATCATCCAGTGCAATGACGGGGTCGGTACCCTCGTTAAACTCAAGTGTCAGACTCGACACGCCCTGGCCCGAGGTGGAACTCATGCGCTTGAGACCATCCACGCTCTTCAGGCGCTGCTCCAGCGGCACGGTGATGCCCTCTTCGACGTCCTCCGCCGAGGCCCCGCTCCAGGCCACCCGCACGCTGACCACATCCAGTGCGAAGGTCGGGAAGAACTGGATGTTCATGCGCAGCAATGCCAGTGATCCGCCCAGCAGCATCATCAACATGATCAGGTTGGCCGCCACCTTGTGGTGGACGAAGAAGCCGATAATGCCGCGGCGCCGACTCAAGACCTCGGCTCCTCGCCGCTGACCGTGGCCACCGAGCCGTCATCGACCCTGAGACCATCCACCGCATTGGGCAGATGGGTCGTCACGACTCGCTGCCCCGTCGCCAGGGCTGGGCTTCTCACCAGCAGCCAGCGTTCTCCTGCAGGCATCAGTGTCCCGCCCATCACTGTCTCACCCATCACTGTCTCACCCGGCACAGTCTCGCCCAGTACGGTCACGCTCAGCCGTTCGAGCCGGTCGTCGTCATTGATCAAGTAGAGGGTATCGTTGCCATAGAGGGTGCTATAAGGCACGGCCAGCGTATCGGCCGCCGGAGGCAGCTCGAGCAACACGGCCAGTATGCTGCCAGGGCGCACCAGACCGCTTTCCGTTGCGATCGACAAGATGGCCTCGGTGCCGGCAGGATCGCTTTCCCCGGCCAGCCGCTCCAGGCGCAGGACAAGGTCTCGCTCGGGCTCCCTGGCTCGAAGGGGTCGGCCCTCGCGCAACGCCGTGAGAATCTCGTCCTGGTAGCGGTTCGGCACTCGCGCGCGCAGCTCCAGCCCCGTCACGGGATAGATGCTCAACAACGCCGCACCGCTGGCGACTCGATCCCCGGGAGCCGCCTCGATGCGCGTGACCACGCCATCGAAGGGCGCCATCACGCGGCTGCGCGCGGCATCCCGCATGACTGCCTCAAGACTCGCACGCGCACGCGCGAGCTGGGCCTCGAGGCGCTTGAGACGGGTCGGATGCTCGTCGAGAAGGCGCTGACGGTTGGTCACGGTCAGGCGCGCCTGACCTTCACCGTCACGGGCATCATCCAGCTCGGATTGGGACAGGAGATTACGGGATGCCAGTGAGCGGGCCCGCTCGAGACGGCGCTGCGCATTATCGAGAATCGCCTGCTCCCGCTTCAGCGCCTGCTGATCATTGGCATAGCCAATCTGCTCGCTCTCGACCTGTGCCTCCAGATCGGCGACCTCGGCACGCGCCTGCGTCAGCGGCGGCTGCACGTCGGCGTCGTCAAGCGCCACCAGCAGCTCGCCCTCGGCCACCCGCTGCCCGTCCTGTACCGGCCGCATCGCCACCCGCGCCGCCAGAGGCGCGGTCACGGTGATCAGATCCGGCGCCACCACGCTGCCATACAGCGGCAAAACCGGGCGGTGAGACGAAAGCTCGACGGGCATGGACGTCACGCGCCAGCTTCGCTCCTGGGCCGTGACCTCGACCGGTGCCGGCGCCGTCATCTTGAGATAGACAAACGCCGCCCCACCCACGGCCAGGATCAGCAAGGGAATGAATCGCTTGAGCACAGCACCCCCGTCACAACAGGTAAATCATCAAGTGATGATACAACCTAATGCGGGTCACCGCGCTGGGACAAAGAGGCACACCGAATGTCTTTGGCGGGTTGGGCAGGTGCACTGATGAGAGAATGGCGCCATCACCAGGTTACGGCCCACGTGCTGACGAGGGGATTCGTCGCCGACCAAACAAAAAAAGGGACCAGCAATTGCTGGTCCCTTTTCAAATTATGGCGGAGGGACAGGGATTCGAACCCTGGGTAGGTATTAGCCTACGCCGGTTTTCAAGACCGGTGCATTAAACCGCTCTGCCATCCCTCCGGCTTACGGATGCATATACTACCAGCTTCGCTCGATTCGTCAAGAGGCAGTTTGCGATCAATGCGTTACGACGCTGCTCCGGTATTTCATGGCATTAATTAATAGTAGAGGCGCAGGCCCACCTTGGTGATCTGATTGCCGCGCATTTCGCTGACTACCCAGTGGAAGCCATGCCAATCCACGTCATCGCCTACCACCGGGTGCCCTCCTACCCTGAGCGACACATATTCCCCCAGCGTCATCTCCTTCTCCCCGGGGCTGAGGGTCAGACCATAGGCCTCGGCCACATCCGACATAAGGGCATCGCCTTCCAGGGTGAAGGTGCCAAAGAAGGCGCGCGCCCGCTCCAGGCGGGCATCACCATTGAAGAGACGGTTCAACGCCGGCAGGTCATCGCTGCGGCCGATCACGCAGACCACATCACCGAACCGCAATTCGGTACTGCCCTTGGGATGCAGCATCACATGCTGACGGAACATGGCAGAAATCAGGGCCCCCGAGGGAAAGCGCAGCAGGCGAATGGGCACACCTTCCAGGGCTTGATCCTCGACCTGATACACGAACATCTCGTAGTCGTTCTCCGGCAAGACGCCCAGCGGCCCGCGCTTGTTGGGCGTCACCGTGGCAGGCACTTCGACCTTCATCCAGCGCGCCATCAGCGGCAGGCTGCCGCCCTGGATCAGCAGCGACAGCAGCACCACCGCGAAGGCGACATTGAAGTACAGCGAGGCATTCTCCACCCCGCCGATCACCGGGAAAATCGCCAGCACGATCGGCACCGCTCCGCGCAGCCCCACCCAGGCAATGAAGCCGACCTCTCGCCAGCGAAACTTGAAGAAAGGCTTGATCGCGATCAACACCGCCAACGGGCGGGCCACGAAGATCAGCGCCAGCGCCACCAACAGCGACGGCAGCGCAAACTCGAGCACTTCGCTTGGGTTAACCAGCAGGCCGAGCACCAGGAAGAGTCCGATCTGGCTGAGCCAGGCGAGGCCATCGTGCACCGGCAGGATGAAGTCGAGATGTCGCCCCGGCTGGTTGCCGATCATCAAGCCCGTCAGATAGATGGCCAGGAAACCGCTTCCGCCCAGCCAGCTGGTGGCACCGAACACGAAAAAGCCGAGTGCCAGCGCCAGCAATGAATAGAGCCCCGGCGCCAGATCCAGCCAACGCAAGAGCCGCGCGATGCACCAACCGGCGCCCAGGCCGATCGCCAGCCCCAGGCCAAACTGGGTGAAGAGGAAAATCAGGGTGCCGGCCATCCCGCCCAGATCACCGACCAGCAGCTCGACCAGCGTCAGTGTCAGGAAGATCGCCATCGGGTCGTTGGTGCCGGATTCGATCTCGAGGGTCGCCCCGACCCGCTCATTGAGGTTGATGCCCTGACCGCCGAGCATCGAGAACACCGCCGCGGCATCGGTGGAGCCAACGATGGCGCCGACCAGCAACCCCTGGATCAGGGTCAGGTCGAAGACCCACATGGCGAGCAGCCCCACCACCCCGCTGGTGATGAAGACACCGAAGGTCGCCAGCGACAGCGCGGGCTTGAAGCCCACCCGAAAGGTTTTCAGGCGCGTGCGCAGGCCACCGTCAAGCAGGATCATCGCCAGGGCCAGGTGGCCGATCAGGAAGGCAAGGGAGTAATCATCGAACTGGATGCCCAGCACCCCTTCCTCACCGGCGAGCATGCCAAGGCCAAGAAAAATGACCAACAGAGGAAGGCCAAACAGGGTGGAAAGCCGGCTTGCCAGAATGCTCAAAGTGATCAGGAAACCACTGAGCAGAAAGAGAGTATTGATGCTGTCCATGGTCATCCGTGATCGAGCCAAACAGGGCGCCATTATGGCATAGCCACTCCAAGGCGGCGACGAACCCGGCGGGCCGCGGCTGGCTCATTCATGCTCAGGAGGGATAAACTGGTCCGGATTGACCGATGAATCCACACACCCCTATGCCTCGGGAGTCTTCTGTTGATGTCTATTCGTTCGATGCGGCCGTCGAGGCGCTACGTCTGGCGATCACCACTGTTGATGGCGGGCCTGTTGGTGGCCGCAGCAGTGGCGAGCCTGCCGGCCTGGGCGCAAGCCCCCGAGGCAGCATCGCAGGCCCAGAAAGACACGCCACCTGCCGAGGCGGTCGAGAGTGGGACGGACGCAACCGGGCAGGACACTCCCCAGGCGGCAGCAGCCGAGAACGAGGCTTCCGGCCGCGCTGCCGAGCCTGCCGTCGAGGTTCCCTCGATTGTCCAAGGGTCACCCGAGCCGATCGAGCCACCACCGACACGGGAACTTCACCTGGTGCTCGACTGGTACCCTTCTCCTCAGCATGCCGCGCTGTTCGTCGCTCAGGCCCATGGCGAGCTCGAGCGCCAAGGGGTAACTCTGACCATTACCACGCCGGCAGACCCCAGCGTGCCGGCGAAACTGGTAGCGGCGGATCGTGCCGACCTGGCTCTGGGGCGTGAACCGCAGCTTCACATGCTGATCGCCCAAGGGCTACCACTGGTGCGCATCGCCACCCTGATCGACACCCCGCTCTCGTCACTGATCGTGCGCGAGGACAGTGATATCACCAAGCTCACGGAGCTGGCAGGAAAGACCGTCGGCTACGCCTTCCAGGACAGCATCAATCCTGTCCTCGCCACCATGCTGAATCATCACGGCATGACGCTGAATGACGTCACACTCGAAAAGATCGACTTTGCCATGGTGCGTGCACTGGTCGAGAAACGCGTCGATGCGGTGATAGGTGCGCCCCGCAACGTCATGCCGGCGCTGCTCGCGCAGGAAGGCATTACCAGCCGGCACTTCCTCGCCGAGGAGCATGGCCTGCCGCGCCATGATGGCCTGGTACTGATCGCCAACCGCGAGCGTCTCGAGAGCAAGCGCGACGACATCCGACACCTGCTTGCCGCGCTAGAGGAGGCCACCAACTGGATGATCAATCACCCGGAGGCGGCCTGGTCGCTGCTGATCGAGGAAGAGCCCGGCATCGACAGCGAGGCCAACCGGCGAGCCTGGGCTGCCACCTTGAGGCGGATGGCGCCGAGCCCCGGCATGCTCAATACCGACCGCTATGCCACCTTCGATGCCTTCCTTCAGGAGCGGGCCTTCATCGACGAGGATATCCCCGTGGCCCAGCTGGCGATGAACCCCAATTCAACCTGACCCAAAGAGGCACCCGCACTCGCGTCCAGCATCGGGCCAGCGATCATGATCAAGGTGTTTCTCGACCTGGAAACGACCGGCACCCGCACTACCCGGGACCGTATCACCGAAATCGCCGCCCTCAAGGTGTTCGATGGCGAAGTCGTCGAGCGGTTCGTGCAGCTGGTCAATCCGGGGCAGCCCATTCCTGCCCAGATCCAGCGCCTCACCGGCATCACGGAGGCCATGGTCGAAGATGCCCCGCGCTTCGCCGATCTGGCCGACGCTTTCTACGCCTTTCTCGGCGATGCCGAGCTTGTCGCCCATAACATGCGCTTCGACTATGGTTTCCTGCGTAACGAATTCGCCCGCGCCGATATCCAGTTTCGTGCCCGCACCCTCTGCACCTTGAAGCTGTCCCGGCGCCTGGCCCCTGAACACCCTCACCACAATCTCGACGCCCTCATCGAGCGCTATGACCTGCCCCGTCAGGCGCGTCACCGGGCCGAGGGCGATGCAGAGGCACTGCTCGCCCTCTGGCAACACTGGCAGACCCAGGTGGACGAGGATCACTTCGCCACCCTGCTGGCCGAGCAGCGTCGCATGCCGAGCCTGCCCAGCCAGCTGGACCCCGGCCTGATGCAGGAGATCCCCGAGCGTCCCGGGGTCTATCTCTTCTATGGCCACAATCGCTTGCCGCTCTATATCGGCAAGAGCATCAACCTGCGAGCCCGGGTGCTGACGCATTTTCACGACGACCTGAGCCAAGATCGCAAGATGCGCCTGACCCAGCAGATCCAGGATCTCGAGTGGCATGAGACGGCGGGAGACCTGGGGGCCCAGCTGCTCGAGGCACGACTGATCAAGAGCCGGCTACCGATCATGAACCGCCGGCTGCGCCGCCAGGGCGGGCTGATGGGTTGGCAATGGCCGGCGGGTGAGACGGCGCCCCGGCTGGTGCGTGCGGAGGAGATCGCGGGTCGCAAGGATGAGCCGCTGTACGGCCTCTTTCATGCCGGCAAGGAGGCGCGTCAGGCCCTCAAGCAGATTGCCGAGCACCACGGGCTCTGCCCCCGGCTATTGGGGCTGGAAAAGGGACGCGGGCGCTGCTTCTCCAGCCAGCTGGGTCGCTGTCGCGGCGCCTGCCACGGCCAGGAATCGAGGGACGCCCACGATGCACGGGCCCGGGAAGCCCTGGCGCGCCTTCGCGTGCAGCAGTGGCCCTGGCCCGGGCGAGTCGCCATCGGCGAGGGCATGGAGGGCGACAGCGTGCTCGCCTGGCATGTGGTCGATCAGTGGTGCTATCTGGGAAGCATCGAGCGCCTGGACCAGGCCTCGCTGGCCACGCTCGACGGCCAGCCGGTGAGCTTCGATATCGATACCTACAAGATCCTGCGCCGCGCCCTGGATCGGGATCAGGCTCACGACCAGGGCACGGCGACGCGCACGATTCAGCTACTGGACACCGACGAGACGCCTCAGCCCCGAGAGGACTGATCCAGCGTCTCGATGAACTCGGTCACCGCCCGCTGAAAGGCCGTGGGCTGCTCGGCATGCAGCCAGTGACCGGCATCGAGGGTCGCGATCTGAGCCGACGGCAGCACCTCTTTCACCGACGGTACCAGCGCATCGGTCACGTAGTTCGAGCGCCCGCCGCGCAGCACCAGGCTCGGCCCCTCGAAGGCACCCTCCCCGGCCGGCTCGCCGCGGATATCGTCGTAGCCGGCCTCGATATGATCGAGCCCGACCCGCCAGCGCATGCCGCCCTCCTCGTCACGCTCCAGATTTGTCGCCAGAAACAGGCGAATCGCCTTTTCATCGACGTGCTCGGCCATCAGGGCATCCACCTCACGGCGATTAGCCGGCGCGTTGGCCTCGGCGTGACGCAGGGCCTTGAAGATGGCGTCGTGGCCGTGGTCGTAGGTGACCGGGGCGATATCGGCCACGATCAAGGAATCCACCCGCTCGGGAGACAGCCGCGCCAGGCTCATGGCCACCTTGCCGCCCATCGAGTGGCCTAACAGGTGGCAGCGCGCGATCTCCAGGCGATCCAGCGCCGCCATCACGTCCTCGGCCATGGCCCGATAGGACATGCCTTCCAGGTGAGGCGAGCGACCGTGATTACGCAGATCCAGCGCCACCACCCGATGGCGGCGCTCCCACTGCTTGAGATGAGAGCGCCAGTTGTCGGCGCTGCCCAGCAGGCCATGGATCACCACCAGCGGCGTGCCTTCGCCGCCGCTGTCGAGGGTATGCAGTTCAGCTGTCATGAGGTCTCCTGAAATGAGAGCCGATGAACATGAATGAGAGTCGGCGAGCGGGCCCGGCGTCACTGGGCGAGTACCGGATCACGGTCGTCCTGCCCCGTCCAGGCCATCAGGCGCCGGCTGAGCCAGCCCAGCAATAGACCGTACAGGGGCAGGAAGAGCAGCAGGCTGATCCCCAGCTTGATGACATAGTCCACCCAGGCAATTTCCGGCCAATGCGCGGCCATGAAGGCATCCGGGCTGTTGTAAAAGGCAATCGAGAAGAAGGCGAAGGTATCCGCCAGGTTGCCAAACAGGGTCGAGATCGCCGGCGCCACCCACCAGGCGCGCAGGCGACGCAGCCGGTCGAAGACCTGAATGTCCATCAGCTGGCCCAGTACATAGGCCATGAAGCTCGCCAGGGCAATGCGACCGACGAACAGGTTCCATTCGGCAAGCGCGCCGAGTCCGGCGAAGCTGCCCTGGGGAAAGATCACCGAGATGGCATAGGACACCAGCAAGGCCGGCAGCATCACCCGGGCGATGATCATACGCGCCGGCCCCTTGCCGAAGAGTCGTACGGTCAGGTCAGTGGCCAGGAAGATGAACGGGAAGCTGAACGCGCCCCAGGTGGTATGGAAGCCAAACAGCGTGAACGGCAGCTGAACGAGGTAGTTGCTGGCGGCGATCACGCCAATGTGAAACGCCACCAGGATGCCCAGGCAACGGCTGGCCTGGGCGGATGTCAGAGTAAACATGTGCCACCTTTTTGAATGACGGAGGGGTGAGGGAACCCTCGAAACACAAGGCGCCACGGCATGAGCCGTGGCGCCTATCACTTACGCAGTATACCCGCTCCCTCAGAGAGGGGGAAACAGCGCCTAGCGGGCCTCGGCGGGCTTGCCGCTCTCCGAGGTCACCGGCGCATCACGCTCCGGCCAGGCCTGGGGATCGACCTTGCCGACGAGCTTGGGGAAGCGCCGCGGGTCGAACACCGGATCAACGCCGGCACGAACCTGACGGTCGTAGTCCTTGAACAGGGCAACGGCCAGGGGCGACAGCAGCAGGATCGCCACCAGGTTGATCAGCGCCATCATGCCCATCGACAGGTCGGCGAAGCCCCAGATGGCCTTCAGGCTGCTCACCGAGCCGATCATCACCATCGCCAGCACCGCCAGGCGATAGATGAACACCGCGGTGCGTGCACGACGCGGACCGGCCAGGTACTCGATGTTGCTCTCGCCATAGGAGTAGTTGGCGATCACCGAGGTGAAGGCGAACAGCAGGATCGCCACGGCGATGAACATGCCGCCCCAGTCACCGACGTGGGAGGACAGCGCCATCTGCGTGAGCTGGATACCGTTCGGGGCATCGCCGCTGGTCATCATCGGACCGGAGATGATGATGATCGCCGCCGTGGCGGTACAGATCACCAGGGTATCGAGAAAGACCCCCAGCATCTGGATGAAGCCCTGCGCCGCCGGATGGTTCGGCGAGGTGCTGGCGGTGGCGGCGGCGTTGGGCGCCGAGCCCATGCCGGCCTCGTTGGAGAAGAGGCCCCGCTTGATGCCCTGCATCATCGCCTGCGCCACGGCATAGCCCACGGCGCCACCGGCCGCCTGCTCGAGGCCGAAGGCGCTGCGCAGGATGGTCATGATCGCACCGGGCAGCTCGGAGGCATTCATCGCCACCACGATCAACGCCAGCGCGAGATACAGCACCGCCATCAGCGGCACGATCAGTTCGGCGACCCGGGCGATGGACTTCAGGCCACCGAAGATGATCGGCGTCACCACCACCACCAGGGCCGCACCGACGATCCAGGTCGGGATCTCGAAGGCCTGTTCCATGGCCAGGGCAATGGAGTTGGCCTGCACGCTGTTGAAGGCGAGGCCGAAGGCAATGATGAGGCAGACAGAGAAGGCCGTGGCCAGCCAGCGCGAGCCGAGGCCGCGCTCGATGTAATAGGCCGGCCCCCCGCGGAAGGTCTGATCACCGTGGTTGACCTTGTAGGCCTGTGCCAGAGTCGACTCGACGAAACTGGTCGACATGCCCACCAGGGCGGTCATCCACATCCAGAAGACGGCACCGGGGCCACCGAAGTAGATGGCCACCGCTACGCCGGCCAGGTTGCCGGTCCCTACGCGGGCCGCCAGGCTGGTCGACAGGGCCTGGAATGACGAAATGCCCGCCCCGCCCTCGCGGGAACGCTTGAGCAGCTTGAACATGTGGCCGAAATAGCGAAACTGCACACCGCCCGTCATGATGGTGAACAGCAGGCCGGCACCGATCAGCAGGTAGATCAGCACGCTGCCCCAGATCAGGCCGTTGCCGGCGCCGACCAGGTCGGTAAAAAGGTCAGAGAATGAAGCATCCATGGTAACGCTGGGCACCCTTTGTCGTCGTTGGTGCCCGCCATTCTTCATAGAATGCGCGGATGCGCAAGCATCTCCTCAAAACGGGGCTCTTTTGTCACACATCCACCAGGGTTTTGCCTAACCACGAGATTTTTTGCTGCACAAGCCCATCGCGCCTTTCTCCGCCCCCGGCACTCGGGCATAATCCGCGCCCCGGAAGCCCTCGACCATACGCTGCGCGCCCTGCGCCCAACACGATACCGATCCTCATGGAACTGACGTCACACGCCACCTCCTATCTGTCACTGCTGGCCCCGCTGGTGGCCATTGGCCTTGCCGTGATCACCCGACGCGTCCTGCTATCGCTTGCCATGGGCAGCCTGGTGGGCGCGCTGCTGCTTTATGACTTCCAGCCCCTGCCCACCCTCCAGGGCCTGGCCGGTCGGCTGATCGGCGTGTTCTGGACGCTACCCGAGCCGGGTGCCACAGGCCTCGGTGAAGCCAACGGCTGGAACCTGTCGATCCTTGCCTTCCTGCTGCTGCTAGGCGCCATGGTCGCGCTGGTCACGCTGTCCGGCGGCACGCGAGCCTTCGGTGAATGGGCCCGGGAACACGTCAGGACCCGCCGCGGCGCGCAGGTCACCACGGTATTGCTGGGCGCGGTCATCTTCATCGATGACTACTTCAACAGCCTCGCCGTCGGCAACATCAGTCGACCGCTGACCGACCGACAGGGCATCTCCCGCGCCAAGCTCGCCTATCTGATCGACTCCACCGCCGCCCCGATCTGCGTGATCACCCCGATCTCCAGCTGGGGGGCCTACATCATCAGCCTGATCGGCGGAGTACTGGTCACTCACGCCGTCACCGACATCACTGCTCTCAAGGCCTTCCTGGAAATCTCGGCGCTGAACTTCTATGCCATCAGTGCCCTGGTGCTGGTGCTGGCCAGCGCCTGGCTGGATCTGGATCTCGGCGCCATGCGCCGGCATGCCGCCATGGCCCGCCAGGGACAGGTCTTCGATGCCTCCCGCGGCGAGCCGCCCGGCAACCTGACCATCGAAGAGGCGCCGGGCGGGCGCACCCGCGATCTGCTGATGCCGATCCTGATCCTGGTGGCCGCTACCGTGGCGATGATTGTCTATACCGGGGCGACGGCACTGCGTACCGAGGGCGTCGCCTTCAGCCTGCTGGGCGCCTTCGAGCAGACCGACGTCGCGCGATCACTGCTCGTCGGCGGCGCCGTGGCCCTGGTGGCTACCCTTGCGCTGCTGTGGCCGCGGTCATCGGTGCGCCGCCGCGCCGGCCTCGCCCTGCTGCGCGGCATCCATAGCATGCTGCCGGCGGTGTATATCCTGGTACTGGCCTGGCTATTGACCGGCATCATCTCGGATCTGGGCACCGGCGCCTACCTGGCCAGCCTGGTCGAGGGCGTGCTGGCTGCCCAGTGGCTACCGATGCTGCTGTTCGTGCTGGCCGGCCTCATGGCGTTCGCCACCGGTACCAGCTGGGGTACCTTCGGCATCATGCTGCCCATCGCCGGCGACATGGCGGCGGCCACCGAACTGGCCATGCTGCTGCCGATGATGGGTGCGGTATTGGCCGGGGCCGTCTTCGGCGATCACTGCTCGCCGATTTCCGACACCACCATCCTCTCCTCCACCGGCGCCGCCTGCCATCACATCGACCACGTGCTCACCCAGCTGCCCTATGCAGGCCTGGGGGCGATGTCCACTCTCGCCGGCTACCTGACGCTGGGCCTCGGCGGCACCAGCCTGCTGGGCCTGATCGTCACGCTGACGACCCTGGCCCTTGCCGTGGCCTGGCAGCACCATCGTCAACAGCGTGCCGCGATCGCCTGACGCAGCCGCTTGGGCTCCACCCCACTCGCATGACAGGCTGCACAAAGAAGAGGCCACCCTCGATGAGAGTGGCCTCTTGCCGGTGGGGAGCTAGCTCTGATCAACCGGCGCTGACTGGCAGTGTCGCGACAGCCATCATGTACAACAGGTCGTCATCCCCCCGCAGGATCAGTCCCGGGACTGGGCCTGACTCGCCAGGCCCAGGTCGCGTTCGCACATCAAATCATGCACCTCCTGCAGGCTGGTCGGATCATCGATGGTAGAGGGAATCGCGAACTCCTTGCCATCAGCGATGGTGCGCAGCAACTTGCGCAGGATCTTGCCCGACCGGGTCTTGGGCAAGCGGTTTACCACCAGCACCTGCTTGAGACTGGCGATGGCGCCAATCCGCTCGCGCACCAGGGCCATCAGTGCCTCCTCGAGGGCAGGCTCGTCGCCGTCGAAGCCATCCTTGGGAATGACCAGCCCTACCGGCACCTGCCCCTTCAGCGCATCGTGAATGCCAATCACCGCACACTCGGCGACGGCGGGATGGCCGCCAAGCACCTCCTCCATTTCCCCTGTGGAGAGGCGATGCCCGGCGACATTGATGACATCATCGGTACGCCCCATGATGAAGAGATACCCGTCTTCATCGAAGTGACCACCATCGCCAGTCAGGTAACAGCCCGGGAACGCCGACATGTAGGCCTGCTGGAAGCGCAAGGGATCCCCCCAGATGCCCGCCAGGCAACCCGGAGGCATCGGCTCGCGAATCACCACGCTGCCCTCTTCTCCCACCGTCACCGGTTCGCCATCGCGACCCAGCACCTGAACATTGAAGCCGGGCACGGGGAAGGTCGCCGAGCCTGCCTTGCTGGGCACGGGCGCGAGTCCCTGTAGATTGGCGGCAATCGGCCAGCCGGTCTCGGTCTGCCACCAGTGGTCAATCACGGGCACCTTCAGCAGGTCATTGAGCCAGTGGTAGGTCGGCGGGTCGAGTCGCTCACCGGCCAGGAACAAGGACTTGAGGCAGGAGATGTCGTACTTCTCGAGCCACTTGCCGTCCGGGTCCTCCTTCTTGATGGCGCGAAAGGCCGTCGGGGCGGTGAAGAACGTCTTCACACCATACTCGGCGATCAACCGCCAGAAGGCGCCAGCATCCGGCGTGCGCACCGGCTTGCCCTCATAGACCAGGGTGGTGCAGCCGCGCAGCAACGGGGCATAGACGATATAGGAATGCCCCACCACCCAGCCCACGTCAGAGGCCGAGAAGAACACCTCTCCGGGAGCCATGTCGTAGATGACATCCATGGAATAATGCAGCGCCACGGCATGACCGCCATTGTCGCGCACCACGCCCTTGGGTTTCCCGGTGGTGCCTGAGGTGTAAAGAATATACAACGGATCGGTGGCCTTGACCGGCACACAGGCCACCGGCTCGGCTTCACCGACCAGCGACACCCAGTCATGGTCCCGTGGACCGAGTTCGGTCCGCGCCTGGTCGCGCTGCAGAATGACGCAGCCCTCAGGCTGATGTCGGCTCTGCGTCAGTGCCTCATCAAGCATCGGCTTGTAGGGAATGACCCGATCGATCTCGATCCCGCAGGAGGCCGCCACCACCACCTTTGGCTCGGCATCGTCGATGCGCATGGCGAGTTCATGGGGGGCAAAGCCGCCAAACACCACCGAATGAATGGCGCCCAGTCGCGCGCAGGCGTACATGGCCACCAGTGCCTCAGGCACCATGGGCATATAGATCACCACGCGATCGCCCTTGGCGACGCCCAGCTTTTCAAGCGCTCCGGCAAAGACCGCCACCTCATCGCGCAATTCCCGGTAGCTCAGTCGCCGGCGCTGCCCGGTCACCGGCGAGTCCCACAGCACGGCGGCCTGATTTCCGCGACCCTGATCGACGTGGTAGTCCAGCGCGGCATGGCAGGTGTTCATTTCACCATCCACGTACCAGCGAGCATGCCCCTGCTCGTCATGCTCGAGGATGGTCTTGGGCGGTGTCATCCAGGGGATACGACGAGACTCTTCGGCCCAGAAAGACTCGGGGGAATCGATGGCATGACGGTAGGCATCCTGATAGCGGCTCATGGCAGCACCCTTCTTGAAATGAGCGTCCTCGACGACAGTGCCGGCGCAACGGCAAGTCGACCCGTGCGAGATGATTGTTGACACTCTAGAGTTTTCTTCAGGATTTTCTCTGCGACAATGGGCTAATTATTGATCTTTACGGTAATATTGTTGACAAAAACATCGCTCATCAGGGCACACCTTGCCGCCTACCCCCGCCAGCCAAGCGTTGATACTACGTTAGACTTAAGTGATTCATGCTTGCAGTGTTAATAAAATTTTACTAAACCAATATAAAAGAATCGCTTAATGAGGCGAGAAACATCCATCCGATGACTTCGTAGAAAGCCTCATTATTGGCCGCTCCGTTTCTCGAAGGGCGACATACGACAACGGTGCCGGCAACCTGCCAGGGAAGGTGATCAATCGGCATTTCCCATCCTGCGTGTCCTGCATGCCTCGCTGGTGATACCACGATTGCACGACCGCACCGCCAGGAGACCACTTCATGAGCCCGCGGCAACCCGCCATCCAACTGCTTGAAGCCGGAGATCCCGTGTTGAGCTCGGCCACTTCGCTACTCAAGGCCATGGCGAACGAAAACCGGCTCCGCATTCTCTGCCTTCTCGAAGAGGCCGAGCTCTCTGTTTCCGAGCTGAATGCGCGCCTGAGCCTCAGTCAATCCGCCCTCTCTCAACATCTGGCCATTCTCCGCCGGGAAGGCATGGTCACCACCCGGCGAGCGTCGCAGACCATCTACTATTCTCTGCAGGGTGATCAGGCGCGGATCGTCATCGATGCCCTGAGCCGGCTCTTCCTGAACCAGGCCTCCTGATTGTGGTGAAACCCAAGTAGCCGACAGCACAAGACGCGCACGGGCCGTCACCATCGGGCGATGGTGACGGCCCGTGCCTCCAGCTACTCGGCGTTGACCAGATGGACTTGAGACGGGGCTTATGTGAAGCGCCTGGACACGCTCACGCCCCGTCGCCCGACGAGGGGATACCATGACACCGGGTTAGCTCCGACGGTCAACGCTTGAGCCAGCGGCTTGCATCCACCGCTTCCAGCAGCCGAGTCACGCCACGCTCGACACCGGCCGACAGCGATAGCCCCAGCCGCTCGGGCAGACGCTTCTGGGCTTCCAAGCGCACGGAGAAGACCCGCGCCTCCTGCATGCGCGAGAGCAGGTACGCATCACTGGTCATGACCTCGTCGGCCAGCCCCTTCTCGACGGCCTCGCGGCCGTACCATATCTCGCCGGTGGCCAGCTGTTCGGTATCCATCGACGGGCGTCGCTCGGCGATATGACGCTTGAAGAGTTCGTGGGTATGCTCCAGATCCGCGAGAAACTTGTCGCGCCCCTCCTCGGTATTTTCCCCCAGCACCGTCAGCGTGCGCTTGTAGCGTCCCGCGGTCAGTACCTCGACATCGACATCGTGACGCTTCAACAGACGATGGACATTCGGCACCTGAGCCACCACGCCGATCGAGCCCAGCACCGCAAAGGGCGCCACCTGCACCCTGTCGGCACAGCAGGCCATCATGTAACCGCCGCTCGCCGCCACCTTGTCGACGCAGATGCGGGTGGTCACGCCCGCCTCGCGCAGGCGATCCAGCTGGGCGGCGGCCAGCCCATAGGCGTGGACCAGCCCGCCGGCGGACTCGAGACGCACCACTACTTCGTCGCCCTCTTCCACCACCTCCAGTAACGCGGAAACTTCCTCGGCCAGACGCGACGTCCCGGACGCCTTCAGGTCTCCATGGAAATCGAGCACCCAGACATTAGCCTGCGAAGCATCATCACGCTGTTGCTTGTGTTTGCGCTTGTCATCGCGGCGAAAGCCTTTCAGCAGCCGCTTACGCCCCTGAGGCTCGGCGGCCGCCACCTTCAGGCGCCGTACCCGCTTGCGTTGGCGCTGGTTCAGCTCCTCGATACGCAGCTGAGCGCGCTCCTCCCCCTCACCACGACCTCGGTTGATCAGCACCATGACGACCGCCAGCATGGCCAGCAGGGTCAGGGCCTGAGCAAAAAATAACGCATAATCCTGTAGCCAGTCGTTCACTCCACTCTCCTTCGGCGTGGGGCTGATCATTGGGCTGTGTGCCTCATCTTGCCGGACGCAGGGAAAAGCGTCTGTCAGCCCCTCATGATAAAGACTTGATTAAAACATCCCCTTTAAATAGCCTCACCCTATCAAAGGCTATCGCTTTCAGCCCCTCCTTGCCGCCACCGTCATTCAAGGATTCGTCATGACCGACAATGTACTCGATAAGCTCCAGACACGCTTCGACCCACAAGCCGCCGTAGGCATGGACGATGTCTTCCAGTTCAATTTCAGCGACAAGGGCAGCTATTATCTGGTGGTCAAGAACGGCAACTTGGATGTCCAGGCAGGTGAACACGACGACCCGTCGGTGACGCTGTCGATGTCCAGCGACACCCTCAGGGGCGTGATGAGTGGCGATATCAGCGGCATGAGCGCCTTTATGAGTGGCCAGCTCAAGGCGACCGGTAACGTCATGCTGGCCACACGCCTCAGCAGCCTTTTTCCCCGCTGAGCCGTGTCGTCGCGGCGCCATACCCCCTTGCACGGGTGGCGCCGCGGCTCTGCCTAAGCGGCCGTGTTTGCCCCCTCAGTGACCACGAGCGGCGACAGATTTTAGATGGGTCTCGATCAGCTGGCGCGAAATCGAGAAGGGTGGCGGCAGCTCAGGAAGCGCCTGGGGCAGGAACCAGTCGGCATCGGCGATCTCGTGATCATCGATGCGAATCTTACGGCTCGCCGCCTCGGCGAAGAACCCCAGCATCAGCGAATGCGGAAATGGCCAGGCCTGGCTACGGAAGTAGCTGATGCGTCCCACCGAGACCCCGACTTCCTCACCGACCTCGCGACGCACGGCTTCCTCTGCCGACTCCCCGGGCTCGATGAACCCTGCCAGCGTCGAGTAGCGCCCCGCCGGAAAACGCGGACTGCGCCCCAGCAACATGGCGTCACCATGAGTCACCAGGGTGATGATGCAGGGCGATATCCGAGGATAGTTGCGGTGCCCGCAGGCGTCGCAATGCATCGCAAACTCCCAGGCCACATGCCGCGTTCGGCTCCCGCAACGACCACAGAAGCGATGATCCTGCCACCAGTTGGCGACCTGCAAGGCCGTCGATAGCAGGGGAAAATAGGCCTCCGGCAAGTGCGACAGCCAGGCGCGCCCATCTGGCCATTGCTCCGCCGCCAAAGGATCGTCATCGTCGAAGACCAGGGCGACCGGCTCATCCTGCCAGTAGCCGAGAGGCAGCGCCTCGGCCGGCCAGGGCGTCGGCCCACGCAGAGGCACATCATCCTCACCGGGAGCGATGCGCCCGCGATGCAGGTGTAAAAGCCAGCCCCTGGTGGCTCCCTTGGGAAGAATGCGTTGGAACATCAGCCTGCCTCACCCTCACCAGACGCAGGCACCCGCGACCAGCCCGGCAGGCCATCCCAGGCACACTCGCCCGCCGCCTCACGAATGGCGTCCAGCTTGGCATGATGCGCCGACAGCTCAGCGTCGTCGGGGGCGATGACCGCCAGGCGAGGCCGCTGGTCGTCTAGGCGCCGGATGCCGCTGCTGTGCTGGGCGCTTTCCTGCTCATTGCCAGACCGGGCCTCCAGGGTCAGGGCCGTCTGGCCGCCGGTCATGTGCAGATAGACATCGGCCAGGATCTC